>JAHDXY010000086.1 GCA_023384005.1 Burkholderiaceae bacterium | reverse complement strand
GCGTGCCGGTCTCGTGGTCGATGATGCCCACCGACATGAACAGCGACGCCTTGAAGGTCGCGTGGTTCATCATGTGGAACACCGCGGCCACCGCGGCCAGCGGGCTGTTCAGGCCCAGCAGCAGCGTGATCAGCCCGAGGTGGCTGATGGTCGAGTAAGCCAGCAGGCCCTTGAGGTCGTTCTGGAACATCGCTGCGTAGGCGCCGAGCAAAAGCGTGATGAGGCCCGCGCCGCCGACGATCCAGAACCAGACATCGGTGCCCGACAACACCGGCCACAGCCGCGCCGGGCGTCCTTGCGGTGGTGCCAGTAGCCGATGAGCAGGAACGAGAACACGCTGGTCAGTTCCCAGAACACCACCAACTGGATCAGGCTGCCTGAGACCACCACGCCGAGCATCGAACCCATGAAGCCCAGCAACAGCGAGTAGAAACGCGCCGCAGGGTCGTCGGGCGAGAGGTAGTAGCGCGCGTACATCACCACCAGCACGCCCATGCCCGTCACCAGCATCGCGAACATCCAGGCGAAACCGTCGATGCGCACCAGCAGGTCCAGCCCGAGGCTGGGCAGCCACACCAGCCGCTCGACGACCACACCTCCGTCGCGCACCTCGGGGTACAGCAATGCCAGCGGCACGGCCGCCGCAAGCGCCACGAGGCCGGCCCAGATCGACTCGATGTTGCGCGCACCGGTGGGGAGCAACGCCGCCACGACGCTGCCGAGAAAGGGCAGCACGAGCAAGAGCAGCAGCGACATGAGGACGAGTCTAGAGAAGCACGAGCAAGGCCGGCGTTACCGGCTCGGCCGCCTGTCCGGCCGCCTGACGCGCAATGCCGGATTGTACCGAGTGCCGGATGCGGCTTGGGCGGCTCGGTTCGCAAGCGGCGCGGCCGGGAACCGCGCCAAGACGGCGCAGTGATCCTGCGCAATGCGCGCCGTGCCGGGCTGATGCGCGCCAACCTGCACGTCCGCGAGATCGACGAGATCAAGTCCGCTTCATACCCTCCGGCATCACATCCGTTCGTCGAACGGCAGACTGGTACGATCCGGCGTGAATCTCTCACTTAGATATTCTTCCGAATCCCGATTGCCGCTTGACCGGAAATTCGCCATCCACAGGTGCGACACCGCTCTTGGTTGACGTGACCGAACCGTCAAACGAGGCGTTGCTCGATGGGCTGCAGCGCGCAGCGTTCGGCTGCTTCCTGGAAGCGGTAAATCCGGCCAATGGACTGGTCGCCGACACCTCGCGCGAGAATTCACCGTCCGGCATTGCCGTGGTCCGGTTCGCCCTGTCTGCCTACCCGGTGGCAGCAGAGCGAGGCTGGAAGCGCGAAAGCGGCTTCATCCACTACAGGTGGGGAGGCCGTAGCGAAGCGCTCTTGCCGTACGTGCTCCGCTGGGCTCGCCCACGCACCCGGTCGAGGGTGATCGCGACTGCTACCACGGCTGGACGACGACCTGTCAATGGGAACATCTGTACCGCTACGACTTGCTGTATGCCGGGCCGCTGTTCGTGCACAAGTTCTCGCATGCCTGGATCGATTTTCGCGGCATCCGGGATCGTTTCATGCGCGAGAAGCGCTGCGACTATTTCGAGAACAGCCGGCGCGCGACCGAAGTCCAGCGCGAGCATGCGCGGAGCAACCCCGCACGGGTTCGCCGGTTCCAACGAAAGCTGCTGGGGCCTGACCGCCTGCGATGGCCCGAGCCATCATCTGCCGGAGTTGGCCCCGACGGATCCTTGCCCCCCGGAGCACTTTGCATTGCCACAATGAATGCGGGCACCATGCCCGCCACAACAATGTGATCGCGCAGCCGCAAGACGAACACGGCGCCGAACCGCCGTCCGACGCCATCGTGATCTTCGGCGTCACTGGCGACCTCGCTCGCAGGAAGATCTTTCCCGCGCTGTACGCGATGGTGAGCAAGGGCACGCTGCAGGTCCCGGTGATCGGCGTGGCATCGTCGAAGTTGACCGTGACGCAGTTGCACGAACGCGTCGCCGACAGCCTGAACCACGCTGGCACGGCGCGCGACCCGGCCGTGGTCGAGCGGCTGCTGTCGCTGCTTACCTACGTCAGCGGCAACTACAACGACCCGGCAACCTTCAGCACGATCAAGGCAGCGCTGGCGGGCACACGACGGCCGGTGCATTACCTGGCGATTCCGCAGTCGGCGTTCGAGACCGTGATCACCAGTCTGGGCGCCGCCGGCCTGGCCGAGAACGCCCGCGTCATCGTCGAAAAGCCCTTTGGTCGCGACCTGGCTTCGGCGCGCGAACTCAATCGCATCGCACAGTCGCATTTCCCCGAACGCTCGATCTTTCGCATCGACCACTACCTGGGCAAGGAGGCAATCATGAACCTCCTGTATTTTCGCTTCGCCAATTCGTTTCTCGAACCGATCTGGAATCGCAACTTCGTGGCCAGCGTTCAGATCATCCTGGCCGAGAATTTCGGCGTCGCCGGCCGCGGCGCTTTCTACGAGACTGCGGGTGCACTGCGCGACGTGGTGCAGAACCACCTTTTCCAGATCGTCGCGCTGCTCGCGATGGAGCCGCCGCCCCGCCGCGGTTACGGCGCGGTGCATGGCGAAAAGGCGGGCGTCTTCCAGGCCATGCGGCCCCTGGTGCCGGAAGACCTGGTGCGGGGGCAGTACGCCGGTTACCGTAACGAGCCTGACGTGGCGCCCGACTCGGATGTCGAGACTTTTTGCGCGCTGCGTCTGTTCATCGACTCGTGGCGTTGGGCCGGCGTGCCCTGGTATCTGCGCGCGGGCAAAGGTCTGGCGCAAACCACGGCCGAGGTGCTGGTGCAACTCAAACCGCCTCCGCAGGCCCTGTTCGCGGATTCGGCGCCGGCCGACGGCCGCGCCAACCACTTTCGCTTCAGGCTCGCGCCGACCTCGTCGATCGCATTGGCGGCCCGCGTCAAACGCGGCGGCAAGGGATTCGTCGGCGACCAGCGCGAGCTCTATCTCTGCGAAGACGGCGTCGGCGACGAACTTCCCTATGAGCGCCTGCTGGGTGACGCGATGGTGGGCGACGGCGCGCTGTTCAGCGATCAGCAAGCGGTCGAAGCGGCTTGGGCCGTGGTCGAACCGGTGCTGGTCAACCACTCCCCCGCGGTCGGCTACGAACAAGGCACCTGGGGCCCGCACGAGGCCGACGCGCTGACCGCCGGAGATGGAGGTTGGCATCAACCGGCACCCGAAAAGGATTGCCCATGAACTTGAACGCAAGCGGGTCCACGATGATCCTGACCGGCGGCGATGTGGTGTTCCAGCCGCGCAAGGTCCAGCGTTCGGGCCCGTGGGATGCGGTGGCCGACCGGGTTCTGATCAACATCCGCAAGGAACAGATGCCGGACGCCGTGCAACTCCACTGTCCGGCCCGGCATTGCGTGATGGTCGATGACAGGCGGCACGACCTGACGCGGGCCGCCGACTCGTTCAGGCCCGTCGTCGCCGCAGCGCCTGAGCGGATCGCGCTGCACGCCAGCGCTTCATAGGCGCCCAATGGCAAGCACGATCGACCCACGCGCCGGCCAGCCAGCGCCAGCCTCGATGCGAATCGACGTGACCGCGCTCGTCGCCGCGTACCACGCCG
Organism: Burkholderiaceae bacterium; assembly: GCA_023384005.1. GTDB lineage: Bacteria > Pseudomonadota > Gammaproteobacteria > Burkholderiales > Burkholderiaceae_E > Quisquiliibacterium. The sequence goes on along the minus strand of JAHDXY010000086.1, from coordinate 11,433 downwards.
ACCAGCCCGACCCCGCGGTGGCAGCGCAGCGCGTGGCGTTCGGAACCTCCGGGCACCGCGGTTCGGCGTTCGACCGCTCGTTCAACGAATGGCATGTGCTGGCGATCACGCAGGCGATCTGCGACCATCGCAAGTCCCAGGGCATCACCGGGCCGTTGTTTCTGGGCATCGACACCCACGCGCTGTCGCAGCCGGCATGTGCCAGCGCGCTGGAAGTGCTGGCCGCCAATGGCGTCGATGTGATGTTGGCCGCGAGCGACGAATACACGCCCACGCCGGCCGTCTCGCATGCGATCCTGGCCCACAACCGCGAGCGCGACGGCAGGCTCGCCGACGGCATCATCGTGACACCGTCGCACAACCCGCCGCGCGATGGCGGCTTCAAGTACAACCCACCACACGGCGGACCGGCCGGCGCCGCCGTCACGGCCCGAATCGAAGCCGCTGCCAACGTCTTTCTCGAGGCGCGCCTTCACGGCGTGCAGCGCATGCCGCACGCCCAGGCGCTGCAGGCCGCGACCACGCACCGCCACGACTACCTGAGCGCGTATGTCGGCGACCTCGCCAGCGTGATCGACATCGACGTGATCCGCAATGCCAGGCTGCGCATGGGCGTCGATCCGCTCGGTGGCGCAGGCGTTCACTACTGGGGCGCCATTGCCGAGCGCTATCGCCTGGACCTCACGGTGATCAGCGACGTGGTGGACCCGAGCTTCGGCTTCATGACGCTCGACTGGGACGGCAAGATCCGGATGGACCCGTCGTCGAAGTACGCGATGCGGCGGCTGCAGAACCTGAAGGACCGCTTCGATATCGCCTTTGCCTGCGACACCGACCACGACCGCCACGGCATCGTCACCCCAAGCGCCGGCTTGCTGGCGCCGGACCACTACCTGGCGGTGGCCATCGATTTCCTGTTCCGGTACCGGCCGCTGTGGGCGCCACGCGTGGGCGTCGGCAAGACAGTGGTCAGCACCCGGCTGATCGACCGCCTGGCGGGCCGGCTCGGCCGCACGCTGCAGGAGGTGCCGGTGGGCTTCAAGTGGTTCGTCGATGGCCTGCGCGACGGATCGCTCGGCTTTTGCGGCGAAGAAAGTGCGGGGGCTTCATTCCTGCGCCGTGACGGCACCGTGTGGACAACCGACAAGGACGGCATCACGGCTGCACTGCTCTCGGCCGAGATCACCGCCCGCAGGGGCCATGACCTCGGCGCGCTGTATCAAGACCTGGCCGCTGAGTTCGGCCATCCTGTGTCGGACCGGGTCGAGGCGCCGGCGACCTCCGAACAGAAGAAGCGACTGGCGGCGTTGACAGCGCGGCAGATCACGTCCGGCCAACTTGCCGGCGAAGGCATAGAAAGTATCCTCGACAGGGCACCGGGCAACGGTGCGCCCATCGGAGGCATCAAGGTCATCGCCGCCAGCGGCTGGTTTGCCGCGCGGCCCTCGGGCACCGAAGACATCTACAAGATCTACGCCGAGAGCTTCAAGGGCGTGCCGCACCTGAAGTGCATCTTGCGAGACGCACAAGCCATCGTCGATGCGGCCATTGCGCCCGCATCCGGTTCATCAACGCCATCGCCGCCGAAAGCCCGCCATCGCTGATGTCCTGAGCCCCGACCTGTGGCACAAGATGAACGCATACTGGCGCGCATCCTGGGGCACTGGAGCACGACGCCGGGCCTGGCGGCGCAGGCCGGCTGCACGCCGGCGCATGGGCAGCGACACGGCGATCGCCGACGAGCTGGCGACCGGGCTCACGCGACCCTGGATGCCGCGGGCGAAGACCGCGGCATCGGCCTCGATGCGCTCGATCGCGAACAGCATCGAACGCGCGCGGTCCGTCTGCCACGCGGGTCGCAACGCCCTACCCGTTCTCTCGCACCCAGGCCATGAAGCGCGTCGCATCCATCGCACCCGACAGGCGTGCGACCTCGACACCGTTGCGGAAAATCGCCAGCGTCGGGATGCCTCGAATGCCGTGGCGCGCCGCGAGCTCCTGCTCCTCGTCGGTGTTGACCTTGACGAAGCGAAACCGCGGCTCGAGTTCCTTGGCCGCGCGCTCGAATACCGGCGCCATCGTGCGGCAGGGTCCGCACCACGGCGCCCAGAAATCGACGACCACCGGCAGCTCCGATTTGGCGATGTGCCGATCGAAGTCCGCGCCCGTCAGCGCGACCGGATGAGCGTCGAACAGCGCCTTCCCGCAGCGTCCGCACAGCCCCTCGGACAAACGACCCTCCGGCACCCGGTTGGTGGTGTGGCAATGAGGGCAGACGACGTTGGTCTGACTGACCGTGGTTTGTGCATCCATACAATCCTCCGCTGGGTTGACGCTGGTCGTATTGTGGCAGTCCGCGACGAGCGATGCCAGCATCGCCCGCCACGCGCTGCCTGTCTGCAACCCAGGTTGCAAGCTGCGCGCCTCGCGCTGAACGCCGCGCGGCGCCGCACGTCGCGGTGCCGCGCGGCGTTCACCGGGCGAGCCGCGATCGGGCTGCGCGGTGGCCGCAACCGACGCCACAAAGAGCAGCAGCACAGCCGCGAGCACAAGGGATGCTTGAGAAGGTTGTCTGTTCACGTTGCCAAATCACGTTCGAGATTCAGAACCGGTAGTTGACGCCGATCGAATACAGATCAGCATTCGGTTTGACGCCCAGCGCGTCGAAGCGATAGCGCTCCCATTCGCCGCGCACCGAGATGTTCTTGTCGATCGCGTACTGCACGCCCGCGCCAAACTTGACGCTGGTGCCGCGGTCGTCGCCGGCCAGCGTGCTGTCGAGCATGCCGTTGAACACGCCGGCACGCCCGAGCAGGGAGAAGTTGTTCGCCAGCGGCCAGATGCCCACCACATCGACGAACAGGCCGGCGCCCCTGAATTCGCTCCCTGCGCTCCTGATCTTGCCCAGCCTGGCCACACCCGCTTCGACGCTGAAGTTCGGGTTGAGGGCATAGCCGCCGTACAGCTTGAGCCCGGTGCCGGAGCGGTCGGTGAGCGCGCTGACAAAGTCGTCGCTGTAGCGTGAGGCGCCGACGCTGCCGCCGACGTACAGACCTTCGGCTTGAGCGGACAGGGCGGTTAGCGCTGCGGCGGCCGCCAGGGTTGTGGAAACGAATCTCATGAACTACTCCTTGTTGTCGAGAAATGCCGGCAGCACCATGCCGCAGGCGCCGTCCCCGGCGCGGCGAATCCGCGCCCAGGGCATGGGTCGCGGTTATCGCTTTTTCATGCGGAAAACTGACGATCGCGTCGTAAAGGCCTTGCAGCATCGTGTTGTCGGATCGCCCCGGCAGCGTGCCCGCGGCCAGCTCGGGCAAGACATCGCGGACCGGTACTTGCTCCTCGCGCATGAACGCCGGGCTCGATGCTTCTTCGCTGGACAATGCCGCCGCAATGATCGTCGCCAGCGTCGTTGTCCTGACGAGCCCTGTCGCGTTCTTCGTGCTCATGTTGTGCGTCTTTCGCAAGCTGATGAAAATGGTGTTCAGCGTCGACCGCGACCGCCTGCGCCACGGCTGCGATGGCCGCCACCGACCGCTTTGGCGGCGGGCCCGGTGACCGCGCCGCGCAAGCCGGTGCCGTCGTTGCCGGAGGACGCCCCGCTGGCGGGTTCAGTGGCGCTGGTCGCGCCTTCCCTGCTGGCGTTCAACCCGCGCGCCTCGTAGCCGCTGCCATAGCGCTTGCTGTCGATGCGGCCGTCGCCGGGCTTCCTGATCGGTTCCGCCTTGGCAGGCACATCGCGCGGCAGCGACAGATCGAGCGCGGGCGCGACAGCCGTCTCTTGCGTGTCGGCCGCGTGGGCAGCGCCGGCGCAAAGCAAGAGAGCTGCCAGCGCGAAGCGCAAGAGCCGCGTGCGCGACGACAAGGGCGTTGTCACGAAGCGGTTGGAGGGTTCGGTGTGCATGGACCGCATGTTGTGCAGGGCGCGTTGCGCGGTGATGTCCTGCGCGTGTCATCGCGTTTCACCGGGTTTCACCAGGTTTCGCGCTCGCGTGTCGCGCTACCGTGGGCGCTAAACTGCGACACCATGACTGCATCGGCACCGGTTCGCATCCTGATCGTCGACGACGACCAGGCCTTGCGCGAACTCCTGACCAGCTACCTCGCGACCAGCGCCTTTGTCGTCGACGCCGCGACCGACGGCCTGCGCGCCGGCCATGGCCCGGGTATCGGCGGCTTCAAGATCGACAGCGAGGTGGGCGTGGCGCTGCGCGACGAGTTCAAACGTCCGAAGATCGAAACAATTCAGCCGGCGTTCGAAAACGGCAGCGCACTCGACGCCTGGGTGCGCATCATGATTCGCCCGCAGTGGGACGAGAAGCGCATCGGCGAGCGCGCGTTCCACTTCGTGCGCCGCATGCTGGCCGAAAACCGCCAACCCGAGCGGATGACACTGGCGCAGCTCAAGCAGGTGCTCAAGCAGCAGGCCTTGCTGATGTTGCCGGACCCCGACCGCGCGGTCCGCGCGCTGCCCGGTTTGCTGCCGAAGAAGGAACAGCGGCGCGAGGCAATTGCCGCGGCGCGCAAGGGGCTCGGAACCCGCGGACCGTTGAGCAACGCGCAGAAAGCGCGTTTCGCGGAACCTGAAGAACTGCTCGCGATCGCGGCCAAGCCGGCCCGGCGACGCGCGAGCGACCGCCTCCTCTGAATCGTTCCAACCAGGAGTACGACATGCAAGGCAAGAAGAACATCGTCGCGGGATTCCTGTTTCTCGCCGCGTTCATGGTTTACGGTTTCATACTGATCTACCTGCGCGACTTCGCACCCGGCAAGGAAGCGTGGATCGCCGAGTATTCGGTGGGCAAGCACTTCGAGTCGCGCCTGGCGCATGTGCACGGCAACCTGTTCGCCTTCATCAACATCGTTGTCGGCTATCTCTTGCTGCGCCTGCCGGTCGGGGCCTTCGCCGCCAAAGGCATCTCGTGGCTGACGCTGGCCGGGATGCTGATGCCGCTCGGCATCCTGACCGAAGTGCTGTTCGGCGTGCCGCCGCTGCTGGTGATCTTCGGTGGCGTCTCGATCGTCGCCGCGATGGTCTGGTTCGGCGTGACGGCGATCAAGCTGCGCTTGCCCGACGGTGGGGCGGCGCCGTGAGCATTGCACGGGGCGATTGGGCGTGGTGATGCCCGAGGCCGCCTGCACCACATAGTCATGCGCTGGGCACCGGCTCATCGCGCCATCCTGACCATGCCCGGACAAAGCGCCGACCGCGTTGCTAATCGGGCTGGCGCGGCAGTCCGGTCGCCGGCATCGGCGCACCGAGCGACGCCATCAGCGCACGAAACTCGGCCGAGTGGTACAACACGTTGCCACCGGCTTCGATCAAGGCGCTGACTTCGTCTGGCGAAATCGAGAACGCCGTCGGCACCTGCAGCAGGCGGCGCCGAGCGATCTCGTCGGGTGCATCGCGCAGATTCACTTGCACCACGTGGATCTGCGCGCCAGGCGCAAACGCTTCGAACAGGCCCGGCGCGCGCGACTTCAGCGCTTCGCGCCACTGCGCGACGGTGTCCCGCAGGTATTCCTGGGTCTCACGAGTGGCGCGTGCGCCGGTGCCGAACAGCAGACTGTCCACCACTTGCAGCATGCTGGGCACCCGGTCGCTCTGGTTGACGTCGAAAGACGGATCGCGCTCCGAATTCACAGTGATCAGCACCAGCTTGCGGATCGTGCCGGGCGGCACGTTGACCTCGGCGAACGCGCCGCTCAGACCGCCGCCCAGCGTGCGGTCCAGCAGGTGCTGCACGCCCAGGTTGTCGGCCAGACCGCCGTCAACCAGGTGGATGTAGGGCTTGCGTTGTACGTCCAGGTAACTTCGTTCGCGCGCGAGATACAAGCGCGCCCGAAAGTCGGATGCCTTGGCTGGCGCCTGCTGGGCCGGCGCGGCGCCGGCGCCCGCACCGGTACCCGCCTCGCTGCAGCGGTCGGCATAGTTGCGCAGCGTCATGGGGCTGAGCAACAGCGGCACCGCGGACGACGCGGCCACGGCGAACGACAGCGGCACGCTGGCGAGGTCCGAGCAGATCAGCGCAAACTGATCCCAGGTGAACTCGAAGCCTGTGCCGCGCGACAGGTCGGTTGCGGTGATGAACAGCTGAGGATGGCGCGATCGACGCTCGACGTCGCCGAACGTCATGCCGCCAAACAGATCGTCCAGCCGGCGCGCCAGCAGGTGCGAGCGGCCGATCCAGGGCGAACTCAGATCGACCAGGTTGCCGGGGTGCAGAGCCAGCCGGATAAGGCTGTTCTGGAAGTTCTGGCGCAGAAAAACTTCCTCGAACCGTGGCAGCCCTTCGATGCCGTAGGCGGCAAAGTAGGCCGCCACGATACTGCCGCCCGAGACGCCGCTGATCACGTCGGTCGCGTTCAGCAGCGTGGTGTCACGACCGTTCCAGTGGTAGCGCGCGTGCTGCATGGCGCTGAGCACGCCAAAGCCGAACGCGGCTGCTCGCGCGCCACCGCCCGACAACGTAACCGCCACCATCATGCTGGGGTCGCGTGCGGCCACCCGCTGCAGCCCCATCTTGCGCACCACGACTGTCTGCGCGGTTGGCGACAAGGGCTCGTTGATCCAGGGGCGCAGCGAAGAGCACGCCGCCAGCGACAGTGCTGCCGCCAGCAGCAGCAAGCCGCGGCCAAGCGCGCCCGGCAAAACACCCGACATCGCGCGAAGCGATGGCGCATTGCGGTGATCAGGGTTCGGGACCAGGTGTGTCGGGCCGGCTGCGAAGATCATGGCGGCATCCTTGAAGTTCTCACCCACGGTGATCGCCCCCTTTTCTTACCGCGGCGCGGCATGCATTGCGCGCTTCACGTTGCGCGAATGCTCCGGCTCGAACTCTCCCTGGTGGCTCCCCGGAAATCGGGATAGGGGTGCGTCATTGTCACGCACTCCCCGCCCACGCCACCCGGCGTGCGGGTATCGCGGGCGTCTCGCCGGCGACGGTGGCGCTGCCTCAATGCGCAGCGGCCGCTGCCGCTTTCTCCACGCGCGTCATGACCCCATCTTCAAGATGGTAGACCGTATCGAAGCCCTCGATCATGCGGTGGTCGTGGGTGACGGCGATCACCGCCGAACGGCGCTCGCGCGCGATCGTCTTCAGCAGCGCCATGACCTTGTGGCCGCGCTCGGTGTCGAGCGCCGCGGTGGGCTCGTCGGCCAGGATCAGCGGCGGCTCATTGGCCAGCGCTCGGCCGATTGCTACGCGCTGTTGCTCGCCGCCGGACAGGTTGGCAGGCAGCGAGTCGGCCCGGTTCGCGATCTCCAGATAGCCGAGCAAATCGCGCGCGCGGCGCATCGCCTCGCTCCCCCGGACGCCGTTCAATTGCATCACCAGGGTCACGTTCTCGATCGCGGTCAGGAATGGAATCAGGTTGTGCTGCTGGAAGATGAAGCCGATGTTGCGGCGCCGGAAGGCGCGCGCATCGACGCCGGTTCTGCCGTTGTTGTAGATCTCCTGCCCGTTGATCACGATGCGGCCGGTGGTCGGTTCGAGGATCAGGCTGATCGCCAGCAGCAGCGTGCTCTTGCCAGAGCCGCTAGGGCCCTCCAGCGCCGCGAGTTCGCCTTCCCGGACAGTGAACGAACAAGGCTTGAGCGCCTGCACAGCGAGGCTCCCGCTGCCGAAGGTCTTCGACACGCCTTCAACTTCGACGACGGCCGCCACATCAACCCCCGAGCGCCGACTGCGGCGGCGTGCGCAGCGCGTGCCAGATCGCCATCAGGCTCGCGATCACGCCGCCACCCATCATCACCGCGAAGGTGGCCGCGGTCTCCTGAGGCAGGAACGCCAGGGTCCGCGGAAACCCGGGCACGATCAATTCCCGCAGCCCGTAGGCGACGGCAAAACTCGCCAAGGTCAGCGCGATCGACTGCTCCATGATCAGGCGAACGATCACCCAGTTTGACGCGCCGATCAGCTTCAGGGTTGCGATCGACTTGATCTTCTCGATCGTCAACACATAGATGATCAGCGCGATGATGACGATCGAGACAATGATCAATAGCGCGCGAAACAATCCCAGCACAGCGGACATCCTGCTCAGCTTGCCTTCGAGCATCAGGCTGCGTTCCTCGTCGGTTGTATAGACGTTGAAGTACAGCCAGTCGCCGATGTGCTTCGCGACCTGCGCGCCATCCACGCCTGGGGCGAGGCGCACCAGCACAGCGTTGACGGTGTCGCCCGACGAGGAGAGCAGCGGCAGCAGGCGGCTCGCCTGCTCGGTCGAGTAGCCGGCGCGCTCCAGCCGCTTGAGGTTAGCCGCGCGCGCCGCGACAAGGGCCCGGTTGTCCTGCTGGAACTGCACTTCCTGCGCATCCGGCAGCGACAGGTACACCAGCGCGCTGCCGCTGGAATCGACCGCGCCGTGAGTGATTCCGACCACGGTGTAGTCATGGGTGCCGAACGACACCCTTTCTCCGAGCGCCAGCCCGAGTTTGCGGTCGGCCACCAGTTCGTAGTGCGGGGCCTCGATCGCTCGCCCGCGCACGATACCCCCGGGGCCACCCAGCCCGCCGAACACGTCGTAACCGATGATCGTGAACTGCTGACTCTTGCCGCCGATGTCGCGCTGTGCGCCATAGATCACCAATGGGCTGGCCTTGGCGACACCCGGCGTCGCGGCCACACTCTTGTACGCATCCCGTGGCATGCGCGAACTCTCGTTGAAGGGCCCGCCGCGCCCGCGCTCGACCACCCACAGGTCGGTCGCGGTATTGTTGATCAACCACACGCCGTCGGCGATGTTGCCCTGGTAGATGCCATTCATCACCAGCACGATGGCGAGCAGCATCGCCACGCCGACGATGGTGGCAATGAACTTGCCGAGGTGACGGCGTATGTCCTTGAACGCGAGATCCATGAAGGGTCTTGCGTGCCGTTCTGGTCAGCGCGCCGGCGCGTCGAGCGCTCTCACGCGCACACCGGACCTTACATCTTCGGCCTTGGCGACGACGCGCTCGCCAGCCGTCAGCCCCTTGGCGATCAACACGCCATGGGCGTCGCTCGTGCCAGTCTGAACCGGGCGGAACTCGGTGCGTGAGTCCAACACCACCAGCACGCCTTGCCGGCCTGCACGGTCGCGCGTAAGGGACGCCAGCGGCACCACGATGCCGTCGAGGTCGCCGGCAACGAGCGAGACTTCGGCCTCCTGGTCGATCGCAAAACGGGCCGGCGGCACATCGAACGCAACGTTGACGTCGAGTTCGCGCGTTGCCGCGTCCGATTGGCGCGCGATGCGAGCGACCGTGCCGGGCAGGGTTTCACCAGTGCGCATCCGGATGCTGGCCGCCTGGCCGACTCGCACACGGCCGACCACAGACTCGTCCACGCGCATGGCCACCCACAAGGTGGCTGGATCGACCATGCGAAAGAGCGTGCTGCCGGGCACGACCATCGAGCCGACCTCGGCCTGGCGCGCGATGATGACGCCGTCCATCGGCGCCGCGATCCGGGCGAACGACAACACGGTGTCGGCGTAGCGCGCTTCTTGTACGAGCGTCTGGGCATCGGCCGATCGCGCCGATCGCGCAGCGCGCGCGCTGTCGAGGTTGGCGGCGGCCACGCTCGCCGCGGCGTTGGAAGCGTCGAGCACAGCCTGCGAGACAAAGCCCTTGCTTAACAACTCGGCGTCGCGCCGCTGCTTGCTGCGCGCCAGCTCCAGCTCGGCTTGCGCCTTGGCGACCGCCGCCTCGGCAGCATCGAGGTTGCGCGCCAGCGCCACCTGCTGGCCACTGACCACGCCACGCCGAGCGGCGAGGTCGCGGTCATCGAGCACGGCCAGTTCCTGACCCCGCTTGACCGTATCGCCAACATCGGCATTCAGCTCCCTGACCGCCGCCGTCAAGCGTGCGGCGATGGTCACGGGAATGCGCGCCTGCAAGGTGCCGGGACCCACGACGCGCTGGGTCACCTTGCCCTGCACCGCTTCGACGATCGGCACGGCGACGGTGTGCCCGAAACGCATGTAGGCGAGCCCAGCCGCAATCACCAGCACCGACGCGGAGACTGCCGTTACGGCGAGAGTTCTGCCTTGCTTCATGCTGGCCTGCTCAGGCGCCCTGCGAGGGCAGTGAAGGTGGCATCTGTTCGGCGCGCTTGAACTCACCGGTCACTTCGGCGCGTAGCGTCTCGGGCGTGTGCTTGAACTTGCGCATGCAGCGCATGAAGGAAAGCGATTCGTTCATGGCTTGATCATACTTGGCGAACGCGTTGCGTTGCAGCGTTGACGGGGCGCAGTGTGCAGCGCCCGCCCGCGAAGGGCTGCCACCCTGGTTGCAGACGGACGCCAGCCCGAGCCCTATCGCTCTCTTCGGGTCGGCCATGCCCTTGTCGCGATCGACAGGGTGATCCGTCACGCAACAAGTAGCGGACCAACAGTAGCGGACCAACGCCGGGGGCTGACCCAGACGAAGCAGTGTATACCTCACAACGAAGACATCCAGCCGTATCTCCACTGCCTGCTCGAGGAGTCGCGCAGGAACCAGGCGCGGCGAGAGCGACCCATGCGCCACGACCCGAACGCGAAGACGGGACCGAAAAGAATGACCATGGTGACCGATCACGCTAAACTCTGAAGCCCACGCCTCTGAAGCCCGCGCATCGCGCCTTCGGTGTGATCGTCGTCGTCATGCGCAATCGGGTCGCCCGGAATCAACCGACTAACGAGAAAACCCAATGGATAAACGGCCAGAAATCATTTTGACATCGCTGGATCTGAATCGTCTCGAGACGCTCCTTGAGTCGCTTTCAGCGGTCGCTTTTCCAGGAAAAACCGAACTGCGAGCAGAACTCGATCGCGCCGAGGTGGTCGAGACAAAGGACGTGCCGCCCGATGTGGTGACGATGAACAGCAAGGTGCGCTTTGCCCTGGAATCGGGGGAAGAGTTTTGCCTGACATTGGTGTATCCGCAGGACATGGATGGCAGCGCCGAACGTATCTCGATACTCGCGCCCGTCGGCAGCGCGCTGTTGGGGTTGTCTGCAGGCGAATGCATCGAGTGGCCCCGGCCGGGAGGCGGCCTGATGAAGGTGCGCCTCGTGGAGGTGGTCTACCAACCCGAGCGGGCCGGCGAGTTCCACCGCTAGCTGTATCTGTACGCTAGCGCACAGATCAGTCGATAAGATTCCCCGTAGTCTGTCGTCAAGCGTCGATTGGGCCAGTTGGGCCAACCTCCACTGTCTATCGGAGCGTCGCCTGATCCGAACGGGCAAAGGTGAATAGGCGCAGCTGTCTACTGTGCATAGGGCGAACAATGACCGACCAAACCAAACCCACGACCACTGACGCCGGTATACCTGTTGCGAGTGACGAACATTCGCTGACCATTGGCGCAGATGGTCCGATCGTACTGCACGATCACTATCTGCTCGAGCAGATGGCGAATTTCAACCGCGAGCGCATTCCCGAACGCCAGCCCCATGCCAAGGGCGG
>JAHDXY010000477.1 GCA_023384005.1 Burkholderiaceae bacterium | reverse complement strand
TCGCGGACGGCGAAATGGGCGGCCAGCTTGGCGAGGTTCGTCGTCTTGCCGCCGCCTGTTGCACCAACGAGCGCCACGACCCGGCGCGCGCCGGCGGAAAGCCCGATACCGCCGGCGACTTTGGTTTGCTTGCGAATTTCGAAGGCGACGCGCTGCTCGAGGATCCGCGGGTTCCGCATCAACTCAAGGTCGCTGTCTCGAATGGCGGACGCGATGAGCGAGGCGGCAGCCTTGCGCGAGACGCCGCTATCGATCAGGGATTTGTAGATGGGTGCGCACTCGGCCGGAACGCCCGCGCCCGGCGCTTCGGCGACCAGCACTTCGACGAGTTCGCGCAGTTCCTTCAATTCCCGGCGCACCGAGTCGCCCGATTCGGAATCGCGATCCGGACGGCGGAACGGGACCACGGGAGCTACTGCGGCCTCTCGCCCCTGTCCGGAGGCGAGCTCGACCGGCTGGCGCACGCCGATTCGTTTCTGTGCATCGCTCACGAGTTGTTGGAAGTAGGCGACCGTGTCTTTCACCGTCTCGTCCGATCCCACTGCGGAGCGGCTCGCGACTTCGGTGGTTCGCGTTTTCTCTTTGCCCTGCCACGATGCGCCTGCGTAACGTTTCTCTACGGCGCTGCGCCTGCGAGCCGCGGGTTCGGCGGGCGCGGTGGCGGTTAGTTCCACAAGCCGCTTTCCAAAGAAGCCGAGCACGCCCCCCTCCTTCACCTGTGTCGTCCGCACGACAATTGCAGTGTCGCCGAGCCGGTCGCGCATGAGGTTGTAGGCCTCATCCAGGGAGGCCGCTCTGAACCGGTGGAATTCCTGTGCCATACTAATCGCTCACCTGCCCTTCGCTTTCAAGCCGGACTGCGGGATCGATTTCGTTGTAGGACAACACGACGATCTTCGGCATTTGCCGTTCCACGATGCGTTTGAAATAGCGGCGGACCTGTGCGGACGTCAACACGACGGGCTCCTGTCCGCCCAGCACCATGGGCTGCACGGCCTGAACCGTCTTGCGCGCCAAGTCTTCGGCGCGGCCGGGCTCGATGGGGATATACTCGCCCGTTTCGGCCTTGCGCACGGCTTCGATGATTTCGCGTTCGATGTCGGGCGACAGCGTTACGACGCGCAGCACGCCCTCTTCGTCGGCATACTCGGCGCAAATCTGCCGCGCCAGCGCATGACGCGCATATTCCGTGAGCACCTCGATGTCACGCGTGCGCGGACCGAAATCGGCGAGCACTTCGAGGATCGATTCGAGGTTGCGAATCGAGACGCGTTCGCGCAGGAGATTCTGCAATATCTTCTGTACTTCGCCGAGGGACAGGACGTTCGGCAACAGCTCTTCGACCACGGTCTTCGCCGATTCGCGCACGTGGTCGACGAGATTCTGGGTGTCTTGACGTGTAAGCAACTCGGGGGCGTACGACGTTAGGATTTCGGTGAGGTGCGTGGCCAGCACCGCGGACGGCTCGACGATGGTGTAGCCCATCCGTTCGGCGCGATCGCGTTGCGCCTGGGAAACCCAAGTGGCCTTCAGCCCGAAGGCCGGCTCCTGCGTCTCGATCCCGTCAATCTCTTCGTCCACCAGGCCCGAACTCATGGCGAGATAATGATCGGGCATGAGTTCATAGCGGGCGATCTCGGCTTCCCGCATCTTGATGCGGTATTCGTTGGGCCGGAGCCGCATGTTGTCGACGATGCGCACGACGGGCACGATGAAGCCCATCTTGGTGGCCATCTGTTGGCGGATGACCTGGATGCGGGTGAGGAGGTCGCCGCCTTGCTTGGGATCGGCCAGAGCGATGAGACCGTAGCCCAACTCCACCTTCAGCGGATCGATGGTCAGCAGGTCTTCCGTGCGCGCCGGTTCTTCGGTGACTTTGGCTTCCTCTGCTGCCACCTGGCGCGCGCGCGCC
>JAHDXY010000085.1:14758-15165 GCA_023384005.1 Burkholderiaceae bacterium | reverse complement strand
CATCCAGTACGCGGTCGACGAGGCGATCGAGGCCGGCTGCGACACGCTGATCTTCGTCACCGGACGCGCCAAGCGCGCGGTCGAGGACTACTTCGACCGAGCGCCAGAGCTCGAGGCCGAGCTCGAAGCCAAGGGCAAGACCGAGGCGCTGGAGATGGTGCGCAACATCATTCCGCCGCACGTCAAGGTACTGTTCGTCCGCCAGCCGGCGCCGCTCGGCCTGGGCCACGCGGTGCTGTGCGCGCGGCCGATGATCGGCGACGACGAGCACTTCGCGGTGATGCTGCCCGACGACCTGATCGACGGCCACCCTGAGGGCGTTCTCAAGCAGATGCTGCCGATCGCCGAATCGACCGGCGGCAGCGTGATCGCGATCGAGCGGGTGCCCAAGGCCGACGTCAGCAAGT
>JAHDXY010000085.1:4847-14748 GCA_023384005.1 Burkholderiaceae bacterium | reverse complement strand
GGTGATCGATCCCGAATCCACCGAGGGGATGGTCGCCAAGATCCGGGGAATCGTGGAAAAGCCCGAGGCCGAGAACGCGCCGTCGGACTTCGCCGTGGTCGGACGCTACATCCTTCACCCGAGCGTGCTCAAGACGCTCGAGACGCAGGCGCCGGGCAGCGGCGGCGAGATCCAGTTGACCGACGCGCTCGCGCAGCAGGTTAAATCGCCGGGGCTCTATGGCTTTCGCTTCAGCGGTCGGCGCTTCGACTGCGGCGACAAGCGCGGATTCCTGACGGCGAACATCTACTTCGGGTTGCGGTAGTTGTCGAACGTCCTGTTCCTGGTTCACCGGATCCCCTATCCGCCCGACAAGGGCGACAAGATCCGCTCCTACCATCTGCTGCGCTTTCTGACGCGCAACCACCGGGTATTCCTCGGCACCTTCGTCGACGACAGCCACGACGCGCAACACACGACGCGCGTTCGGGGGCTTTGCGACGCTTTGCTCGCGCTGCCGCTCGACGCGCGCGCGCGCCGCGTCGCGAGCCTGAGCGGGCTGCTCAAGGGCCAGCCGCTGTCGGTGCCCTACTACGACAGCCGCGAGATGCGGCGCTGGGTCGACGAAACGATCGCGCGCGAGCGAATCGACGCGGTCGTGGTGTTCTCCTCGACCATGGCGCAGTTCGTCGCGGGCCCGCGGTACGCGGGGTTGCGAAGGATCGCCGATTTCGTCGACGTCGATTCGGACAAGTGGAAGCAGTATGCGGCGCGCAGCGCCGGCGTGCGGCGATGGATCTACTCGCGCGAGGCCGACCGGCTGCTCGCCTACGAGCGTGACATCGTCGCGCAGTTCGACGCGACCCTTTTCGTGACCGAATCCGAAGCCGCGCTGATGCGCTCGCTCGCGCCCGAGTCGGCCGCGAAGATCGCGCATTTCGAAAACGGTGTCGACACCGAATACTTCGACCCGGCGATCGGATTCGACGACCCCTACCGCTCTGGAGGCCCGACGATCGTGTTCACCGGCGCGATGGACTACTGGCCCAATCTCGAAGCGGTGATCTGGTTCGCGCGCGAGATCCTGCCGCTGGTGAGGAAGGCGCGACCCGAAGCGCGCTTCGCGATCGTCGGCAGCAATCCGGGCGACGCGGTTCGCGCGCTCGAATCGATCGAGGGGGTACTGGTCACCGGTCGCGTGCCCGACGTGAGGCCCTATCTCGCGCACGCGTCGGTCGCGGTCGCGCCGCTTCGCATCGCGCGCGGCGTGCAGAACAAGCTGCTCGAAGCCCTCGCGATGGGGCGCCGGGTGGTGTGCACCGCCGCGGCCGCACAGGGCTTGCATCGCTCGCCGGTGATCGCGCAAGCGACCGCGGGCGACGCCGGCGAGTTCGCGGCAAAAGTCGTCGAGGGGCTTGCCGGAACCGCTGCCGCGGCGGCGCAACGCGACTACGCGATCGCGCACTACGGCTGGGGCGAGAATTTGCGCGTGATCGACGCACTGCTGGGCGTTGCGGCGCCGGCGCTCGAAGCCGCGTGATCGCCGCCCGGGGCCGACGCTTCGATGACACCGATCGCAGCGTTGTCCGGTTTCGGCTCGGGCGGGGCCTCGTTCGCAGTGCGTGACATGTTTGCTCGCGGCGACCGGAGCTTGTGTGCGAGGATCCGCGGGTTCCGGCTCGACCGGCCTCTTCGCCTGCGATGGATCGAAGGTTCCTGACCGATCATGTGTTCTGCGCGGCTCATCGTCTACTCGAGCCTCTTTCCGAGTGCCGGGGCGCCCAACGCCGGGGGATTCATTCGCGAGCGGATGTTCCGCGTGGCGAAACGCGTGCCGCTGGTCGTCGTCGCGCCGCAGCCGTGGTCACCCCTGGACTGGCTCGTTCGTATGGTGCGCAAGTCGTTTCGTCCGCAGGCGGTTCTGAGCGAGACGATGGACGGCGTCGAAGTGCATCGACCGCGTTTCCTCAGCGTCCCGGGCGTGCTCAAGCGCTTCGACGGCTGGCTGATGGCGATGAGCACCGTCCGATACGTCGCGCGCCTGCAGCGGCGATTCGGCGCGACGCTGCTCGACGCGCATTTTCTCTATCCGGACGGCTATGCAGCCACCCTGATCGGCGCGCGACTGGGCCTGCCCGTGACGATCACGATTCGCGGCAGCAAGGACCAGCGCCTGATCGGCACCGATCGCGAGGCGTTGCTGCGTGCTGCCGCGCAACGCTCGGCGCGCCTGATCGCGGTCACCCGGTCGCTCGCGACCGACGTCGGAGCCGCGCTCGGGCAGCCGCCTTCGCGCATCGAGGTGATCGGCAACGGCGTCGACCTCGCACGCTTCGCGCGCAAGGACCGCGCGGCAGCACGCGCTCGGCTGGGCATCGACGAGCACGCGAAGGTCGTCATCGGCGTTGGCAACCTGATCGAGTTGAAGGGCTTTCATCGCGTGATACCGCTTCTTCCCCGTCTGCGCCTGCGTTACCCGAACCTGGTCTACCTGATCGTCGGTGGCGCGTCCTCGCAGGGCGATCTGAGTGAGCGCCTGCGCGATCTCGCGCGCGAGCACGCGGTCGCCGACTGCGTGCGCCTGGTCGGCGCGCAGCCGCAGGAGGAGCTCGCGTGGTTCTATTCAGCGGCCGACGTCTTCGCTCTCGCGACCGAGTACGAGGGGTGGGCCAACGTGTTCCTGGAGGCAATGGCCTGCGGTTTGCCGGTCGTATCGACTCGGGTGGGCGGCAACGCCGAGGTCGTGCGCGAGCCCGACACCGGCGTCCTGGTCGATTACTGGGATCCTGGCGCATTCGCCGACGCGCTCGAACAGCGGCTCGATCGTCCGGGCGACCCCGAGGCGATGATCGCGTACGCGGCGGGCAACTCGTGGGACTCGCGAATCGAGCGCCTCGTCGATCTGTTCGAGAACGTGTCGAGGCCCCGCGCGGCCCCGGCGCCGGGGGTGGCCGCGTCGTGAGCGATCCGGATCAGGCCAGGGGCGGAGGGGCGAGATGAGGCTGACCGTGATCGGCACCGGCTATGTCGGCCTGGTGAGCGCAGCGTGCATGGCCGACATGGGCAACGAGGTGCTTTGCCTCGACGTCGACGAAGGCAGGATCGCAGCCCTTGGGCGGGGCGTCGTTCCGATCCACGAACCGGGGCTCGAAGCGCTCGTGGAGCGCAACGTCGCCGCCGGACGCCTCGCCTTCACGCTCGATGCGAAACAGGCGGCCGAGTTCGGCGAGGTGCAGTTCATCGCGGTGAGCACGCCCTCGGGCGAAGACGGTTCGGCCGACCTGAGGCAAGTGCTGGCGGCCGCGCGTACGCTGGGGCGACATATGCCAGGGTATCGGGTCGTGGTCGACAAGAGCACCGTCCCGGTCGGGACCGCCGACAGGGTCGAGGCGGTGATCCGCGAGGAGTTGAACGAGCGTGGAGTCGAGTTCGGGTTCGCTGTCGTCTCCAACCCGGAGTTCCTCAAGGAGGGCGCCGCGGTCGAGGACTGCATGAGGCCCGACCGGATCGTGCTCGGGGTCGAGGACCTTCGCGCCGAAGAGATCGTGCGCGCGCTGTACCAGCCGTTCCTGCGCAATCACGATCGCACGCTCGTCATGAGCCGGCGCGCGGCCGAACTGACCAAGTACGCGGCCAACGCGATGCTCGCCACCCGGATCTCGTTCATGAACGACCTCGCACGGCTCGCCGAGGAGGTCGGCGTCGACATCGAGGACGTGCGCCGCGGCATCGGTTCGGATCCCCGGATCGGCTATTCGTTCCTCTACGCGGGCACCGGTTACGGCGGCTCGTGTTTTCCAAAGGACATCCGCGCGCTGTTGCGCACCGGGATCGATCACGGCACGCCGCTCAGGGTGTTGCGGGCGGTGCAGGAGGTCAACGACGAGCAGAAGACCGTCCTGGTGCGCAAGGCGAAGCGACGCCTCGGGTCGCTGCGCGGCAGGCGCTTCGCGCTGTGGGGGCTCGCGTTCAAGCCCAATACCGACGACATGCGCGAAGCGCCCTCGCGCACCGTCATGGAGGCGCTCTGGAGCGAAGGGGCCAGCGTGTGCGCCTACGATCCGATCGCAGCGCGCGAGTGCCGCCGGATCTACGGCGAACGCGACGACCTGAGCTTCGCCGCGACGATGATCGACGCACTGCGCGGCGCCGACGCGCTGATGATCCTGACCGAATCGAAGGAGTTCCGTTCGCCGGCCTTCGAGCAGATCGCGGCCGCGATGAAGACGGCGCTGATCTTCGACGGGCGCAACCTCTACGACCCGGCGATGCTCGCGCGCCACGGCATCGGGTACGAATCGATCGGGCGACCAAAGGAGGGCGGGCGATGAGCTGCGCGATCGTGCGGGTGCCTGCAAAGTGAAGAAGCTGATCCATCTGGTCGCCGGTGCGCGGCCGAACTTCATGAAGATCGCGCCGATCGTGCGCGCTTTGCAGGCGCGTGCGGAACGCTTCGACTTTCGCATCGTGCACACGGGCCAGCACTACGACCGCGAGATGAGCGACGTGTTCTTCGAGGAACTCGGGATCCCGCCGCCCGACTTCCACCTCGACGCGGGCGGCGGCAGCCACGCGCAGCAGACCGCGAAGATCATGCTCGCCTACGAGGGAATCGCGTGCGACGATTCCCCGGCGTGCGTTGTGGTGGTCGGCGACGTGAACTCCACGCTCGCCTGCTCGATCGTCGCGAAGAAGCTGCACCTGAAGGTCGCGCACGTCGAAGCGGGGCTGCGCAGCGGGGACATGACGATGCCCGAGGAGGTCAACCGGCTGGTGACCGATGCGATCAGCGACTGGTTCTTCGTGACCGAAGCGGCCGGGGTGGAGAACCTGCTGCGCGAAGGCAAGGCGCCGCGACAGGTCTTTTTCGTCGGCCACGTGATGGTCGACAACCTGTTCTATCAGCACGACAGACTCGGGCGCGCGGACCGCGCCGCGTTCCAGAGCGAGGCACTCAAGGCGCGTCTCGAGCGCTACGGCGTCGTCACGCTGCACCGCCCGTCGAACGTCGACGACCCCGAGGCGCTGCGCGCGATCATCGGCGCGCTCGCGAGGGTTTCGCGCGATCTGCCGCTGGTCTTCCCGGTGCATCCGCGCACACGCGCCAATCTGCAGGCCGCGGGGGTAGAAATCCCGGATTCGATCGCCCTGACGCCGCCGTTGTCGTACATGGATTTCCTGAACCTCTGGAAGGACGCGGCGGTCGTGATGACCGACAGTGGAGGGTTGCAGGAGGAAACGACCGCGCTCGGCGTCGCTTGCCTGACGATGCGCGAGAACACCGAGCGCCCGGTGACGGTCGAACAGGGAACCAACGTGCTGGTCGGTACCGACCCGGAGCGAATCGTCGCGGAGGCGGTCAAGGCGATCGGCGGTCACGGCAAGGCGGGCCGGCGGCCCGAGCTCTGGGACGGAAGGGCGGCCGAGCGCATCGTCGACGAACTCGCCCGGGTGCTTTGAGATTGGCTGCGGACCCGGGCACGTCGCCGCGACCCGATTCGATTCGATCGCGCTCGCCAGTCGTGTTCGAGCGGCTCTCGCCCGTTCCGCCGATGCATCCGCGCTCCTCGTACCCGATGCTGCCGGTGATCGGCAGGCGCGATGGCGCGGGCATCGCGATCGAGGTCGAGAGCCGCTTCCTCCAGCCCGACGCCGTGTACACGCCTTCTGGCGCGGCGGCGATCCTGTTCGCGCTGCGCTGCGCCGCGGTCGGGGCGGGCGACCAGGTACTGGTTCCGGCGTATCACTGCCCGACCATGGTCTGGCCGGTGCAGCTCGCGGGCGCAACGCCGATATTCGTTCCGATGCGCGACGATCTGGTGATCGGCGTGCAGCAGCTGCGCGCGTTGCGCGGCGAGCGAGTGCGCGCGTTGCTGGTGCCGCACTACTTCGCACTCGCGCAGCCCGAGCTGGGCGAGATCAGGCGCTGGTGCGACCAGCACGGGATCGTGCTGGTCGAGGATTGCGCGCACATGTTCTACGGCGGGCGCGAAGGACATCTGCCGGGAGCGACCGGGCACTTCGCGATCGCGTCGACGCGAAAATTCTTCGCCGGTACCGAGGGCGGGGCGATCGTCGCCAACGCAGGCGAGCTGCGGCACTCGCTTGCTCGTGCTTCGCTGCGCGACGAGCTGCGCGACGTGCTCGGCACGATCCGGTTCGCGCGCGAGTACGGAGCGCTGCCGCGTCGAGCCCGGCGCGTAGCGCTTCGGAGCACCCGGCTCGAAGGCGCCCGCGACGCGCAGTCGGCTGCGCGCGAAGCGCTGCCCGCCGCGACGAGCCCGGCCGAGTTGCGAAGCGCGCGCTGCGAGCGGCAGGCCACGCGCCTGACGCAGTGGCTGTTGCGGCGCGAACCGCACGCGATTGCCGCCGCCATCCGGCGCGCGCGATGGATGCGCTGGCGCGAGTTGATCGACTGCGTCGAGGACGTCGATCCGTTCGACGATTCGCTGCCGGCGCACACCGTTCCTTACGTCTTCGCCGCGCGATTGCGCGATCCGCTCAGGCAGTTCGCGGCGCTCAAGTACGCGGGTGTCCAGGTCTGGCGTTGGGATCGGCTCGCGGTCTCGGATTGCGCGACTTCGCGTCGACTCGGGCTGGAGCTGATCCAGCTTCCGTGCCAGCAGTCGTTGCCCGACGAGCGTTTCGAACAGCTCGTCCAGGGCTTTCGCGACGCTCTCGCGACCGGCGCCGGCGGTGCGCGCGGGAGCGAAGGGGCGGTGTTGCGATGAGCCTGCGCTGGAGCGTCTCGGCCTTCGATCCGGGCAGCGCGCGACAGATCGAAACGTGGCGCGCGCTCGCGAGCGAAGCGGGTGCGTGTTCGGTCCTGTTGCCGGAGTTCGTCTTCGTCTGCGCCGCGGAACTCGCGTCGCGTCCGCTGGCGTTCGCGGTGTGCGGATCGCCTGACGCGCCCAGGGCGGTGGCGCTCGTCGACCAGCGCAGGAGCCTTCTTCCGGAAGTGTTCGTCGCGGACCAGATGCCGCTGGGCGCCTGGGTGTCGCTGCCGGACGAGAGCTTCGAGGAACTCGCGCGCTCGCTTGTGCGAACGCTCGGCGCCGGGCTGCGCCTGGGGGTGTCGCGGATCGATTCACGCGACGTCCCGCGGCTGATCTCCGGGCGCGCAGTGGCGACGCTCGATTACATCCAGACCCCGTGGCTCGAGCTAACGGGGGAGTTCGACGGCTATTGGGCTTCGCGCGGAAAGAACCTTCGCACCAACATGCGGCGCCAGCGCGAAAAACTCGCCGCGACGGGAGTAGAGGCGCGAACCGAGTTGCTGACCGAGCCCGGCGCGATGGCGCAGGCGGTGCGCGACTATGCGCTGCTCGAGACCAGGGGCTGGAAGGCGGCCGGCGGAACCGCGGTGAGCGAGCGCCACCCCCAGACGCGCTTTTATGCGCGAATGCTCGAGCGCTTCGCCGAGCGCGGCTTCGCACGCGTCTATCGTCACCTGTTCGCCGAACGTCTGGTGGCGACCGAATTGTGCTTGCACGACGGTCGCGAGTTGATCATCCTGAAGACGACCTACGATCAGGATTGCGCGCCGTTCTCGCCAGCGTCGCTGATGAGGCAGGACATGTTCGAGTCGCTGTTTGGCGACGGGGCCACGCGCCGGATCGAGTTCTACGGACCGGTGATGGATTGGCACATGCGCTGGACTTCGCTGCGCCGCGAGATCTACCACGCCAACTTCTACCGGGTGCCCGCGCTGAGGAAAGTGGAGTCGGTCCTGCGCGCGCGCGCGCTGCGCGCCTCCGGCGGCGCCTCCGGAGACCAGGCGAAGGCAGGTTGAACATGCGCTGGAAGCTGTTCGACGCGCGGCGCTCGTTCCCGGAATTCTCCGGGCGGTGGAGGCGTCTGGCAGCACGGCTCGTCGCCGGGCATCCGCTGCTCGACGCGCGCTTCGTCGCGCCCTTGCTCGCGCATTTCGGCGACGACGACACGCGATTGGCCGTGCTGGGCGATCCCGATTCCCCGCGCGCGATGATGCTGATCGAACGTCACCGGCCGGGGATGTGGCGATCCTTTCTTCCGAGCCAGGCGCAGATCGCGCCGGTGCTGATCGCCGCATCGGACACCCCGCGCGTATTCGATCTCGTGTCGGAGCTGCCGGGTCTGGTGCTCTCGCTCGACCTGCTCGCGCAGGATTCGCGCTATGCGCCGTTCGTCGAGGCCGCGCGCGACGAAGACCTGGTCGAGGTCCAGGCTCACGCGCGCACCGTCTCGGTACGCACCACCGGAGGCTTCGATCAGTACTGGGAGAGCCGCAGCCGCGCGCTCGCAAAGAACATCCGGCGCTACGGGCATCGCGTCGAGCGCGACGGCCTCGAGCTGCGGCTCGACGTGGCCGTGCGTGTGGACGAGGTGCTGGCGCGGCTGCAGGACTACGGCAGGCTCGAGAGTGCCGGCTGGAAAGGCGAGGCGGGAACGGCGATCAGCCCGGAGAACGTGCAGGGCAGCTTCTACTCGGCGGTGATGCGCGCCTTCGCCGACGCGGGAGAGGCGAGGGTCTATTCGCTGCTCGACGCCGGGCGGGTGGTCAGCTCGCGGCTGGTTCTCAGTTCGACCGGGATGTTCGTGATCCTGAAGACGACGCACGACGAGACCTACCGGCAGTATGCGCCGGGCCGCTTGCTGCTGCACGCGGTGTTGCGCGACCTGTTCGAGTCGGCAGCGGGCCGGACGGTCGAGTTCTACACCAACGCGACCGGCGAGCAGATGTCATGGGCGACCGACGATCGCGAAATCTGCAACCTTCGGTTCTTCAGGTCGCGTGCCGCGCGCTGGGCGATCGAGAGCGGGCACGCGACACGCAGCGCGGTGCGCAGGCTCGGTGGACGTGGCGGGCCCGACTGAGGGGCGCGTCGCGCCGCTTCATCGCGTCACGAGGTCCAGCGTCGCCGCGCGCGCGCGCTGGTCCGTGGTGGCAAGCCACGTGTCGCGCAGGCAACACGCGGTCGGATTGGCTGCCGGGTCGAGCGTGCCCCAGCCGGTCGCGACCTCCCGGGAACGCGAGGCGCCGAGCCAGGCGCGCAGGCGCGCCGACTTCTCGCGCAGCCACGGCGGCCTGCGCTGCTGGAACCACATCTTCGCGCGGTAAGTCCGGTGCGGCCCGGCCCGCGGCGTGAAACCGTAGGAGAGCGCGACGCCGGCCAGAACGGGGTCGAGCCGAGTGAGCAGCGCCGCCTCGAACCTGCCGTAGTCTTTCCAGCCGAGCGGGAGCGCGCAGCACAGCCGGACCAGTTCGGGGTCGACGAGCGGGGTGAGGAAACTCCCGCTGCGCGCCGCGATGCTGTTGTTCCTCGCCATCCAGTAACGAACGCGAAACAGCGGGTAGATCAGCTCCACCGCCTGGCGCGGCATCGCCCCGCTCGCGCCCACCGAGCGCTCGATCGCGTCGACCATGTAGTCGAAATAATCGCGACGGTCGACGCGCGAGCGAACAGCGGCTGCGATCCAGTTCGAGTAGAAAGCCCGCACCACCTGCGCGGCGCTGAACGCCCGATCGTGCAGGTAGAAGAAGTTGCGAAAGATCTCGCCGCCGCCGCCGTTGAGCGCGACGAAACCGCCGGCGCTTTGCCGGATCCTCGTGAGCCGGTCCGCGCCGCGATCGAACACCCCGTCGATCGGAATGCCGTCGAAAAACGCACATTGCCGCAACAGATGCGCTTCGTCCGGCGCGGGTAGCGTGCGATCGAGTTCGCTCTTGTCGATGTGCTCGATCGCGACGCCGATCGCGCCAGCCGCCTGCGACGCGATCCGCACGTCGTCGTCGCCGGGCGCCCCGTACACGTGCAGCCGGGGCGTCGCGCCCGCCGAGCGCAGTGCCGCGACGATCAGGCGCGAGTCGAATCCCCCCGAGAGCGCGGAGTGAATCCGCGTTCCGAAGGCGCGCGAGATCAGCGCGGCGCGATCGCCGAGA
>JAHDXY010000085.1:0-4837 GCA_023384005.1 Burkholderiaceae bacterium | reverse complement strand
CGCGGCGGCGTCGACCGCCTGCGACATGCTCGCGTAGCGCGGGCCGTCGGCCCAGTCGCCGGGCGCGGCGAGCGGGCGCGACTCGCTCGAGGTGAACTCGAATGCCCTGCCCGGGTCGGCGATGCGCACGCCGTGCAGCGGCGTTCGCTCGCCGTGATTCGCCCCCGACATCACGTAGTCGATCGTCCCGATTGGATCGAGTTCGCGCGTCGTCGCGCCATGCGCACACGCGAGCCACGAACTCGACCACAGCCGCGCGTCGCTCGTGCGGTACAGCCTGATCGTTCCGACCGGATCGCCGAAGGCCCACAGCCGACCCGCCCTCGAGACGACCAGGAGATAGTTGCCCCACAGAACGTCCCATTCGAAGGCGTCCGGGGTCGTGAAATCGCGCCACAGCTCGCGCAGCGCGGGCCCGCCGCTACGGCCGCGGTAGAACAGCGTCCCGACACAGGCGACGAAGCCGTCCTCGTCGTCCATGTCCTGCAGCAGCTCGTCGCTGTCCGGGTTGTCTGGGGTCGGGTACCAGTGCACGGTGCCGCCCGCGAAGCCGCGCGATCGTGGCGCGGAAAATCCCTGGTTCGCGAGCGACTGGCGGCCTTCGCGCCCACTCAGCTGCGCGGGCGTGCCGTCGTCGTGGCGAACGATCAACAGCGCGCTCATCTTCGCTTGTCCGTCGCGCAGATCTCGTCGAGGAGCTGGGCGAACTTCCCAGTGAGCGCCCGCCTGGAGTAGCGCCGCGCATCCTCGCCACGCACGACGCTGGCCGAAGCGTCGCCCAGTTCGCGCAGGTAGCGCGCCAGGCAGGTCGTGACGTCGGCCTCGGACTCGAGCGCGGCGACGTAGGGGCAACCTAGCCCGCGCAGCAGCGCTCCCGTGTCGCCGGTCGGATCGGTCAGCGCGAGCACCGGGCGGCCCGCCCGCAGGTACTCGTAGACCTTGGCCGGGATCTGCTCGTTGCAGTTCGCCGCCTGCATCGCCAGCAATCCGTCGCAGGCCATCATCTCGCGCAGCGCCTCTTCGTAGGGCACGGCGGGCAGGCACTCGAAGTAGCCGGCGACTTCCATCTGAAGGGCGAGCTGCTCGATCAGCTGCGCGTGCACCGGCGCGCGAAAACGGAACACGAGCTGACCGGGCCGGATCGATCGGTCGCGATGCAGGTTGGCGACGGCCCGCACGAGGTTGGTCGGATCGCGTTCGTCCGGGTAGACGATTCCGCTGTGCAGCAGGACGAGCGGGCGATCGCGCCCGATCGCTGCGGCGCGGCCGATCGCTCCGGCGCGCTCGGGCGTGCCGGCGTCGCCGGGCGCGGCGTCGCCGGGCGCGGCGTCGACTGGCACAGCGGCGGCGGGCACAGCGTTGACGGGCACAGCGTTGACGGGCACAGCGGCGGCGGCGAACGCGGCCTCGTCGTAGCCGTTCTCGATCAGGGCGAAGCGTTCGGCCGGCACGTCGGCGAAGCGTTCGCGGTACATGCGCCGCGCCCCGGGGGTCACGAACACCATCGCCGCCGCGTGCCGCGCCGCGCTGCGCTCGATTCGCTGGTACGCGCGCCAGCGTGCCGGGTCTTGCGGATACCCCTGTTGCACCATCGGGTCGCGAAAGTCGGCGATCCACGGCAGGCCCGTTCGGCGCGAAACCTCGGCGCCGATCAGGTGGGCGGTGGCGATCGGATAAGTGCTCCACACCGCACGCGCGCCGTGGCGCCGTGCCGCGCGCGTGGCGGCCCAGGAACCGGCCCACGACCAGCTCGCCCAGCGGTCCGGAACGGCGAGGAAACCGGGGTAGCGGCCGGCGATCGACAGATGCCTCGCGGTGTCCAGCGTCGGAACGCGAACCACTTCGCAATCGCGGGGAATCAGGTCCAGCATGCCGGGGTCGGTGCTCTCGTACGCGCCGGCGCTCGCCGTCACGACCACCGGCCTCCAGCCGAACTCGCCCAGGTACTGGGCGAATCGCAGGGTTCGCTGGATTCCGCTGCTTCCGGTCAGTGGTGGGAAGTGGAAAGCGATGAGAACGACTGTGCGCACCGGGAGATGCTAGCAGCGAGGGAGGGGAGCCGCAGTGACCTGCGTCTGGTCGGCACGATAACAACAGCCGTACCGGTCGGGCGCCTTTCGACCGCCGGCGCACCGCGCCGGTCGCCGTTGCGTGCGAAATGCAACCGGGCGAGCGCTCCGGCTTGCGATAATCGGGTCCGGTCGGGCGCTTCGGCGGCCCGAGAACACTGCACGCCATGTCCGAACTCGTCCACGAACTGCTCTACAAGACCGCGACGCTGCACCCGGAGCGCATTGCCCTCGGGTCGGGCGGCGCGAGCCTGCCCTATTCGCGGCTCGTCACCGATGTCGATGCCTTCGCTCGCGCGACGATCGGCCTCGGGCTGGAGCGGCTGGACCGGATCGCGGTGTGGCTGGACAAGCGGCCCGAGACGGTAGCGGCGATCTTCGGCGCGGCCCGCGCCGGCTGCGTGTTCGTGCCGATCAATCCGATCCTCAAGGCGGAACAGGCCGCGCACATCCTCGCCGACTGCAACGTGAGGCTGCTGGTGACCACGCCCGAACGCTGGCTGAGCCTGGCCGACGCCTGGCCACACTGCCGGGACCTCGATCACGTCGTGCTGGTCGGGCACAGTCGCGCCGGATCCGACGGGTCCGACGGCCCTCCGGCGTCCGCAGAGAACGGCCCCGCGCTGCACGCCTTCTCGGCTTGCCTGCAGGCGGGTTCGGGCACCCCACATCGGACGATCGACTCCGACATGGCGGCGATTCTCTACACCTCGGGCAGCACCGGGCGCCCGAAGGGCGTCGTGCTGTCCCACCGCAACATGGTCGCCGGGGCGCACAGCGTCGCGTCGTACCTGCAGAACACGCCCGAGGACCGGATCCTAGCGGTGCTGCCGCTGTCCTTCGACTACGGCCTGTCGCAACTCACCACCGCGTTCTCGGTGGGCGCGTGCGTCGTCCTTCACAATTACCTGCTCGCGTCCGACGCGATACGCGCGCTCGCGCGCGAGCGCATCACCGGGCTCGCTGCGGTGCCGCCACTGTGGATGCAGCTCGCCGCGCTGCAGTGGCCCGAGGCGATCGGCGAGCACCTGCGCTACTTCACCAATTCCGGCGGCGCGATGCCCACGCCGCTTCTCGCCGAGTTGCGAAGGCGAATGCCGGGGGCGAAGCCCTTCCTGATGTACGGCCTGACCGAAGCCTTCCGCTCGACCTACCTCGCGCCCGACGAGGTCGAGCGCAGGCCGACGTCGATGGGAAAGGCGATACCGAACGCGGAGATCCTCGTCGTGCGCGAGGACGGCTCGCAGTGCGGGCCAAACGAGCCGGGAGAACTCGTGCACCGCGGCGCGCTGGTCGCGCTCGGCTACTGGAACGACCGCGAGAAGACCGCCGAACGGTTCAGGCCGCTCCCGGGCCAGCGCGCCGAACTGGTGATCCCGGAGTTCGCGGTGTGGTCGGGCGACACCGTCAGGCGCGACGAGGAGGGTTTCCTCTATTTCGTGAGCCGGCGCGACGAGATGATCAAGACCTCGGGCTATCGGGTCAGTCCGACCGAGGTCGAGGAGATCGTCTACCGCAGCGGCCTGGTCGCCGAGGCCGCCGCCTTCGGCGTCACGCACCCGACGCTAGGACAGGCGATCGTGGTCGTCGCGCAGGCGGCGAGCGGGCACGCCGCCGACTCCGACGCATTGATCGCCGCGTGCAAGGAAGGTTTGCCCAACTACATGGTCCCCGCGCGCGTGGACTGGGTGAGCGACGCGTTGCCGCGCAACGCGAACGGCAAGATCGACCGCAAGGTGCTCGCGCGAGAACGCGAGTCGCTGTTCGCGGTATCCGGGTAAGCTCGACGCCGGCATGACGGTGATCGAATTTCCGCAGCACGCCGCGATCGACGCCTTCGACGTCGTCGACGGCGAACTCGCCGTGTCCGGCGTGCGCGTGTCCGAGCTCGCCGTGCGCGCCGGGGGCAGGCCGTTTTACGCCTACAGCCGCGACGCGATCTCGCGTCGGGTGGCGATGCTGCGCGCGACGCTGCCGAAGGCGGTCCACCTCCACTACGCGATCAAGGCGAATCCGATGCCGGAGCTGGTCGCGCTGCTCGCCTCGCTTGCCGACGGGCTGGACGTGGCCTCGGCCGGCGAGATGCGGGTCGCGCTCGCGACGGGCACAGCGCCCGATCGGATCAGCTTCGCGGGCCCGGGCAAGACCGTAGCCGAGATCACGCAGGCGGTGGCGGCCGGGGTCACGATCAACCTCGAATCGCAACGCCAGTTCGAGATCGCGCTCGACGCGGCAGCGCGTCTAGGAGTCCCGCCGCAGCTCGCGATCCGGGTGAACCCGACCTTCGAGCTCAAGTCCTCCGGCATGAAGATGGGCGGCGGTGCGAAGCCCTTCGGCGTCGACGAGCAGCGCGTTCCGATGCTCGCCGCACGGATCGAAGGCGAGGGCCTGAAGCTGCGCGGCTTTCACATCTTCTGCGGATCGCAGAACCTGAGCGCCGCGGCGCTGGTCGAAGCGCAGGAGCTGAGCTACCAGCTCGGCGCGCGCCTCGCCGCCGGCCTGGCGAAGGGGATCGACTGGCTGAACATCGGCGGCGGATTCGGCGTTCCGTATTTCCCGGGCGAGAAGAAGCTCGAGCTGGATGCGATCGCGGCGAAGCTCTCCGATCTTTGCGCGCGCGCGCAGCGCGAGATCGCCGCGCCGATCGTGCTCGAACTCGGCCGCTACCTGGTCGCTGAAGCGGGCGTCTACGTCTGCCGCGTGCTCGAGCGCAAGGTGTCGCAGGGTCAGACCTTCGTCATCACCGACGGCGGGCTTCATCACCATCT
>JAHDXY010000084.1 GCA_023384005.1 Burkholderiaceae bacterium | reverse complement strand
CCCGCGATCGCACGCCGAGCGTCTCGGCTGGACCACGCCGCTGACCACCGCGAGGTGGCGAGTCTCCTCGTCGATCACGCGCACTGCGAGCGACACTCCGCCCGGCGCGCGGATCGCGCCCACCAGCCCGGTCAGCTTCCCAGGCGCGTCCGACGCGTCGACGCCCGTGCCGGCGCTCGGGCGCCTCACCTGTCCCCCTGCTTCACCTGTCCCCCTGCTTCGCGGCCGCCGTCGCGGTGGCCACCCGCTAGCGTACAGCGTCGATCGCGGCGCAGAGCTGCTCGATCGGTTTGGTCACGCGCAGCGAGGGGCGCTCGATCGCCGAGTCGACTTCGGCGAAGCCGATCGGCCCGGCGGGCGCGAGCACCCCGAGCGCCGACCAGGGCTCGCGCCCGGGCGAGGTGCTGGTCGCGACGATCAGGCGCGGCGCGGCGCGCAGCACCGACTCCACGCCCACCGGCGCGGCGACCGTGCCCAGATCGCGAAAGACGTTGCGCCCGCCGCATAGCGCGAGCGCGTCGCCCACCGTGTCGCGGTCAGACAGCGCGATCAGCGGGCGCGGCCAGGCCTGCAGGAACACGTCGACCGGCGCGCGCGCGCCAAAGCGCGCGCGCAGCGCTGCGATCCGGGCACGAAACCGCGACGCGCGCTCGATCCCGCGCGCCGGGTCCCCGGAAAAACCGGCGAATCGCTCGAGCGTGTTCGCGATCGCCTCTAGCGTGCGCGGCTCGGACACGAACACGACGAGGCCCAGCCGCTCGAGCCGCGCCACCTGGTCGCGCGACACGCCCGCGCCCCACACCACGACCAGATCGGGACGCAGCGCCATCAGCCGTTCCGGATCGGGCACCGGCGCCGCGTTGATCGCCGGCAGCTTGCGCACCTCCGGCGGAAAATCGCTGCTCGAGTCGACCGCGACCACGCGCTCGCCCAGTCCGGCCGAGAACAGCAGTTCGGTGGCGTGCGGCGCGAGCGAGACGATCCGTTGCGCCGGCCCCTGCAACACGACCGGGCGGCGCCAGTCGTCGATCAGCGCCGCCGCCGGCGCTCCCGCCGAGAGCGCGAGCAGCGCGAGCGCGACGACGGCGCGCTGCACGGCGCTCACTTCGGCTGGTACCGCACCCCGATGAAGACGCTGCGTGGCGGCATCGCGTAACGGTAACCGGTCTCGTAGAGCTTGTCGCCCAGGTTGCCCAGCCGCGCGAACAACTCCCACTGCTCGTCGAACGCGTACACGGCGTTCAGGTTGAGCATTCCGTATCCACCCATCCGACGGTCGCTTGCGTCGATGCGCCCGCTCTGCGCGATCCACTCGAGGCCGATTCGCAGCCGCCCCGGCGCCCAGTCGAGCGCAACCGATCCGTGGCGGCGCGCGCGCAGCGCGAGCTGCGCCTCGGTTCCGTCGTCGCGTTCGGCGCGCGGGTCCTGCAACGTGGCCGACGCGCGCATCTGCCAGTCGCCGAAACCGTGGCGCGCCTCGAGCGTCAGCCCGCGCACGCGCGCGCGCTGCAGGTTCTGCGGAACGAAGTTCTCGTCGAGCTCGATCGCGTCGCGGATCCGGCTCGCGAACAGCGTTGCCTTGGCGAGCGTCGCGCGTTCGCGGTATTCGAGTGCGAATTCGGCGCCGCGCGAGCGCTCGGGGCGCAGGTTCGGGTTCGACCCGAAGGGATTGTAGAGATCGTCGAAGGTGGGAACGCGAAACGCGTTGGCAACCGACGCCCTGAGCAGCCAGTACTGCGAGAGCTGGTAACCCCACGCGAGCGTCGCACTCGGTTCGCTCGCGACACCGCGAATGTCGTCGTGGCGCAGTTGCGCGCGCAGCAGGTGGCGACCGACTCCCACTTCGTAGCCGGCGAACGCCGAGTCGGTGTGCCGCGAGTCGGTCGCGTAGACGAAGGGCCCGCTGGTGATTCCGTCTCCGGCGATGCGCTGGCGCAGCTGCTCGACCCCGAGCAGCACGCGACCGGCCGGGAGTTCGACCCAGTTCTCCCAGGTCGTCGTCTGCGACGAGGTGCGCGGCGCGAAACCGTAAGCGTCGAAGCTGTAGTCGATGCTGGTCTCGCCGACGCGCAACTCGGTTTGCCAGCGCGGCACCGGGCGCCCGCGCACGAAACCCGACAACGCGTTGGTGCGGTAGCGATAGCTCGCTTCGTCGGGGGTCGAGAACGGATCGTCGTAACGCGCGCGACCCGAGCTCGAGAGCAGTTGCGCGCCCACCAGCCAGTCGCTCGCGAGCGTGCGGCGCAGCGACGCGTTGACGCCGCGCTGCGAGTTCCCGTCGCGGTCGTCCTGCCGGCTGAAGTTCCCCGGCAAGGTCGCGTCGTAACCGTCGGTGCGATCCGACGAGAGCGCGATCGAGAAGCGCGTGCGGCCCGCGTCGCCAGCCGCGCCCGAATAGCCTGCGCGCAACTGGGTGCTCGAGCGCGACCCGGCGCCGAGCGAGAACCACGGCTTGGGCGCGCCGCTTCCCTGCCGGGTGAAGATCTGGATCACCCCGCCCATCGCGCCCGATCCGTACAGCGAAGACATCGGGCCGCGAACGACTTCGATGCGTTCGATCGACGATAGCGCGATGAACTCGAGGTTGGCAGTGCCAGACGTCGCGTTCTCGAGCCGCACGCCGTCGACCAGCACGACGGTCTGCGAGGTCTTCGTGCCGCGAACGAACACGCCCGAGGTCGAACCGACGCCGCCGTTTTGCAGGATCTCGATTCCGCCCAGCGTGCGCAGCAACTCCGGCAGGCTCGATGCGCCGGCGCGCGCGATCCCGGCCGCATCGATGGTGGTGACGTCGGCGAGCGATCGCGCGATGTCCTGTTCACCGCGCGCCGCGGTCACGACCACCTGGTTCAGGGACTGCGCGTGCGCGCAGGAAAACGCAGCCGCCGCGACGAGCGGTGCAAGGGCGAGACGAAACGAATGCATGGAAACCCCCCGCGCGCCGACACGCATTCGTGTCGACACGCCGTGTGCCTTGCCCACCGCTTGGCACAATCAAAGTTTGAGATCGCTCGCGATGACGAACGATCCCGCCCTCTCGGCCGATATCCGGGCTTGCAGATGAGGCGCACCACCTTCCCGGGCTTCGGCTGTGTGGCTCCGAGCACCCAGTGGCACTGATGCGCCTTGCACCCGCCGCGATGGCGAATGCACCTGCTTACCGTTGCGGGGGCAGCACAGGTTGGCGGGCATCGTCCGCGAGCGAACGAGGCCAACTCCCTGTTTCCCGTTTAACCGCGCAATGCGAACGCGAGCGCGGCACCGAAAGCGGGAGCGATTATACGACCGGCAGTGAGGCACGCGCGCGGCTGGCCGCTCGGGTCGGCCTGCGCATGATCCGGATCAAGCGACCGGCACGCGGCGCGATCAGCGCATCGCCGACAGCGCGTCGAGCACGATGCCGCTGGTGAGGATCTCGGGCAGCACGCGCGGAACGGCCTCGCCCGGCAGGTACAACAGGTACAGCGGGACGCCGTTGCGGCCGTGGCGCGCGAGCGCCGCGGTGATCTCCGGATCGCGGTTGGTCCAGTCGGCGCGCAGACGCAACACGCCGCGGCGCTGCATCTGCCCGACCACCGGCTCGCGTTCCAGCACCAGCGCCTTGTTGACCTGGCAACTGACGCACCACGCCGCGGTGAAATCGACGAACACCGCGCGTTGGGCGCCGAGCGCGGTCGAGATCGCCGCTTCGCTCCACGGCTCCCAGCCCGACGCCTGCGAAGCATCCGGTCCGGACGAGGCCGATGCGCCCGAAGAGGCACCCTGCGCCGGCGAACTCGCCGGACCGGGCAGCCCGACCCAGAGCCCGGCGGCCAGGCTCGATGCTGCCAGTACGCCCGCCAGCCATCGATGCGACTTCGGTCCCGCCTGCACGAAGCGCCCGTACAACCAGGCGGCGAGCGCGATCAGCACCGCGCCGGCCGAGACCGCGAGGACCGCGTCGACCCCGGCCTGAAGGCCCAGCACCCACATCAGCCAGGCGACCGTGAGCAGCATCGGAAACGCGAGGAACTGCTTGAAGCTCTCCATCCATCGGCCCGGGCGCGGCAACCAGCGCAGCGCGCCGGGGAAATAGCCGAGCGCCAGGTACGGGATCGACATCCCGAGTGCGAGCGCGGCGAACACGGCGAACACCTCCGGCGCGGGCCGCCCGAGCGTGTAGCCCAGCGCCGAACCCATGAACGGCGCCGAGCACGGCGTGGCCACCAGCACGGCCAGCACGCCGGCGCCGAAGGAGCCGAGCAGCGGGTGGCGCTCGACCGCCGCCGACTCGACCGCGCCAAGGCGCGTCATCCGCAAGCCGACCTCGTAGACGCCGGCGAAGTTCAGCGCGATCGCGACGAACAGCAACGCCATCGCCGCGACGAAAACCGGGGACTGCAACTGAAACCCCCAGCCCACTGCCTCTCCAGCCGCGCGCAGTCCGAGAAGCGCCGCGGCGAGCAGCGTGAACGAAGCCAGCACGCCGGCGGCGAAGGCGAGCGCGCCGCGCTGCGCGTCGACGCGCAGCGCGCCGGCGTGGCGCGCGAAGGCGAGCACCTTCAGCCCGATGACGGGAAACACGCACGGCATCAGGTTCAGCAGCAGCCCGCCGATCAGCGCGAACACGAGCGCGAAGGCGAGCGTGAGCGTCGCGCTGCCCCCGGCCCCGGGCGACGCGGCCGAAGAACCGCCGGCGCCCGGGCTGAACGCAGCACCGGCGCCGGAGAGCAGGCGCGAAGCGGTGCCCGGGGAGAAGAACGATTTCGCCGCGCTCTCGTCGCGCTTCGCGCTCGCGATGAGCTGACCACCGGCGAGCGCGGCGCCCTCGAGCTTCGCGCTCACTTCGTGCGCCTGGCCGTCGAGCACCAGCACGCCCAGCGGCTCGCCGGTGAATCCGGCTTTGGCCAGCGCAGCGTCGTCGACCGAGTCGTACACGCTCAACTCGAGCCACCAGCGCGACTTCTCGGCCTTGTCCCGAAACAGCGCCTGCGGCGCGGGCGCGTCCAGCCACGCCTCGCGATACGGGAAGAACTCCGCGCTCGACGCGTTCTCGCGCTCGAACGCGAGCGTCACCCGCGACCCGCTGCGTCCGGCCCTGAGCGTCATCCCGGGTTTGGGCGTCTCCCGTTCGGCTCGCTCGAACAGAGCGAGGTGCCTGCCCGGCGCGGCCTTCTCGCGCACTGGCAGCTCGAGCGTGAGCACCGCTTCGCCGGGGATGCACACCTCGCGGCACATCAGCCACTGCGCCTTGCCGCTCAAGCGGGCCGTCGTGCCCGCGACCTGCGACGCAGGAACCGTGAGCGGCACCCGCAGCAGGGTCTCGCCGCCGTAACCGTAGTTGGCCAGCGGCCCGATGAAGACGCGCTGCGGCGCCGGCCACGCGATTTCGCCGGCGGACCAGCCCTCGGGCAGCGTGAGCTTGAGTTCGGTCGGCAGGCCCGAGTCCCCCGGAGTACGCCAGTAACTGTGCCACTCGGGGTCGTGGCGGATGCGCAGGCCGATCTGGGTCGTGGCGCCAGGAACCGCGGCGTCGTCGCGCGCGACCAGTTCCACCTCGACGGCCTCGACCCGCACCGGCTGCGCGGATCCGGCGTGTGCGAGGAAAAGCGCTGCGCACAGCGCAATTGCGAACTTGTTCACGCGGACGATCCTATCTCAAATGCGATTCCCGCCCTGCCGACTTGACCCCCCGATGCGCGGTCCCTAACATCGCCGCGATGGACCAGGACATCGACCAACTCGTCGAACGTGCGCAGGGGCTGATCGCGCTGGCGCGCCGGCTGGCAGAGGACAACGCGCGCCTGCGCGACGAGCTGACGAAGTCGCAGGCCGATCGGGAGCAGTTGCGCGCGCGCATGCACGAGGCCCGTGCCCGCGTCGAATCGGCGCTCGCGCGCCTGCCGGCGGCGGCCGAACAGGAACTGTGAACGTGGCACAGGTGGACGTGAAGATCCTTGACCGGGACTACAGGCTTTCGGTGAGCGACGACGACCGCCCGCGGCTGCTGCAGGCGGTGGAACTTGTCGACGAGCGAATGCGCACGATCCGCGACGGCGGGAAGATCTCGGGGCACGATCGCATCGCGGTCATGGCCGCGCTGCAGATCGCGCACGACCTGCTCGCAGCGCCCGGCGGCACCCGGGCCGATGCCGAGTCCTCGCGCAGGATCCGCAAGCTGAGCGAGGAAATCGACACCGAAGTCAAGCGCCAGGAGAAACTCTTCTGATCGCGTCGCGCGCGCGCAACCCCTGACGTGCGCGCAACCGACCGGCGGCGCGCACTCGCGCCACCCGAGGCGGGTTCGGGGGTAGAATCGAATCGCCCTGCAGTGCACGACACGGGTCATACATTCCTTGGACCAATGCGTTGCATCAAGGTCGCGGCCTTTGCGGGCCACTGTTGTGATCGTCCCTCGTCGGACGAACCTGATGTGGCCCTAGCTGCGACCGAACTGGACTGAACGGTTCAGGATGCCGGCCCACCGGCACAGGCGGGGCCCTTCTTCGCCCGAACGCGCGCGACGCTCCGATTCGTCGCGGCGCGATCGGGTTCCTTGCAGGCCACGGGCCTTTGGCGCGGCATCAGCCGTAGATCCAGCGCACCAGGCCGAGCGCGACCCCCGGAACGTAGCTCACGAGCAGCGTGACGCCGACCAGCACGGCGATGAACGGCAGGTTCGTGCGCGTGGTCGACCACATGTCCGTTCTCGCGATCGAGCAGGCGGTCGCCAGCACCGAGGCCACCGGCGGGGTCTGCTGTCCGATCGCGATGTTCAGCGTGAGGATGATCCCGAAATGCACCGGGTCGATTCCGGCCTGGTGGATCAGCGGCAGCGCCACCGGCGTCACGAGGATGATCGCCGCGGCGCCGTGCAGCACGGTGCCGATCAGGAACAGCAGCGCGTTGAGCATCAGAAGGATCATCCACTTCTCGCTCGCAAGCGCCAGAATCGCGGTCGCGAAGCGCTGCGGGGTCTGCGTCTCGGTGATGTACAGACCGAGCACCGCCGAGGCGGCCACCAGCAGCATCACGGTCGCGGTCTGCACGACGCCGTCGACCAGCGCGCGGGCGATTTCGTCCAGGCGCACCTCGCGATAGACGAACACGCCGATCACCAGCGACGCCAGCACTGCCAGCCCGGCGCCTTCGGTCGCGGTGACGATACCGCCGAAGATCCCCCCGAGGATGATCACCGGCAGCAGCAGAGCCCAGCCCGCGTCGCGCAGCGCGCTCCAGACCCGGCGCAAGTCGAAGCGCTCGTCGCGCGGCAGGTCGTACTTCACCGCGAGCCGCCAGCAAAGCGCCATCATCGCGAAACCGCCGAGCAACCCGGGTACGATTCCGGCCACGAACAGCTGCACGATCGACACGTTGGCCATCGCACCGTAGAGGATCATCGGGATCGACGGCGGAATGATGATCGCGAGCGATGCCGAGGACGAGGTCACCGCGGCGGCGAACCTCGGCTCGTAGCCCTTTCGCTTCATCTCCGGTATCAGCACTGTGCCGATCGCCGCGACGTCGGCCACGGCCGATCCCGAGATCTCGGCGAAGAACAGCGACACACCGACGTTGACCATCGCCAGACCGCCACGCATGAAGCCGATCAGCGAGGAGACGAAGGCGATCAGCCGGCGCGAGATCCCGCCGGTATTCATCAGCGACCCGGCCAGCACGAACAACGGGATCGCGATCAGCGGAAAGCTGGTAGCTCCGTCGTAAAACGCCAACGCAGCGTTGAACAGGCCGAGTTCGCCGCGCAGGATCCACACACCGGCGAGCGCGGACGCCAGGATCGCCACCGCGATCGGAACGCCGACCGCGATCAGCGCGAACAGCGAGAGGATGACGGCGCCTTCGGTCATCGCGACCGGCCGCCGCCGTGGCGGGCGAGTTCGGCCTGCGCGCGCGCGATCTCGGCGGCGATCTCCTCGCTTTCGCTGTCGCGTCCCTCCATCACCCGTTGCCAGTTCTCGCGCGCGACCAGCAATCGGGCCAGAATCGTGAGCGCCGCGCCCACCGGGACGATCGCGTGCACCACGGCGAGCGGAACCCAGGTGAGCGAGGTCAGAGTCTCGTCGCCGAACACCTCGAGGATGCGCCAGCCCACCCACAACAGGATCGAGAACACCGCGAGCACGACCAGTTCGGCGAACAGGAACAGCGCGCCGCGAACTCGCAGCGGCTGCGCCATCAGCAGGTTCTCGAAGTTCAGGTGCGCGTTTCGCGCCATCGCAAGCGCCGCGCCGAGCAGGCTCAGCCAGGCGAGCACGACCGACGCGACCTCGTCGTACCAGATCGGCGACGCTCCGAGCGTGCGCGCGGCCACCGCGTAGAGCACGATTGCCGCGAGCGCGATCAGCAGCGCGATCGTGACGATCGCCAGCAGGCGCTCGTAGTACCGACGCATCGTGCCGACCACGCGTCGCGCCGCTCGTTCGCAGCTCGCAGCTCGCTGCGCGGTCAGTCGGCGAGCTTGAGCGCCGTGTCGATCATTCCCTTGCCCGAGGGCAGCGCCTTGGCGAATTCGTCGTAGATCGGCTTGGACGCAGTAACGAACGAGGCGCGGTTGGCGACGTTGACCTGCATGCCGCCGGCCTTGAGCTTCGCTTCGAGTTCGGCGTCTTCGGCGGCGCCCTTCTCGCGCGCCCATACTTCCATCTCGCGCGCCGTGTCGCTGAGCGCCTTCTGGATCTCAGGGTCGAGCTTGTCGAACACCGCCTTGCCCACCGTCGCGAACGAGGGTGTGTAGACGTGGCTGGTCAAAGACAGGTACTTCTGCACTTCGTGGAACTTGGCGCCCCAGACATTGGTGTTCGGGTTCTCCTGGCCGTCCATCACGCCCGTCTGCAGCGCGACGAACACCTCCGAGAACGCCATCGGTGTAGGGTTCGCGCCCCAGCGTTCGAACATCATCACGCGCCATTTCGACTGCGGCACGCGGATCTTGAGCCCGGCCAGATCGGCCGGGGTGTTGATCGGGCGCTTGCTGTTGGTGATGTGGCGCACGCCGTTCTCCCAGACGCCGAGCACCTTGTATCCCTTGGCCTCGGCCTTGGGCGCGATCTGCGGCCAGAAGATCTTCTCGTTGATCGCGGCCACGTGGCTGCGGTCCTTGACCAGGAACGGAAGCTCGTACAGAGCGAACTCATCGGCGATCGACGCCATGATCGACGACGGCATCGACACGTGCACCGAACCGAGCTTGAGCTTTTGCATCAAGTCCTGGTCCTTGCCCAGCTGCGAGTTGTCGAACAGCTTCATCGCCGCCTTCCCGGCGAGCCTGGCGTTGACGCGACGCGTGAACTCGGCGGCGGTTTCCTGTTGCAGCGAACCAGGAGCGGCGCTGATCGCGAACACGAGCTCCTTGGGCTGGGCTTGCGCCGCGGAAAAACCCGGCAAAGTCGCGGCGGCGAGCACCGCGATCGCGACCCTGCGACGGCCCGCGCAGCGGATTCGGTCGTTGTGGCGAGTGTTCATGGTCTGCTCCCTGTTGTAGTGACTGCGGTGAACTTGCCTGGCTCCATCAGGCGGCGCGCGCCGTTGGCGCCGTCGCGACGCCCTCGCCGCGCGCCATCCGCGCCGCGAGAACGATCGCATTGAACGCCGCCTTCACGTCGGCGATTCCCTTTCCGGCGATGTCGTACGCGGTGCCGTGGGCCGGCGTGCAGATCGGGACCGGATAGCCTCCGAGCAACGTGACGCCCTGGTCGAAGCCAAGCAGCTTCATCGCGATCTGGCCCTGGTCGTGGTACATGGTGAGCACCGCGTCGAACTCTCCCTTTCGCGCGCGAACGAAGATCGTGTCCGCTGGCAGCGGCCCGACCGCGCGCACGCCCTGCTCGCGCATTCGCGCGACCGCGGGCGCGATCACCTCGATCTCCTCGCGACCAAAGGCTCCGCCGTCGCCGGCGTGCGGATTGAAACCGGCAACGCCGATCCGCGGTTCGACGAAACCGGCTTCGCGCATGCAGCGATCCGCGAGCGTGCCGGCGCGGACGATCGCGTCGACGCCGAGCAGGTCGGAAACGTCCTTCAGCGGCACGTGCGAAGTCACGCGCGCGTTCCACAGCGCGCCCAGGACATTGAACTCGCGCCCGTCCGAGCGCGCGCCAAGCGCCTCCGAGATCACACCGATCTCGTCGTCGTACCCGGGACGCGCCAGACGCATCGCCTGCTTGTTGAACGGGGTGAACGTGACTGCGGCAACCCGCCCCTCTCGGGCGAGCCGAAGCGCTGTCGTGAAGTTCTCCAGCGCGAAACGTCCGCCGAGTTCGCTCACCGCGCCCAGCTCGATCCTCGAGGGATCCAGGTTTCCGAGGTCCAGCAGCGCGTGCCCGGCCGGCGGCGGCTCCTGCACGCTCCAGCGCGCGAGCGCGGCGCCGACGCCGGCGACCGCCGCTCCCGCGGCAAGGACGCGCGCGTCGCCCACCACCAGCAAGCGCGCCTCGTGTTCGAGCGCGGCGTGCGCGACCAGGCGTGCGGTGAGTTCGGGACTGATTCCGCAGGGATCGCCGATCGCGAGCGCGAGTAGCGGCAAGTCCCGGTCGGCGGTGGCGGCG
This sequence comes from Burkholderiaceae bacterium, assembly GCA_023384005.1. Lineage (GTDB taxonomy): Bacteria > Pseudomonadota > Gammaproteobacteria > Burkholderiales > Burkholderiaceae_E > Quisquiliibacterium. The sequence continues at coordinate 4,661 of JAHDXY010000084.1, read as the reverse complement.
GCCTCTTCCATCGGTCGCAATCTAATCGGCGCGCCATAACCTGACAACTGAGCTTTTATCATCTACCCATTACCAGGGGGAATACGCATGTCGAAACCACGCGTACCGGATCGGACCGAGGGCGAGGGCGCGGCGCCTCGGGCGGCGAAGCGTGGCGCTCGCGCTGCGCGCGCGCGCCCGACGGCGCACGCCGGCCAGTTGCAGGCCGCGATGCTGCCGCCCGACTGGCGGCTGCGACAGCAGATCCGCATCCGGCACCTGTCGCTGCTGCAGGCGCTCGATCGCCTCGGCAGCCTCAGCAAGGCCGCCGATTCGCTTTCGGTCACGCAACCGGCGGCGACCAAGCTGCTCGCGCAGCTCGAGGCGCTGCTGCAGCTTCCGCTGTTCGAGCGCAGCGCGCGCGGGATGGTCGCGACCGAGTACGGCGCAGTCATGATCCGCCACGCCCACGCCGCGCTCGGCGAGATCAGCGCGGCACGCGACGCGCTCGAGCAGGTCGCGCTCGGCGCGCAGGGCCGGGTCAACATCGGCGCGGTGGTCGGGTCGCTGCCGCGGCTGACCGCGACGGCGATTACACGCCTGCTCGCGCGTCATCCTCGGCTCGCGATATCGGTGACGGTCGAAACCAGCACGACGCTCGTTCCGATGCTCGAGCGCGGCGAGCTGGACCTCGTCGTCGGGCAGATGCCCGGCGATGCCGACCTCGACACGCTGCAGTTCGAGCCGCTGATGCCCGAGCCGGTCGAGGTGGTGGTGCGCAGGCAGCACCGCCTCGCGCGCGCGCGCCGGGTGCGCCTGGAGCAACTGCTCGACGAGGCCTGGGTACTGCCGCCAACCGGCAGCGCGCTGCGCGAGCGCTTCGATGCGATGTTCCACTCCGGCGGGCTGGAGACGCCGCGACGCGTCGTGGAGACCGCGTCGACGCTGCTCGCCACCTCGCTCGCGCTCGGCAGCGACTCGCTGTCGGTACTGTCGCGCGACGTCGCGTTGCACTACGCGGCGAACGCCGGTTTGTCACTGCTGCGGCTGCGCCTCCCCGAACACCACGGCACGATCGGGTTGCTCTCTCGCCAGCGCATCAGGCTGACTGCCGCCACCGCACTGCTGGCCGAAGAACTGCGCGCCGTCGCCTGGGGGCCGAGGCGCGGCGCGAGGGCCTAGTTCGCGCGCCGCTCAGGCGGCGTCGCGCCAGCGAGCGCTGCCCGCGCCGCGGCGCTGCGAACGCTCGGCGCCGCCCGCAGCCTCCCTGCCGCGGCCCTTGCCGCCGAATCCGGTCTTGCGAAACGCGCCGCCCTTTCCGTCGGAGGGCCTGCGTTCGACCGGTTTGAAGCGCGCCTCGAGCCCGCCGATCGCGCTCACCTGCACCTTGCGCCCGATGAAGTGCTCGATCCGACGCAGCGTGAAGACGTCGTCGCGCCCGACGAACGACAACGCCTGGCCGCTGGCGCCGGCACGTCCGGTGCGCCCGATCCTGTGGACGTAATCCTCGGCGAACTTCGGCAGGTTGAAGTTGATCACGTGCGTCACGGTCAGCACGTCGATGCCGCGCGCGGCCACGTCGGTGGCGACCAGCACTCGACAGTCGCCGCGACGCAGGCGATTGAGCGCGCGGGTTCGCTGGCGCTGGTTCAGGTCGCCGTGCAGCGCGTCGACCGCGTGACCAGCGTCGCCCAGCTGGCCTGCGAGCTGCTCGGCGTGCGCCTTGGTCGACGTGAACACGATCGCCTGGCCCAGCCCTTCGTCGGCCAGACAGGCCTCGAGCAGTCGATTGCGATGCTCGAAACTGTCGACGTAGAGCACGTGCTGGTCGATCGCCGCGTCGTCGGCCCTGGCGTGTTCGACTTCCATCCAGCGCGGGTCGCGCAGCAGGCGCCCCGCGATGTCGCGAACCGCACGCGAGAGCGTCGCGGTGAAGCACACGGTCTGGCGATCGGCCGACAGCAGCTTCGCGATCGCCAGCACGTCGTCGGCGAAACCCATGTCGAGCATGCGGTCGGCTTCGTCGAGCACCAGCACCTCGACCCTCCCGAGGTCGATCCGGCCCTGGTTCATCTGATCCATCAGCCGGCCCGGCGTCGCGACCAGCACTTCGTGCGGCGCCGCGAGCAGGCGATTCTGCACCTGGTACGACTCGCCGCCGGTCACGCACACTGTGGTGGTGCGCTGCATGCCGCGCGAGAATCCCTGCGATGCCTTTGCCACCTGCTGCGCGAGTTCGCGTGTCGGCGTGAGCACCAGGATGCGCGGGCCGCGGCCGCGACGCCCCGCGTCGCACATGATCCTGATCAGCGCGGGCAACATGAACGCCGCGGTCTTGCCGGTGCCGGTGGGGGCCGAGGCGATCAGGTCGAGCCCCTCGAGCAGGATCGGGATCGCCTGGAGCTGGACCGGCGTCGGTTCGGTATAGCCCATCCGGGCAAGGGTCGCGTCGAAAGGCGCGACGATGCCGAGATCGGCGAAAGTTCGTGAAGTCATCGTGGTACTCCGGTACGAATCATTGGGCGCAGCGCGCCGCGCCATCGCGTCCCGGCGTGGGTGCGCGACGAACGTTGCGGCGCGACGGCGCCTGGATTGACCGAAGAACGCTCTTCAGCCGGGGGCGGATCGCAACTGCATCAACGCCGACCGACGGATGCCCGAACCGGAACCGGTCAGGCGGGAGGGGCAGGGATTGATGACACCGGCGGGCCAAAGCCTGCACGGTAGCCGGGACAAGCTTTTGATGATCGCATATCGCGACGCAGTCGTCCAGCGGGGTCGGGGACCGGGCGTTCGACCCCACCGCGCTCACTGCGCGCGCCAGTTCGGCAACCCGCGCGCCAGCACGATGCCGAGCGCATTGCCGGCGGCGGCGATCAGCACCGCCGCCCCGTAGCCGTCGGTGCGATCGAACAGCCATCCGGCCAGCACCGGCAGCGTGATCGCGGCGATGCACCACGCGATGTAGAGCTGGCCCGCGACGCGTCCGAACTGGTTCCTGTGCCAGTAGCGCGCGATCGATCCCGCGGTGGCGCCCGAGATCAGCCCGTAGCCCATTCCGATCATCGCCAGAGCCGGAACCGCCACCAGCGGCCCGGGAAAGACGGCGAGCAGCAGCGCGCCGGCGAGCGACCAGGCGTGGGCCGCCGCCGCAACCTTCGCCATCGCGAAACGATCGACCAGCCAGCCGCCGCCGATGCGCGCCGCCGCGATCGCGCCGGTGATCAGCGTCGTCGCTCCCAGCGCGAGGGCCGTCGCCCCGCCATAGGCCTGGATGATCCCGGCCGACTGGCTCATCACCGTCAGCCCGGCGGCGGCGGCCAGAAAGAACACGGCGAACAGGCGCAGGAACACCGCTCGCATCGGATCGAGGGCTTCGCGGGCCGGCGCCGAGGGATCGTGCATCCGGATCTGCGCACGCCGGATCAGCCGCAGCGCGACCAGGCAGGCGGCGGCGACCACTCCCGCCAGGCACGCGAGCGTCGCGCGCAGGCCGAGCGCCTCGATTCCCCAGCCGAACAGCGGCGCGCCGATCATCGCGCCCAGCGGGTAGAGGCTGACGACGAAGCCGTTGACCAGCCCGCTGGCCGATCGCAGCGTCTGGTTCACCCCCTGCTGCGCGACGATGAAGCAGACCCCGCCGGCGAAACCGAAGAACAGCCCGTATCCGAGCGCGAGCTGCGCGAACCCGGTCGCCGCCGCGCACAGCGCCAGCCCGAACGCGCCGCAGGCTCCGGCCGCGAGCACCAGCGCGCCGGGAGAGAGCAGCCTGAACAGGTGCGGTGCGAGGTTCATCCCGGCGGTCAGGCTCAGCGTGGCGAGCGCGAACACCACGCTCATCTCGGCGCGCCCGATCATCAGCATCGCCTCCATCGGTTTGAGGAATACGCTGAACGCGTAGACCGTTCCGAAGGGAAGATTGAGCACGGTCGCAGCGGCGATCGCCGCGCGCGCCCGCGCGCGCTCCGATGGCGGGTGCGCCGGGTGGTGCGCGGCGCTCAGGGTCCGGCGCTCCGGGTCGGTCGCGCACGGCGCTGCCGCGCGCCGTGCCCGATCATGTGGCGGACACTGCGTAGATGTTCAGGTACTTCAGGCAGATCACGCGCAGGCACGACGAGATGTTCTTGTCGTTGGCCACCAGGCACCCGTCGTGAACGCGTTCGATCAGTCGCGGCAGCGTCAGGCGACTTTCCTGCGCCATGTCTTCGAGCACGTTCCAGAACGCGCGCTCGAGCGTCACCGTCGTGCTATGCCCGTGGATGCGAAAACCGCGCTTCTCCGGAACGAATTCGCTGATCTGCGCCGTGGTGCAGGCGTTGAACATGTGCTCCAGGACATCGCTGGCTTCAGCGTACAGGCTCATATACCGTTCTCTCCGACAGCAGGTTGGCAATAAATACCACCACCGGAGCGCGCGCGACCAGCACAATTGTCAAAGGATCGACTGCCGGCCGCCCCCGATCGGCACGCCACGGCACGGCACGGCACAAGACAGGAGACCCGATGGAGTTCTTTCGCAAGACGCTCGACCCGGTGATCGCGCTGGCCGCGATCGCCGTGCTCGACATCTTCCTGTTTCTCGTGGTCGGCGCGTGGACGGTCGGCGGGGGCGAGACGATGATGACCGGGCTGATCGCCCAGGCCTTCCTGGGCGAGGACCTGATGCGAGTCCCGTTCTGGAG
>JAHDXY010000476.1 GCA_023384005.1 Burkholderiaceae bacterium | reverse complement strand
GGTGATCGAGATCATGCAGGCGGTCGGCACGATCGCCTCGACCAAGGATCTGTCGGTGCGCGTGCCGGTCACCGAGAACGTGACCGGCGCGATCGCCGATGCGCTGAACCTGTTCACCGAGGAGACGCGCCGCGTGCTCGTCAACGTGCGCGAAGTCTCGCACCAGGTGGCGCAGGCGACCGTCGCCGTGCGCACGCAGTCGGAAAACGCGGCGCACGCGGCCGCGCGCGAGCAGACCGAAGTCGAGGTTGCCGCGCGCGAACTCGCCGGCGCCGCGCTCGCGCTGGAGTCGATCGCGCAGCGCGCGCGCGCCGGCGACGCCGCGGCCGACCGCGCGGTGCGGGCGACCGACGCCGCGGTGCTCAGCGTCGCGAGTACGGCGCAGGGAATCGCACGTTCGCGTGCGTTGATCCACGAAACCGAGAAGCGCATCAAGCGTCTGGGCGAACGCTCGCAGGAGATCGGGCAGGCGGTTGGAATGATCCAGCGAATCGCCGAGCGCACCGGGATTCTCGCGCTGAACGCGGCGATGCAGGCACTCGCGGCGGGCGATGCCGGGCGCAGCTTCGCGGCAGTCGCCGACGAGGTCAAGCGCCTGTCGGAGTCGGCGCGCGATTCGACGCGACAGATCGCCGCGATGGTCAATTCGATCCAGACCGAGACTGGCGATACGGTGCGCGCGATGAACCAGGCGATCGCGCAGGTCGTCGAGATCAGCCGGCTCGCCGATCGCGCGAGCGAGGGCATGAGCGCCAGTCGCGACGAGACCGGCTCGCTCGCGGCCGGCGTGCGCGACATTGCGCGCACATCCGAGGAGCAGGCGCGCGTCGGGGGCGCGCTGCTCGAGCGTGCGAGGATCATCCAGGAGGCCAGCGGCGAGAGCGCGCAGCAACTCGCGATGCAGGCTACGCAGATCGCACGGCTGGTCGAGTGTGCGCGCGCGCTGCTCGACGAAGTGCGGGTATTCCGTCTATCCGACGATTCGGCGGGTGGCGAGGAGGGGCGATGATGGCTCCGGCGCGAAGCGACGAAGCCCTGGAGCGCCTCGGGCCGGCGGCTGTGGGCCTGCTCGCACCGATGCTGGTCAACGATCCGCTCGACGACCCGCGCGGCTTCGCTGCGGCGTTCGTCGCCGCGTTCGAGGACTGCGCGACGGTCGCCGATTCGCTCGGGCTGCGCTCGCTGAACTACCTGGCTCCGCTGATTTCACCCTATCTGCGCCAGCAGTCGAGCGCCGCGAACTGGCGCCGCGCCTTCGCGAAGCTCGAGCCCTGGATCGGCGAAATGGTCGGGTTCTGCGCCGGCGAGCTGGACGCCGAGCAATCGGCCGAACTGGTCAAGGTCCTGCCCGACTGGCCCGATTTTCCGCAGATCCCGGAGCGCTTCCTGCGTCTGATCGAAGTGCGGCTGCGCGACGATGCGCGCAGACTCGCCGTCGGGGCGCTGGGCGAGCGTGGAGACGGGTTCCCGGTCGTCGACGTGGCCCTCGCCCCGGCGGTCTCGCTCGACGCCGGCACGGCGCAACTGACGGTCGCGCGCGACGAGCTGGGCCTGCTGCTCGAAGCGATCGACGGGCTCGCGGCGCAACTCGAACTCGAGCGGACCGATCCACCCGCGCGCGGCGCAGGCGACACCTTGGGTGAGCAGCTCGACGCGCTCGCGGCCGCGCTTGCGCACATCGGCTTCGACGCCCTGGCACAGGCGCTTGCTGCAGTGGCCGCGGCGAGCGCTGCGACGCGGTCGATCGGCTGGCCGATGGAGCTGGTGCGCGCGTTGCGAGCGTACTTCGATGCGCCCCGCCCGCAGTCGGCCCGGAACCTCGCGAACAGGCTCGGCGCACCGGATGCTCCGGTGCGATTCGACCCGGAATCGCTCGCCGTTTGC
>JAHDXY010000475.1 GCA_023384005.1 Burkholderiaceae bacterium | reverse complement strand
CCTGGCTCTACCGCCTCGGAGTGCCCCGCCTGACAGCGCACCTTGCCCCATTGCGATTCGACCCAGATCCAGTCGCCGTCCTCGATTCCGGCCGCGCGCGCCGTGCGCGTGTTCACGTACAGCAGGTTGCGGCTGTGGATCTGCCGCAACCAGGCGTTTTGCGAATCCCACGAGTGGTACATCGCCATCGGGCGCTGCGTGATCGCGGCCAGCGGATAGCGGGCGTGGTCGGTCTGCTGGCCTTCGAGCGGCTCGTAGTAGAACGGCAGCGGATCGAAGAATTCGTCGATGCGCTTGCGCAGGTGTTGCGGCGGTTTGCGCGAGATGCCCTTGCCCTGCGCGGACTGGCGAAAGCGCATCAGCACTTCCGAGTACAGGTGGATCAGGATCGGTTCGGCGTAGCGCTGGATGCGATTGCGCTGCGACCACTCCAGGTAGCCCTTGTTCCAGTTGCGCATGTACTGGTAAGAAGCCGGCAGCTTGTGCTGGTAGACGCAGTTGTTCTGCGCGTACATCTCCCACTGGCGCGGGTTCGGTTCGCCGCGCATGAATTTCTCGCCGCCCTTGCCACGCCACCCGGCGAGGAAGCCGATTCCGGAGCCCGGGTCGGTCTCGTAGTTGACGACGAGGTCCGGGTAATCGCGGAACTTGCGGCTGCCGTCGGGACGAACGAAGGCGGGCAGACCGAGCCGCGAAGCGAGTTCGATCAGGACTTCCTGGAACGGCTTGCATTGACCGGTGGGCGGCAGAACCGGGATGCGCACCGAGTCGACCGGCCCTTCGAACTCGGAGATCGGGCGGTCGAGCATCGACATCACGTCGTGGCGCTCGAGGTAGGTGGTGTCGGGCAGTACCAGGTCGGCGAAGGCGGTGGTCTCGGACTGGAACGCGTCGGCGACGACGAGGAACGGGATCTTGTACTCGCCGTTTTCGTCCTTGTCGTTGAGCATCTCGCGAACCTTCGACGTGTTCATCGTCGAGTTCCACGCCATGTTCGCCATGAAGATCATCAGCGTGTCGATCCGGTACGGATCTCCGCGCCAGGCGTTGGTGATGACGTTGTGCATCATCCCGTGCACCGCGAGCGGGTACTCCCAGGAGAACGCCTTGTCGATGCGCACCGGCGTGCCGTCGTCGTCGACGAACAGGTCGTCGGGCTCGGCCGGCCAGCCCAGCGCCATTCCATCGAGCGGCGAGTTCGGGCGCACCGCCAGCGGCGTGTTCGGAGTCTTCGCGCAGGGCGGGATCGGCCTGGGAAACGGCGCCTTGTGCCGGAAGCCGCCCGGGCGGTCGATCGTCCCGAGCAGCGACATCAGGATCGCCAGCGCGCGGATCGTGTGGAATCCGTTCGAATGCGCCGCGAGACCGCGCATCGCGTGAAACGCCACCGGATTGCCGGTGACGGTCGCGTGCTCCTTGCCCCAGATGTCGGTCCATGCGATCGGCAGTTCGATCTTCTGGTCGCGCGCCGTGATCCCCATCTCGTGCGCGAGCCTGCGAATGGTCGCGGCAGGGATTCCGGTGATTTCCGCGGCCCATTCGGGGGTGTAGGACTCGACCCGGTCGCGCAGCAGCTGGAACGAGGGCTTGACCGTCGTGCCGTCGTGCAGTGTGTACTCGCCGTGAAGGAAGGGATCGGCGCCCTCGCTGTGCGTGACCACCGGGCGGTTCGTGACGCGGTCCCACCAGAGCTTGTTCTGCGGGTCGAAGCAGCCCTCCTCTCCGGGGACCTCGGTACGCACGAACATCCCGAACTCGTCGTCCTGTTGGCGCGTGTTCACCAGTTGTCCGGCGTTGGTGTTGCGTACCAGGAACTCGCGGTCGTACAGGCCCAGCGCGATCAACTCGTGCACCAGCGCGAGCAGCAGCGCACCGTCCGTTCCCGGGCGGATCGGCACCCACTCGTCGGCGATCGCCGAATAGCCGGTGCGCACC
>JAHDXY010000474.1 GCA_023384005.1 Burkholderiaceae bacterium | reverse complement strand
CCGAGGTGCGGTCGATCGCCGAGGGCAAGCGCCCGGTGCAACCGAGCGCCGAGGCGCCGCGCGACGCCGAGCCGGCACCCGAGGACGACGCACCGCAGCCGGCCAACATCCTGCGCGAGATGGCCGCGCCCGCGTTTGAACTCGACGATGCACCCGGGGCAATTGCGCGGGTAGCAAGCGCGTTCGCCGAGGCGACTGGATTTGATCGCGCCGGCCTGATCGTCGCTGCAACGGTCGCCGCAGCCGCCGCAATCGACGATCGTTATCGTCTGGCGGTGCGGCCGGGTTCGGACTGGTTCGAGTCGGCGCGATTGTGGGCGGTGCTGATCGGCAAGCCCAGCGACGGCAAGTCGCCGACGCTGCGCGCGGTCTCGGACCCGATCAAGGATATTCACGGTGACGCGTTCAGACGCTGGGCGAGCGAGAACAAGGCCAAGCCGGAGGACGAACGCGAGGCAATGCCCGCGCTGTTCAGTTCGGACGCGACAACCGAAGCCCTCTCCGAGCGACTGCGCGACAACCCGCGCGGAATGCTGATGCTGACCGAAGAATTTGCCTCCTGGATCGGCTCGATCGACGCCTATCGCGACGGCGCCGGCAGCCGCAACCGGGGAGAGTGGCTGCAGCTCTACGACGGCGGGCCGCACCAGGTCGATCGCGTTAAACGCGGTTCGTTTCTGGTCCCGAACTGGTCATGCTCGGTGCTCGCTGCCTGCACGCCTGCCGGGCTTCGCGACCAATTGAAGCGCCTGCCCGATGATGGGCTGATTCATCGATTCATGCCGGTGATCCTGCGCTCGCCCGGTGCCCGATCGCAGGCGAGCGCGAAATCCGCGCTGCGCGACTGGTCCGCGCTGCTCTGGGAGATCTTCCGCCAAACGACGACTGCATCGCCCGCGGTTCGCGCGCGCTTTAGCGGTAGTGCGCTTGCGCTGTTCGAGTCCGAGAGCGATACGATCCGCCAAGCCGTCGACGCCGTGTACGAATCGTCTCCCGCGCTCGCCTCGCACCTGGGCAAGCACCCGGGAATGCTCGCCCGCGTTGCGCTCGTGTTTCACCTGGTCGAGGGGCGAAGGCACGAGGCGATCGAGGACGACACGATGGCGCTTGCGATCCGGTTCATGCGGCGCATCCGGCGGCACGCGGCAGCGATGTTCCTGGGCGTTCTCTCGAGCGCCCCAGCGTACGAACTGGCCCGCGCACTGGCCCGCTCGATCCTCGCCGACGACTCGAAACCGCGTTCGATCGGTCGCGATTGGATGCGCCAGCACTGCCGCGCGTTCCGATCAGCGGCGGACGTCGAGCGCCGGCTCGCCATCATGGCGCTGTCCGATGCCGGGTGGCTGCGCGCGATGCCCGACTCGCGCGCGTACGGGGGCTGGGACGCATCCGAGTGGGCGATCGATCTGCGCGTCTATGACCTGTTCGCCGATCACGGCGAGCGCCAGCGGCAGCGTCGCGAGACCGTTCGCGCGATGTTTCGGGGCGAGCCATGAGCGCTCGCATCTCGGGCATCTCGGTCTCGCGTGTGTGTGTAGAGGCGGCCTTGACCTTTTTTATGCTCCTACGCTACGCACAGGCGAGGCCGAGATGCCCGAGATGCAGGCAGGCAAGAGATGCGCGCAAAAACGCGGACCACTGCAGACCAGGCACCCGAGGCGTTGAATGAAGAACCTTTCCCCGCACTGGCACGCGTTCCGTTGCGTTCACCCGGACCACCGGTTCGACTTACTTGAACTGCTCGACGCGCGCGACGAGATCGCGCGCAAGGGCGCACCTCCCTGGGCGCACGCGGTCCTCGAGCACGAGTTCCGCCGCCTCGCCCGTTTCCAACCCGCTCATAAAGGAGCTATCTGATGACCCGAACCCATGACCAAGCCGCCGCCGACCTGGCCGCCGTGATGGTCGACACAGCACGCTTGTTGACACGACTCTAT
>JAHDXY010000083.1 GCA_023384005.1 Burkholderiaceae bacterium | reverse complement strand
CGGATGTTCGAGTCGGGCCGCCTGAACGAGGCGCAGTTCCAGGCGTCGATCCGGGAGGAGCTGCGCTACGCGGCATCGAACGATGACGCGCTGCAGGCACCCTTCGTCGCCGAGATGGCGCGGATGCTGGCATACGAGCTGTTTCGCGACGACGTCTACACCGCAGGCCTGAAGGTCTACACGACGATCGTCGCCGACGACCAGCGCGCGGCCAACGCCGCGGTGCGCGCGGGTGTGCTCGAGTACGACCGCAAGTACGGCTATCGCGGCCCCGAAGCCTTCATCGATCTGTCGGGCGACTCAGCGCGTGCCGACGACCAGATCGACCGCGCGATCTCCGACGCGATCGACGTCGACGACTTCCTGCCGGCGGTGGTGCTCGACGCGAGCCCGAGTGCGGTCACCGTCACGCGCGGCCACCGCGCGGTGCAGGAGATCTCGGGCGACGGGCTCAAGTTCGTCTCGCATGCGCTCGGGCCGCGCACGACCGCCGCGAGGCAGATCCGCCGCGGAGCGGTGGTGCGAATCACGCAGGCCAAGCCCGGGCAGTGGGAGATCACGCAGCTCCCCGAAGTCGAGGCGGCCCTCGTGTCGGCCAACGTGGCCGACGGCTCGATTCGCGCGCTGGTGGGGGGCTTCGATTTCTCGCGGCGCAAGTTCAATCGCGTGACCCAGGCCTGGCGCCAGCCCGGTTCGGCGTTCAAGCCCTTCGTCTACTCGGCCGCGCTCGAGAAGGGGTTGATGACGAGCACGCTGATCAACGACGCGCCGATCGTGATCGATCCCGCGCTCACCGGCGGACAGCTCTGGGACCCGAAGAACTATGACGGGAAGTTCGAGGGACCGATGACGATGCGCCAGGCGATCGCGAAGTCCAAGAACATGGTGTCGATCAGGATCGTCCAGTCGATCGGCCCGCGCTACGCCCAGGACTACGTCACGCGTTTCGGATTCGACGCCGAGAAGCACCCGCCGTTCCTGACGATGGCGCTTGGCGCGGGATACCGCGTCGACCCGCACATCGTCACGCGAATCACCGATTCCGAAGGCCGGGTGCTGGCGCAGGTGCGTCCGGCGCACGCTGGCGACGATGCACTGCGCACGATCGACGAGCGCAACGCCTTCATCATGCATTCGCTGCTGCGCGAGGTCGTGCGAAGCGGCACCGCGGCACGCGCCAATTCGCTCAAGCGCAACGACCTCGCGGGGAAGACCGGCACGACCAACGATGCGCATGACGCCTGGTTCGCTGGCTACCAGCCATCGATCGCCGCGGTGGCCTGGGTCGGGTTCGACCAGCCGCGAAAGCTCGGCGACCGCGAGACCGGCGGCGGACTCGCGCTGCCGATCTGGATGTCGTACATGGGCAAGGCCTTGCGCAACGTCCCGGAACGCGCACCGCGCGTTCCGGCGGGTGTCGCGCAGATCGAGGGCGAGTGGTACTACGCCGAAACTCGCCCCGGCGACGGCGTTGCCTCGCTCGGGATGGTTGAGGAACCGCCCGCGACGTCGATCAGGCCCGCGACCGGCGAGCTCCCTTTCCCCTCGTTCGGCCGTTAGCGCGCCAGAGGCACCTGCACGCCTGCGTGCCCGGCGATCAGCCGCCCGAGCGCGGCGAACAGCTCGTCGCCGCTACGCGTATCGGTCCAGTGCGTGCCGTCGTGGCGGTAGTGGAATCCTCCCGAGGGCGCCGCCACCCAGATCTGCCGCAGAGCCGCGTTGGCGCTCACGACGAGCGTCGCGCCATCGCCGAATTCGAGTTCGAGCACCGACTCGCGCAAGGTCGTGTCGACATCGGCGTCGCTCGCGTCGATCGCGTCCTCGATCCGTCGCATCACGCGCTCGCAATGCGCCCTGAATTCCTGCTCCGTCATGCTAGACTGCCTCGATGAAATACGCCGCGGTCGGTACGGTGATTCTATCTGTACTAATGGCCCTCGCGGCTTGCGGGCAGCGCGGGCCGCTGTACCTTCCCGACCCGGGCGGCGAGCGCCCCCCCGCCAGGGGCGCGCAGGGTTCGGACGGCGCGGCGCGAACGACGCGCTGATGCGGGGCGGCCCGCACGCCCCGCGACGACGTCTCCCCTGAAAACCTGCAGGCCCGGAATCGACGCGATGGACTGGCTCGAATCACGTGACGGCATCTTGCACGCCGAGGGCGTCGCGCTGCCGGACATCGCCGAGCGCTTCGGCACTCCCACCTACGTCTATTCGCGCAGCGCGATCGTCGAGCGTTGGGGTGCGTTCGCCGAGGCCACGGCGGGGCGACGCGCGCTGGTGTGCTACGCGCTAAAGGCGAACTCCAACCTCGCGATCATCGACCTGCTCGCGCGTGCCGGAGCCGGATTCGATATCGTCTCGGGCGGCGAACTGAGGCGCGTGCTGGCCGCCGGCGCTTCGCCCGAGCGCGTCGTGTTCTCTGGCGTCGGCAAGTCCACCGCCGAAATCGAACTCGCGTTGCGCGTCGGCGTTCGCTGCTTCAACGTCGAGTCCGAGAGCGAACTGAAGTGGATCTCGGCGACCGCGGTGCGCAACGGTGCCAGCGCCGCCGTCTCGCTGCGTGTCAATCCCGACGTAGACGCGCGCACCCATCCGTACATCTCCACCGGATTGCGCGAGAACAAGTTCGGCGTCGCCTACGACCAGGCGCTCGAGCTGTACCAGCTCGCGGTTTCGCTGCCCGCCATCGAGGTTGTCGGGATCGACTGCCACATCGGCTCGCAGATCACCGAGATCGAGCCGTTCGTCGCCGCGCTGGACCGGCTGATCGCGCTGGTCGAGGCGCTCGAAGCGCGCGGCATCGCATTGCGCCACATCGACCTCGGCGGGGGGCTCGGCATCCGCTACGACGACGAGCGCCCGCCCACGCCGCGCGCGATGCTCGACGCGATCTTCGCGCGAATCGACGCGAGCCCGGCAGTGCGCGGGCTCGAAGTGCTGTTCGAGTTCGGCCGCGCGATCGTGGGAAACGCAGGGCTCCTGCTGACTCGCGTCGAGTACCTCAAGAGCAACGGTGAGCGCCGTTTCGCCATCGTCGATGCGGCGATGAACGACCTGATGCGCCCCGCGCTGTACGACGCCTACCACCGCATCGTCGAGGTGCAGCCTCGCGACACCCCGCGGCAAGTCTACGACGTTGTCGGCCCGATCTGCGAATCTGGCGACTGGCTCGGACGCGCGCGCTCTCTCGCGCTCGCCGAAGGCGACCTGCTCGCGATCCTCTCGGCGGGCGCGTACGCGATGGCGATGAGCTCCAACTACAACACCCGCCCTCGCGCGGCCGAGGTGATCGTCGACCGCGAAACGACGCACCTGGTGCGCGAGCGCGAACCGGTGGAATCGCTCTACGCGCTCGAACGCCGGCTGAGCGAGTAGCGCGCGCGCCAGTGGGCCCAGATGCGCCATCCGAGCAGCAGCGCGACCACGACCGCGTAGGCGAGCGGTTCGTTCAGGTCGTTCTTGGCCGACTTGTGCCACCAGAAATGCAGTACGCCGAGCATCGCGACCGCGTACACCAGCCGGTGCAGTTCCGACCAGCGCCGGCCCAGCCTGCGCACCATCGCGCCGGTCGAGGTCGCGGCGAGCGGCACCATCAGCACGAAGGCCGCGAACCCGGCGGTGATGAAGGGACGCTTGATGATGTCGTCGAGCATCGCCAGCCAGTCGAAGTACTGGTCGAACCAGGCGTAGGTGCTCAGGTGCAGGACGACGTAGAAGAAGGCGTACAGCCCGAGCATCCGGCGAAACCGGATCAGCGCGTTCCAGCCGGTGATGCGCCGCAGGGGCGTGATCGTCAGCGTCAGGCACAACATCACGAGCGTCCAGGTGCCCAGCGAGCGGGTCACGAACTCGACCGGGTTCGCACCTAGCCCGTCGCCCCAGCCGAGCACGAACAGCCGCGCGAGCGGCACGAGACACGCGACGAAGACGATCGGCTTGAGCGCCCTGATCAAGCGCGCGTTCACGACGGGACTCGGGCGCCGGCGCCGGATCGGCTCAGAACGACTTCTTCAGGTCCATTCCCGCATAGAGCGAACCGACCTGCTCGGCGTAGCCGTTGAACATCAGCGTCGGGCGCTTTCGCTGCAAGAACCCGTCCTCGCCGATCCGCCGCTCGGTCGCCTGCGACCAGCGCGGGTGGTTCACCTGCGGGTTCACGTTCGAGTAGAACCCGTACTCGTGCGGCGCGGCGCGATTCCAGCTCGTGATCGGCTGCTTCTCGGTGAAGCGAATGCGCACGATCGATTTCCCGCTCTTGAAGCCGTACTTCCAGGGCACGACGACGCGCACCGGCGCGCCGTTCTGCCGAGGCAGCACCTCGCCGTACAGGCCGACCGTGAGCAAGGTGAGCGGGTGCCTGGCTTCGTCCATCCGAAGCCCCTCGACGTAGGGCCAGCTGAGCACGCTCGAGGACAGGCCCGGCATCTGCGCCATGTCGGCGAGCGTGAAGAACTCGATGTACTTTGCGTTTCCCGTGGGCTCGACGCGCCGGATCAGTTCCGACAGCGGGTATCCGACCCAGGGAATGACCATCGACCAGCCCTCTACGCAGCGCATCCGGTAGATGCGCTCTTCCAGAGGCGCGAGCTTGAGGAGCTCGTCGATGTCGAACACCCCGGGCTTGGCAACCTCGCCCTCGACGGCGAGCTTCCACGGGCTGACCTTGAGCGTGTGCGCGTTGTTCGCCGGGTCGTCCTTGTCGGTGCCGAACTCGTAGTAGTTGTTGTAGCTGGTCGCGTCCTTGTACGAGGTCGGCTTTTCCATCGTGGACATCGGACTCGGACGCGTCGCGAGCTTGGCCGCCGCGGCCGATGCGCCCGGCGACGCGAACAGCGCGTGCGCAGGGCCCAGCGCCGCGCCGGCAAGCCCGGCCCGGATGATCGAGCGCCTGCGTTCGAATACGCCGCGCGGGGTGATCTCGCCGGGCGGCAGCTCCGTTGTCGACAGTCGGCGTATCAGCGTCATGGCTCCTCCTTCGCGTTGGCTATCGGTCGGCGGGATGGCCGCCAACTTACCAGAGCCCTCGGTACGCCGAGCGCGCGCGGATCAGCGCATACCGGCGATGTAGTCGGAAACAGCCTTGATCTCGGCGTCGGACAAGCGCGCCGCGGTGCCCGACATCTGGGCGCTGTTCTTGCGCAGCCCCTGGCGAAACGCAACCAGCTGCGCCTCGGTGTACTCGGCGAACTGGCCTGCGATGCGCGGAAACTGGTCCGGGATGCCCGCGCCGTTGGGGCTGTGGCAGCCGGCGCACGCCGGGATGTGCCTGTCGGCGATACCACCCCTATAGATTCTCTGGCCCGCCTCCACGATGTCCTTGTCCTTCGCGGCGGAGGGCTTGAGCTTCTGCGCGCCGAAGTACGCGGCGACGCTGCGCATGTCGGCGTCGGACAGCATCTGCGCGAATCCGGCCATGATCGCGTTCGCGCGTTTCGCTTCGGCGGCGCCTTGCTGGACCTTGAACTCGCGCAATTGCTTGTACAGGTACGCCGGGTGTTGCCCGGCCAGTTTCGGGTTGGCTGGCGTCGGGCTGTTCCCGTCGGCCCCGTGGCAGGCCGCGCACACCTGCGAGGCGATCTCCTTGCCTTTGGCGAGATCGGGCTTCGCGGCACCGCCCTGCGCCATCGCGCCGCAAGCGAACAGCAACGAAGCCAGCGTGAGCCAGCGCAGCGGCCGCGAGGCGTTTCGGTGTACTCGTTTCATCGCGTTCCCAGAGTCCTTGGTGGTCGGTAGTGGTCGATCGAACATTCGATTTTACAATAGCGCCGGATCACTCCCGATCGAACCCCGAGGCGGCCGCGAAACAGGCCGCCGGAACCGGCCCCACCGATGCCCAGCCTGCTCAGCGCGCGATTCCACACCACGGTGGCGCAATCACGCCAGCTTCCGCGCGAGGGCCTTCCCGAAGTCGCGGTCGTGGGTCGCTCCAACTCGGGGAAGTCGTCGGTCATCAACCTGCTGTGCAACCGTCGCAGGCTGGCGTTCTCGAGTTCCACGCCCGGACGGACACAGGCGCTGAATTTCTTCGCGCTCGGGCCGCCGGACACCGCGCAGGCGTACCTTGTCGACACGCCCGGCTACGGCTACGCGGTAGCGCCGCAGGAGCTGCGCGGCGGCTGGGACGCGCTCGCCGGGCACTACCTTCGCGACCGCGCCGAGTTGCGCGCCGTCGTGCTGACGGTCGACATCCGGCGATCGCTCACCGCGCTCGATCGCCGGATGCTGGAGTGGCTGGCGCCCGAACTGCCGCTGCTGGTACTGTTGACGAAGGCCGACAAACTCGTCTCGTCGAAGCGCCAGACGGTGGTGCGGGAGACGGCAGCGGCCCTGGCCGAATTGCGCGCGCACGACACGAGCCTGATCGCGTTCTCGACGCTCAAGAAGATCGGTGTCGACGAGGCGACCCGGTGGATCGAGCGCCAGCTCGGTTGAGGTGCGTGCAATCGATTCGATGACACGATGGAGCAAGAGATGAGCGGTTCCGACCGGCGGTTCGAACAGAGATTTCCGGCGTCGAGGATGCGCCGCACGCGCCGCGACGACTTCTCGCGGCGCATGGTGCGAGAGAACCGCCTGAGCGTGGATCACCTGATCTACCCGGTCTTCGTCGTCGAGGGCAGCGGGGTTCGCCAGCCGGTCGCCTCGATGCCCGGCGTGCAACGCCGCTCGCCCGACACGCTGCTCGAACTGGCCGAGCAGTGCGTCGCGCTGCGCGTGCCGGTCATCGCGTTGTTTCCGGTGATCGAAGCGTCGCTCAAGACGCCCGACGGTGCCGCGGCCTGCGACGAGGACGGCCTCGTGCCGCGCGTGGTGCGAACGCTCAAGCAGCGCTTTCCGCAGCTGGGGGTGCTCACCGACGTCGCGCTCGATCCGTACACGAGCCACGGCCAGGACGGCCTGATCGACGAGAACGGATATGTGCTCAACGACCCGACGGTCGAGATCCTCGTGCGCCAGGCGCTGGTGCAGGCGCGGGCCGGTGTCGACATCGTCGCGCCCTCTGACATGATGGACGGACGGATCGGCGCGATTCGATCGGCGCTCGAGTCGGCCGGGCTGATCCACACGCGGATCATGTCCTACAGCGCGAAGTACGCTTCAGGGTTCTACGGCCCGTTTCGCGACGCGGTCGGTTCCGCGGCGAACCTGGGCAAGGGCGACAAGAAGACTTACCAGATGGACCCGGCGAACTCTGACGAGGCGTTGCGCGAAGTGGCGCTCGACCTGCACGAGGGCGCGGACATGGTCATGGTCAAGCCGGGGATGCCGTACCTGGACATCGTGCGGCGAGTGAAGGACGAGTTCGCGGTGCCTACTTTCGTCTACCAGGTGAGCGGCGAGTACGCGATGCTCAAGGCCGCGGCGGCAAACGGTTGGCTCGACGAGCGCACCGTGGTGATGGAGTCGCTGCTGGCGATGCGACGCGCCGGCGCCGACGGCGTGCTCACCTACTTCGCGCTCGACGCGGCGCGCTGGCTGCGCGAAGGCTGACGGGCCCGGTGCCCGGCGCCACGGCGGCAACAGGCGACAGATGCGCTTCCTGATCATCGGCGGCAAGGGCGCTCGCGTGGCCGAACAGGCGCCTTCGTGCCTGGGCGAGGGCTAATTCCTCTGGTGCGAGTGCGACTACGAGCTGGCCCGCGACTGGGTCGAAGTACTGGCGCCGCTCACTTGCACGCCCGTATTCGACGATCACCTGCGCGACGCGGAGAATCCGCAGCACCCCTCGTATTTCGACGCGACCAGCGGCTACGAGATGATCGTGTTTCGCGGCCTGCTCTCGACCGCGCCGCTGATCGACGAGTCCGGCGCGCTGCGCGTGCGCACGCGCCCGACGGTGTTCTTCGCGTTCGCACGCTGCCTGGTGACGGTGCGCGCACGCGACAGCCAGCTGGTTCCCGCGATGCACGCGCGCCTGCTCGCGTTGCCGCAGTCGGGCACCCGCCAGCCGGCCTCGCCCGAGGAGCTGATGTTGCGGCTGCTCAACGCGATGGTCGATCGCTACCTCGACCAGCGACAGCCGCTCGCCGATCGGCTCGAGCGGCTCCAGCGCCAGTTGCTCGATCCGCGCCGGCCGTTTCGCGACTGGCCCACGCTGCTCGACGCGCGCAGCGAACTGCGCCGCCTGGAGCTGCTTTGCGAGGAGCAGCTCGGCGCGCTGGAACGCTGGCGCGAGCAGCGCCTCGAGCGCGATCCCACGGACGAAACCGCGGGCACCGAACCCGGGCTCCCCCCGCTGTCCGAGTCGGCGCAAGTGCGCGCCAACGACGTGGTCGAGCACATACATCGCGTCGTGAAACACGCCAAGGGGCTCGAGCATTCGATCGAAACCGCGGTGCAGCTGCACTTCTCGTCGACCGCTCATCGCACCAACGAGATCATGCGCACGCTGACCACGATCACTGCGATCTTCATGCCGCTCTCGCTGATCACAGGCATCTTCGGCATGAACTTCGAATTCATCCCGGGCCTGCACTCGCGCGGCGGCTTCTGGATCGCGATGGCCGCGATGGTCGTGATCGCGATCGCGTTGCTGGTGTACTTCCGCGCGCGTCGCTACCTCAACGACCCGTCGTCGATGCGACGACCCAGTCGAGGTAGCGCTGCAGCCCGCCGTCAACGCCCACCGTGATCACCTCTGGCAGCTGATAGGGGTGCGACTGCTCCAGCCGCACGATCAGTTGCGCCACCCGCGCAGTCGAGGTCTTGATCAGGACGGGCACTTCGTCCGCGCGTTCGACCGCACCGTCCCAGCGGTAGACCGAACGGCACTGCGCGAGCACGTTCACGCAAGCCGCGAGCCGCTCGGCGACCAGAGACTCGGCGAGCGCGTGCGCGCTCTTCGCGTCGGGAAGGCTGGTCAGCACGAGCGTGACCGCATCGGCGCCCTTGACCGCGTCGGCGCCCGCGCCCGCGCCCGCGTCGGCGCCCGCGCCCGCATTGGCGCCGCTCGCGCCGCTCATTTCGCGAACCTGCGACGCGTGAGCACGCGCGCGATCTGGAAAGCCAGCGCGGAGTAGCCGGCGAGGATCGCGAGCTGGAGCAGGCCATCCTCGGGCAGGCGCCCGAGCACCAGCGGGCGCGCGAGCTCCACCGCGGCGGTCAACGGCAGCACCGCCGAGATCGCCCCGAGCCAGTCGGGGAACTGGCTGGTCGGATAGTAGACGCCTGCCAGGAAGGTCATCGGCGTGATCACCAGGGTGAAGTAGTAGGTGAAGAAATCATACCCGCGCGCCAGCGCGTTGAAGCACAGGCCGATCGCCGAGAATGCCAGCCCGGCCAGTGCGACCACCGGCAGCACCAGGATCAGCGTGGGCTCGCGCGAGATCCCCAGGATGAACACCACCGCGACGATCACCGACCCCGAGAGCAGGCTCTTGCTCGCGGCCCAAAGCCACTCGCCCACCAGGATGTCGTCGAGTTCGACCGGAGCGTTCAGGATCGACTCCCAGGTGCGCTGCACGTGCATGCGCGAGAACGCCGAGTAAAGCGCTTCGAAGCTCGCCGCCATCGCCGCGCTCATGCACACCGTGCCCCCGGCGAGGAACACGATGTAGGGCACTCCGTCGACCTGCTGCAACCAGCGCCCGAGGCCGTAGCCGAACGCGACCAGCATGATCAGGGGATCGGCGATGTTGCCCACGATGCTGGGCAGCGCGAGCTTGCGCCACACGAGCAGGTTGCGCAGGTACACCGGAGCGAAACGCCACCGCGCGCCTGCCGGCCTGCCCGATGTCCCGGATCGCGTCATTCGGTCAGTCGCGCAGCTCGCGCCCGGTGAGCTTGAGGAACACGTCCTCCAGATTCGCGCGCCGCAACAGATAGCGCAACGAGGGCCGCGCGTCGATCGAGTCGAGCAGCGGCTGCGCGTCGCGGCAATAAGCGAACGCCGTGTCGCCGATCAGCTCGACGCGCTCGGCGAGCGCCGACCCGCCGGTCGCGCGGAACCACTCGGACACGCCCTCGCCGCTCACTTCGATCACCTGCGGCTCGATCTGCGCGTCGATCAGCGCCCGCGGAGTGTCGCTCGCGATCGCCCGCCCGTGGTCGAGGATCGCGACGCGCGAGCATAGCCGCTCGGCCTCTTCCATGAAGTGCGTGGTGAGCAGGATCGTCTTGCCGGCGGCGAGCAGCCGGCGCAGCCGGTCCCAGATCAGGTGCCGCGCCTGCGGATCGAGCCCGGTCGTCGGTTCGTCGAGCACGAGGACCTGCGGATCGTTGACCAGCGCGCGCGCAAGCGTGAGGCGCCGCTTCATCCCTCCGGAGAGCGCGTCGATCCGCGCGTGCCGCTTGTGCGCGAGGCCGGCGAACTCGAGCAGCGCCGCAAGCCTCGGGCGCAGCTGCTTCGCCGAGATCCCGAAGTAGCGCGCGAACACCAGGAGGTTCTCCTCGACCGTGAAGTCGGGGTCGAGCGAGTCGGATTGCGGCACCACGCCCACGCAAGCGCGCGCGGCGAGCGCGTCCTCGGGGATCTGCATTCCGAGCAGTTCGATGCGCCCGCCCTGCGGACGCAGCAGGCCGAGCAGCATCTTCAGCGTCGTGCTCTTTCCGGCGCCGTTGGGGCCGAGCAAGCCGAAGCACTCGCCGCGCGCAACGCTGAAATCGAGCCCGTCGACGGCGCGCTCGGCACCGAAGTCCTTGGTCAGTCCGCTCACGCTGAGAACCGGCGCCGTCACCGTCGTCCTCGCGCGCCTCTGGCGCAAGGCTCAGTCCGTGCGCCGGACGGAAGTCGGGCGTCCGATCGCTGCATGCGACGGGACGCCCGGTGCGCTCGGCCCTGCCCGCGCAGGCGTGTGCGACTCAGGACGTCGACCCTTGGACTTTGGCCTCGTCCGCCTCGGGTCGATCCATCAGCTCGATCATCGCCATCGGCGCGTTGTCGCCGACGCGAAATCCGCACTTGAGAATGCGCAGATACCCGCCGTTGCGGTTCGCGAATCGCGGCCCGAGTTCGGCGAAGATCTTGACCACCATCTCGCGGTCGCGAAGCCGGTCGAAGGCGAGCCTGCGGTTGGCGAGCGAGGGCTTCTTGCCCAGCGTGATGATCGGCTCGACCACGCGGCGCAATTCCTTGGCCTTGGGCAACGTGGTCTTGATCAGTTCGTGGCGCAGCAGCGAGTTGCACATGTTGCGAAACATCGCCTCGCGGTGACTGCTGGTGCGGTTGAGTTTTCGTAGTCCGTGACGGTGACGCATGATTCGGTCCTCGGTTTTCTCGCGTGCGTTGTGCGGATCAGGGACGCTCGAGTCCGGCCGGGGGCCAGTTCTCGAGTTTCATCCCAAGGGTCAGCCCGCGCGAAGCCAGTACTTCCTTGATTTCATTGAGCGACTTGCGCCCGAGGTTCGGCGTCTTGAGCAGCTCGTTCTCGGTGCGCTGGATCAGGTCGCCAATATAGAAGATGTTCTCGGCCTTCAGGCAGTTGGCCGAACGCACCGTGAGCTCCAGGTCGTCGACCGGGCGCAGCAGGATCGGATCGACCTGCGGTGCGCGCGCGCCCGGAGCGCCTCCCGGCTCCACCGGCAGTTCGGCGCCTCCCTCGAGCGCCGCGAACACCGAGAGCTGCTCGACGAGGATGCGCGCCGCCTGGCGCACCGCCTCTTCGGGAGCGATCACACCGTTGGTTTCGACGTCGATGACCAGGCTGTCGAGGTCGGTGCGCTGCTCGACGCGGGCACTCTCGACCATGTAGCTGACCCGGCGCACCGGCGAAAACGACGCGTCGATCACGACGCGACCGATCGACTTGGTCTCGCCCAGGCTGCGCAGGGTGCCCGGCACGTAGCCGCGTCCGCGCTCTACCTTGATCTGCATCTCGATCCGACCGCCCTGCGTGAGCTCGGCGATGACGTGCTCCGGATTGATCACCTCGACGTCGTGCGGCACGTCGATGTCTGCGGCGGTGACCGGTCCGGCGCCTTCCTTCTTCAGCGTGAGGAAGACCTCGTCGCGGTTGTGCAGCTTGAAGACGATTCCCTTCAGGTTGAGCAGGAGATCGACCACGTCTTCGCGCACGCCGTCGATCGTCGAGTACTCGTGCACGACGCCCGAGATCTGCACCTCGGTGGGCGCGTAGCCGACCATCGACGAGAGCAGCACCCGGCGCAGGGCGTTGCCCAGCGTGTGCCCGTAACCGCGTTCGAACGGTTCCATCACGACGCGGGCGTGCGAAGGACCGATCTGGTCGACCTCGACGATCCGCGGCTTCAACATAGCAGTCTGCATTCTGGAATCCCTTCGATTAGCGCGAGTACAACTCGACGATCAGGCTCTCGTTGATCTCGGCGGAAAGATCGCCACGGTCGGGCACGTTCTTGAACACGCCCTCGAGCTTTGTCTTGTCCACCGACACCCAGCCCGGCATGCCCGACTGCTCTGCCAGATTCAGCGAATCCTGGATGCGCGCCTGCGTCCTCGACTTCTCGCGCACTGCGACGACGTCGTTCGGACGCACTTGCGCCGAGGGAACGTTCAGCGAGCGGCCGTTGACGGCGATGGCCTTGTGGCTCACCAGCTGGCGGGCCTCCGCGCGGGTCGACCCGAATCCCATCCGGTAGACGACGTTGTCCAGTCGCGACTCGAGCAGTTGCAGCAGGTTCTCGCCGGTGTTGCCGCGACGGCGTACCGCCTCGGCGTAGTAACGGCGGAACTGGCGCTCGAGAATCCCATACATCCGTTTGACCTTCTGCTTCTCGCGAAGCTGCAGACCGAAATCGGAGGTTCTCGCGCCGGATATCCGCCCATGCTGCCCGGGCTTGCTGTCGAGCTTGCATTTCGTGTCGAGCCCGCGACGCGCGCTCTTGAGAAACAGATCCGTCCCCTCACGGCGAGACAGTTTTGCTTTTGGTCCGGTATAACGTGCCACGTTGGTTTCCTCAATCTACGCAGGTGGCGCCTCGCGGCGCGATCCTGCGGTTAGTCTGTCCATTCGGCGTTCCGCCCGGCGAACTGCCGGGTTGGGCGACAGACGGTGGTCTTGCTTGCCCGGTGAACGCGCCCGGTGCTGGCGGCGCGTCCGTACGGCCGCCGGGCGGCGGCCGAAGCTTCGCGAATCAGATCCGGCGACGTTTGGGCGGACGGCAGCCGTTGTGCGGCACCGGCGTGACGTCCTGAATCAGCATGATCTTGATGCCCAGCGCGTTGAGCGCGCGCACCGAGGACTCGCGCCCGGGGCCCGGGCCGCGGATCTGGACCTCGAGGTTCTTGATTCCGCACTCCTGCGCCGCGCGCCCCGCCGTCTCGGCGGCGACCTGCGCGGCAAACGGCGTGGACTTGCGCGAGCCTTTGAAACCCGCGCCCCCCGAAGACGCCCACGAAAGCGCGTTGCCCTGGCGGTCGGTGATCGTGATGATCGTGTTGTTGAACGACGCGTGGATGTGCGCGATTCCGTCGGAGATGTTCTTCTTGGATTTCTTGCGGGCGCGCGATGATGCCGCGGCCTGCGATCCTTGCTGGGATTTCGTTGCCATTGTCCGTTAGCCTCCAATCACTTCTTGAGCGCGATGCCGGCCTTGCGCGGGCCCTTGCGCGTGCGCGCGTTGGTGCGCGTGCGCTGGCCCCGAACCGGCAGCCCGCGACGATGGCGCACCCCGCGATAGCAGCCAAGGTCCATCAGGCGCTTGACCGACATCGATACCTCGCGGCGCAGGTCGCCCTCGACCGCGAAGCGCGAGAGCTGCTCGCGGATGCGCTCGAGCTCGGCGTCGTTGAGGTCCTTGACCTTCGTCGAATAGGCCACGCCGGCCGCGACGCAGATCGCGCGCGCCCTCGCACGCCCGATACCGTAGATTGCCGTCAGCCCGATTTCGGTGTGCTGACGGTCCGGGATGTTGATACCCGCGATACGTGCCATCGTCTGTCCTCTGTTAGCCCTGGCGCTGCTTGTGGCGCGGATCGGTGCAGATCACTCGCACCACGCCGTGGCGCTTGATTACCTTGCATTTGCGGCACATCTTCTTGACCGATGCCATTACTTTCATGACTTGCCTCTCGTCTCAGTTCCAGGTCCGGGCGACATCAGCGCGCCCTGAACACGATCCTCGCGCGCGACAGGTCGTAGGGAGTGAGCTCCACCGTGACCTTGTCGCCGGGCAGGATACGGATGTAGTGCATCCGCATCTTTCCCGAAATGTGGCCCAGTACCACGTGTCCGTTTTCCAGCTTCACGCGAAACGTCGCGTTGGGCAGGTTTTCCACCACCTCGCCCTGCATCTGGATGACGTCTTCCTTGCTCATCTCGATCAGGCGCCCACGCCCTTGGCGCCAGCTTTCTTCAACAGGCTCTCGTACTGGTGCGACATCACGTACGACTGCACCTGCGCCATGAAGTCCATTGTCACGACGACGATGATCAGAAGCGATGTTCCGCCGAAATAGAACGGCACGTTCCATTTCAGCACGAGGAATTCCGGCAGCAGGCACACCGCGGTCACGTAGATCGCGCCAGCGAGCGTGAGGCGCATCAGGATCTTGTCGATGTAACGCGCCGTTTGCTCTCCGGGGCGGATTCCGGGGACAAAGGCGCCGCTCTTCTTCAGGTTGTCGGCCGTATCGCGGCTGTTGAACACCAGCGCCGTGTAGAAAAAGCAGAAGAAGATGATCGCCGCAGCGTACATCATGATGTACACGGGTTGGCCTGGCGAGAGCGCCGCCGCGACGTCCTTGAGTACCAGCACCACCGGGTTGGTGGTGGCGCCCGAGGTGAACCACTGCGCGAGCGTCGCCGGGAACAGGATGATCGACGAAGCGAAGATCGGCGGGATCACGCCCGACATGTTCAGCTTGAGCGGCAGGTGCGAGGTCTGTCCGCCGTACACCCGGTTGCCGACCTGGCGCTTGGCGTAGTTGACGGTGATCTTGCGCTGTCCGCGTTCGACGAACACGACCGCCGCGGTCACCAGCACCACCAGCACGATGATGACCAGCCCGATCACCGCGCTCATCGAGCCGGTGCGGATCAGCTCGCCCATTCCGGCCAGCGCGTTCGGCAGCCCGGCGACGATTCCCGCGAAGATGATGATCGAGATGCCGTTGCCCAGGCCGCGTTCGGTGATCTGCTCGCCCATCCACATCAGGAACATCGTTCCGGTGACCAGCGATACGGCGGCGGTGAAACGGAACTGTATGCCAGGATCGAGCACCAGGCCGGGCTGCGACTCGAGCGCCACCGCGATGCCCAGCGCCTGGAAAGTGGCCAGCGCGAGCGTGAACCAGCGCGTGTACTTGGTGATGACCCGGCGTCCGGCTTCGCCCTCTTTCTTGAGCGCCTCGAGCTGCGGCACGACCACCGTGAGCAGCTGCATGATGATCGACGCCGAGATGTACGGCAT
>JAHDXY010000473.1 GCA_023384005.1 Burkholderiaceae bacterium | reverse complement strand
CGCCGCAACCCTCGGTTTAGGGGTTCCGCACTAAAGCTCGTGTCGTTACGATAGCCGGTGAATCGGGTTGGATCAGGCAGGCGGGGTTGGGTGGCGATTGGCAAGTCCACAGGAGAAAAGTCTGAGGTCTTAGCGCTCGCTCGCCGCGCCGCGGCGCGGCTGCGCAAGGATGCCACCACGGCCACGCGTCGTCTCCGCCTGTGCGAAGAGCTTCTTGATGCCGACACCGCGAGCGAAGAACTGCGCGAACTCGCCGCCGCGCTCGGAGCGCTGGACACCGACGCCTGCCACTACTGGATCGGGACCTTCTACACGCTGCTTTTGTCGGCAGCGGATCGCCGGTCGCAAGCCGCTTACTTTACGCCACCACACCTGGCGCGTGGTGTGATCGGCTTGGCGCAGAAGGAAGGCTTTGACCTGCGCACTCACACGGTTGTCGATCCTGCCGCCGGTGGCGCTGCCTTCCTGTCGATGGTCGCCGGACACATGCGCGCGGCGCGATCGACCGGCGCGAACATCGCAAAACGCTTGGCAGGCATGGAGATCGATTCAGGCTTGGCGCGACTAGCCGAGCGCTTGATCGCCGAGCGCCTGTCAATTGAGGTGCGGACCGGCGAGATCGTGAAGCACCGCGACTCGCTTACCATCCGCTCGCCTCAACAGTTCGATCTCGTGATCGCGAACCCGCCCTACGGCCGTGTGCTCGATGCTCCATCGAGCCGGCACTGGGCTCAGGTCTGCCACGCCGGTCACATCAACAAGTTCGCGTTGTTTGCCGAGCTCTGCTTTCGCCTCGCCAAGCCGGGCGGGCTCGTTGCACTCGTGCTTCCGTCAAGTTTTGTCGCGGGACCGCTCTACGACAAGCTGAGAGGGCATATCCGGCGCAACGGCGAAGTCTTGACCCTAGCGTCCATCACCGATCGCGAGGACGTGTTTCTCGACGTCCAACAGGACATCACCGTCCTTCTCGTCCGGGCTGGTGCCGAGCATTCGATCGCTCGCCAGGTGACCTTTGGCGAGTTCTCCGGCCGTCGCCCCTTCAAGGTGAGATCAACCGGATGTTTGCCCGAGCATGCTGGCGCTGCCTGGGGCGTCCCGACAAGTGCAGCCGGGCAGGCGGTCGGCGGTGCCGTTCTGGCCGATTACGGTGCTGACGTGCGGGCTGGATACTTCGTCTGGAACCGCGAGCAGCACAGAATGCGACCTCGCTCGTACTCCGGGCGCGACGTGCCACTGATCTGGGCCGAGAACATCCGCGCGGGCGCGCTGTGCAAGCCGCTTTCGCGTGATCGCGATGGCGTTGACTACGTCAACTTCAAAGAAGGCGCGTCAGAACGGCCGGTTGTCCGCAAGAATGCCGTTGTTATTCAGCGCACAACGAATTCATCTCAGCCGCGCCGCCTGATCGCGGCGCGCGTGTCGCCTTCGGTTGTCAAGGAATTCGGAGGCTTCGTCTCCGAGAACCACACGATTGTCCTGACGGCAAGGAACGACAAGGCACTGAATGCGCTCTGTCTCCTTCTCAACTCCCGTGCGGCAGACGCCCGCTATCGGCGTCTCTCCGGCACCGCGAGCGTATCCGTCAAATTGCTTCGCTCGCTCGATCTCCCCAGGCCCGAAGTTCTTTATCAGGCACTGGAACGGTTCGACGACCCCGAGGCTGCCGTTGAACATGCCTACGCACTGTCGGCAATCGCCACCAAAACGGGGGACCATGCACGACCGGCTCGATCAGGCGCGCGACGCGCAACGTCAGATGCTTGCGAAATTCCAGCAACAGCGTGCAGCGCGCGTTGCCGAAGAGGCCGTACAGGCCGCAGCTGAGGCGGCGCGCCCACGATGGGATATGCCGGCGTTGATGCAAGCGGTTGCCGACCTCCCCCTGCACGAGGCGGGACGCGACGAACGCCTCACAACGACCGCGGTCTATCAAAGGCTCGTCG
>JAHDXY010000472.1 GCA_023384005.1 Burkholderiaceae bacterium | reverse complement strand
TCGGCGGCGTGCGCGACGAGGCCGAGATCCGCGGCCACCGGCGCACCTACATCGGTTCGATGCCAGGCAAGGTGCTGCAGAATCTGACCAAAGTGGGAGTTCGCAATCCGCTGTTCCTGCTCGATGAAGTCGACAAGATGGGAATGGACTTCAGGGGCGACCCGGCGAGCGCGCTTCTCGAGGTGCTCGACCCGGAGCAGAACAACACCTTCACCGACCACTACGTCGAGGTGGAGTACGACCTCTCGGACGTGATGTTCGTCGCCACGGCCAACACGCTGAACATCCCGCCCGCTCTTCTCGATCGGATGGAGGTGATCCGGCTCTCGGGCTACACGGAAGACGAGAAGGTCAACATCGCGCAACGCTACCTTCTGCCCAAGCAGATGAAGAACAACGGCGTGAAGGACGAGGAACTGGCCATCGCCGAGAGCGCGTTGCGCGACATCATCCGCTACTACACCCGCGAGGCGGGCGTACGTGCGCTCGAGCGCGAGATCTCGAAGATCTGCCGCAAGGTGGTCAAGACCTTGCTGCTCAAAAAGAGCGAGAAGCGCATCCCGGTGACTGCCAAGGGGCTCGACAAGTACCTGGGCGTGCGTCGCTTCAATTTCGGGGTTGCCGAGAAGGAGAACCAGGTCGGGCAGGTGACCGGGCTGGCGTGGACCGAAGTCGGCGGCGAACTGCTCACGATCGAGGCGGTCGCAGTGCCCGGCAAGGGCAAGACCACTTTCACCGGCAAGCTCGGCGACGTGATGCAGGAGTCGATCAAGGCCGCGATCACGGTGGTCCGACGCAGGGCGCGCCGGCTCGGGATCCCGGCCGACTTCTACGAGAAGAGCGACATCCACATCCACGTGCCCGAAGGCGCCACGCCGAAGGACGGGCCGAGTGCGGGCGTCGCGATGACCACCGCGATCGTGTCGATGCTCACCGGAATTCCGATCAGGGCCGACGTCGCGATGACCGGAGAGATCACGCTGCGCGGCGAGGTGCTGCAGATCGGCGGTCTGAAGGAGAAGCTGCTCGCTGCGCATCGCGGCGGAATCAAGACCGTTCTGATCCCGGAGGAAAACGTCAAGGATCTCGCGGACATACCCGACAACGTGAAGAATCGGCTTGAGATCGTTCCGGCGAAATGGATCGATCGCGTGCTCGAGGTCGCGCTCGAGCGCGTTCCGGATCCGTCGACCGACGAGGAGTCGAGCGAAACTCCTGCTTCGAGCGCGCCCGCGTCGCCAGGCGGCGGAAGCGATCTCGTCGCGCATTGATCTGTACTGCGTATCGCCCGGAGATCGCCTTGACACAAGGCTTTCCGGGCGATTAAATACGTCTGAGCAGACGTTCTTCTGCGCTTCCACCGAATCAATTCGATTTCAGTCGCGCGGCATTCGTTTCGCGCGTGGTTTCAAACTTCAATAATTCATCTGAGGGGGTTCTAGTGAACAAGACCGATCTGATCGACCATGTCGCGAAGCAGGCGGACATCTCGAAAGCGGCTGCGGGTCGTGCGCTCGATGCGCTCGTTGGAGCGATCAAGACCACGCTGCGCAAAGGCGGATCGGTGACCCTGGTCGGCTTCGGGACCTTCGTCGTGGGCAAGCGCGCGGCGCGCACCGGCCGCAATCCGCGCACCGGCGCGGCGATCAAGATCAAGGCAGCGAAAGTGCCGAAATTCCGTCCGGGCAAAGGCCTCAAGGACGCGATCAACTGAGCTGAAAAAGCGCGCGTCGAGGTGTTGTATACTTCGCGCTTCGCAAGCAGCGCGCTTGCCTGAGCGTTCTCGCCTGGGTGCTTAGCTCAGTTGGCAGAGCGGCGCCCTTACAAGGCGTAGGTCGGGAGTTCGAGCCTCTCAGCACCCACCAGTTCAGGCGAGCGAATGCGAAGATGGAGTGGTAGTTCAGTTGGTTAGAATACCGGCCTGTCACGCCGGGGGTCGCGGG
>JAHDXY010000471.1 GCA_023384005.1 Burkholderiaceae bacterium | reverse complement strand
GCCGTGCGCAAGCGGCCGGTGCTCTCCTCGTGGTCGTCGGTGATCGATTATTGCCGCAGCGCCCAGGCCTTCGCGGAGCGCGAGGAGTTCCGCATCCTGTTCCTCGACAAGCGCAACCAGCTGATCGCCGACGAGGTGCAGCAGACCGGCACCGTCGACCACGCTCCGGTCTATCCGCGCGAGGTGATCAAGCGCGCGCTCGAGCTCGCCGCCACCGCCGTGATCCTGGTGCACAACCACCCCAGTGGGGATCCGACACCGAGTCGGGCGGACATCCAGATGACCCAGGCGATCGCCGAGATCGCCAAGCCGCTCGGCATCGCGGTGCACGACCACATCATCGTCGGCAAGGACGGGCATGCGAGCCTGAAGGGGCTGAAGCTGATCTGAAATGGCAAACGCAGAATCGATGCAGATGGGCGGCGCATCTCCTTGTCTTTGTGGAGATACGGGGATGGCATTTCTGCGGTTCATGTCCGCGGTTCATGCGGTCGCATTCATCGCCCTGGCATGGCCTTGGTTTCGGGACGAAACATTGGTTCGCGCGATCAGCGGCACGCCGGGTAGCCGAAGCGCTTGATCATGTCGCTCCCCGACATCGTGTGAAATTCGGACGTGTTCATGAAACGGTTTGCGGTGAGGTATTGGCGCAGGGCCGCATTATAGGCGCTGAGCATTGATTGCGTGCTGGACGGAGTGTGGCCGGCGTGAAACGCCAGCGTCGCGCCGGGCGCGACGCAGACATTTCGGATCTTCAGGAACATCGTGCAGGCTGATCGGCACATAGTGTCGATGCGAAAGCGCTCGCCCGAGGCGTTATACTGCTTTATCACCGCCCAGTAACGTCCGAACTCGGCGGCATTGCGCGCGCCCGTGCCCATGCCCAAAGCCGACACTGAGCCCTCGGCGTGCGCCGGCTGGAGCACGAACCCGCCAAGAAACGCCAACGCACCCAACACGTGCACAACCCGCCACCTTTTGAGCACAGAGCCCCTGAAAAACGATCGGGTTCTGATTGGAATTCGCAGATCCATCTCCTCTTTCCTTGACAGGTCCGCGGTGATTCTCGTCTGCGCGGCAAATTTCCGATGTGCCGTCATGAAATTTCCCCCTACCGTTCGACCTGACGCGTAGCGCCTTCGTTGAAGGCGCCACTCGTGCCCAATGCCCCTAGCCCGGCTGCTGCTTGTGCTGCATCCACCGATACGCACACACCTACACTTGGCGTATCCACGATATTCAGACCGCCCGCGTTGGTGCAAGCTTCAAGTTCTGATCCTGCAACACTTCAAACATGAGGCCCCGGCATCGCGCGGAGCTTTTCGTACGCAACTGAGCGCGCCGGTCGAGATCGCCAAGCCGCTCGGCATCGCGGTGCACGACCACATCATCGTCGGCAAGGACGGGCATGCGAGGCTGAAGGGGCTGAAGCAATTCATCGAATTGCTGCGGCGCCGACCGGGACCCGGGCCAGCAGGACCCCCGCGCAAAGCGCTTGTGACGGCCTTGCAAGCAGACTCTCCCCCTTGCCAGAATGCGGTGAGAGTTGGGAGTGGGTCATGGGCGTCGGTCAGGCGCGGCGTCGCGCACCACACCGCGCGTGCGACGCGGGCAATTCATGAGTTACGAACAGGGCGGCCCGCATGGCGTCTGCACCATGCGGGCTTTTGCTTTCGCGAGTTCGGTCCCGGATTCCGCTTCGTTCGTCCGGGCTACTTGGTGCGTTCATTGTGATGACACATCGAGGGACATGGCAATGGCGATCCATATTCAAGCTCAGAATGAGGCCGATCGGGTCCTTCGAGCGAGCGTGTGAGGAACATGCATCTCATCGCGCATCGGGGTTGGGCAGCCGGCGATGGTGAGAACACGCTGGCATCATTCGCGCGCGCGGCCGGCGACGATGCGATTGCCGGCGTGGAGTTCGACGTCTGCCGGGCGGCCGACTCGGGCGCCC
>JAHDXY010000470.1 GCA_023384005.1 Burkholderiaceae bacterium | reverse complement strand
ATCGGCCTGGTCGTCGCGCGGATCCGCGGCTCGGAGAGCCTGCGCGCGATCAGCAGGATCAGGCCCAGCAGGCACATCACGCCGAGGATTCCGCCGGCGACCACCGCGAGAAGCTGCTTGTCGGCCGCCGAGATGCCGATCGCGGTGAACACCACCTTGGGCGTGAGCATGCCCACGAGGTGGCCGAAGAACAGCCCGATGATCCCGATGTGAAAGAGATTCGAGCCCCAGCGCATCGCGCCGGTCTTGAGCATCTGGCTCGATTCGCTGCGCCAGGTGTACTGGTCGCGGTCGAAGCGCACCAGGCTTCCCAGAAGGAACACGCTCAGTGCGATGTACGGGTAGATCCCGAAGACGAATCCTTCAAGCGCTTTCATTTCTGCGCCCCCCTTGTCGAATGGTTCGGAAAGAACTGGATCGGCTGCACCGTGCCGCCCTGCGCCGACTGGCCGCGGGTCGAGCACCCGCCGAACGCGGGCGGCTCTTCCCAGGCCTCGTCGATCGGCTCGTCGGCGTCGGCCTTGACCGCCAGATCGACCGCCTCGCCCGAGAGCTCGATCACCGCCGCGATCACCTGCGCGTATGCGCTCGAGCGCTCGATGAGCGCGGTGTGGATCGTGTTGAGGATGTGCGCGAACTCGGCGACGAAGGCGCGAGCGACCCGGTCGGCCTGCGTCGAGGCGAACTCGAGCGCGACGGGCAGGAAGTCCGGCAGTTCGTTGGCGCCGAGCACGAGGCCCGAGTGCTCGTAGGTCTGGAGCAGGTCGACCATCGCCTGGCCGCGGTCGCGCGAATCGCCGTGGACGTGTTCGAACAGGTGCAGCGAGGTCGAGCGCCCGCGGTCGAAGAGCTGCACGTAGCGCGACTCCACCTCGTACGGGTCGCCGTTGGCGAGGCGCTGCGCGAGCGCCTCGATCGCGGCGAGCCGCGAAGCGGGCAACGCGCGCTCCTCGCGCAGCGCCGCGACGATCTCGGGAAGGGCCGCGCGCAGCTCCGCGTCCGGGTAACACAGCAGCGTGGAGAGGATCCTGAAGCTTTTCATCGTCGTCTCCTCAGGCCGCCGTCTTGATCGGAATCGTGCGCTTCCTGCGCGACCCGAACAGGCTCGCCTCGGTCTCGCCGTCCGAGCAGCCGTTGCCGAACGAGAATCCGCAGCCGCCGCGCAACTCGTAGGCGTTTTCCGCGTACTCGCGGTGCGTGGTCGGGATCACGAAACGATCCTCGTAGTTGGCGATCGCCATGATCCGGTACATGTCCTCGACCTGCGCGACGCTGAGATCCACCTGCGCGAGCACCTCGGGGTTGTCGCGGTTCTCGACGTGGCGCGCGCGCTGGTAGGCGCGCATCGCGAGCATGCGCTCGAGCGCGCGCGTCACCGGAACGGTGTCGCCCGCGGTGAGCATGTTCGCCAGGTACTTCACCGGGATGCGCAGCGAGTTCACGTCGGGGATCTCGCCGTTCACGCCGAGCTCGCCCGAGTTCGCGGCGGCCTGGATCGGCGAGAGCGGCGGGATGTACCAGACCATCGGCAGCGTGCGGTACTCGGGGTGCAGCGGCAGCGCGACCTTCCAGTCCATCGCCATCTTGTAGACCGGGCTGGCCTGCGCCGCGGTGAGCCAGGCCTCGGGCACGCCGTCGCGCCTGGCCTGCTCGAGCACCGCGGGGTCGTTCGGGTCGAGGAAGACGTCGAGCTGCGCCTGGTACAGGTCGCGATCGTCGCCCACGCTCGCGGCCTGCTCGATGCGATCGGCGTCGTAGAGCAGCACGCCGAGGTAGCGAATGCGGCCCACGCAGGTCTCCGAGCACACGGTCGGCTGCCCCGCTTCGATGCGCGGGTAGCAGAAGATGCACTTCTCGGCCTTGCCCGACTTCCAGTTGTAGTAGATCTTCTTGTAGGGGCAGCCCGAGACGCACATGCGCCAGCCGCGGCACTTGTCCTGGTCGATCAGCACGATGCCGTCTT
>JAHDXY010000082.1 GCA_023384005.1 Burkholderiaceae bacterium | reverse complement strand
TCGATGCACGGCGCGACGTAGTCCTCGTGCTCGTAGCTGGCGATCACGACGCTGACCCGTGTCACTTCGGTGCTCCCGGCCCGGCGCGCGCCGGGCGCGACACGCAGAAGTCGATCGCGTCGCAGATCCGGTGCACGTCGTCGTCGCCGAGCGAGCCGTAAAACGGCAGGCAGAGCACTTCGCGCGCGATGCGCGTCGCCACCGGCAACCGCGACGGCTGCGCCGACGGAAGGTGCTTGTAGCAGTCGTACTCGCTGCAAAGCGGCTGGAAGTACTTGCGCGTGACGATGTTGAAATCGCGCAGCCGATCGTGCAGCGCGTCGCGCGTCGATCCGAGCGATCTCGCGTCGACCCGCACCACGAAGTACTGCAGGCTGTCGCGAACCTTCTCGGGGGGCCGCATCGCGACGATTCCCTCGTGCGCGCCGAGCCGCTTCGCATAGATCGCCGCGACGCGCGCCCGCTCGCTGCGCTCGCGCTCGACGATACGCAGCACTTCGATTCCCATCGCCGCCGAGAGCTCGCTCATCTTGCCGTTGATTCCGGGCAACGCGACCCGGTTCTCGTCGAGGATCCCGAAATTCTTCAGCAGGTCGACGCGCTCCTTCAGTTGCGCGTCGCGCACCGCCAGCGCGCCGCCCTCGGCGGTGTGAAACAGCTTCGTGGCGTGGAAGCTGAACATCGTCGCGTCGCCGAACGCGCCGATCGGCTTGCCGGAGATCGTCGCGCCGAAGGCGTGCGCGCCGTCGTAGACCACCTTCAACGCCGATTTCTGCGCGATAGCGTCGATCGCGTCGACTTCGCACGGAGTGCCGTAGACGTGCACGCCGAGGATCGCGCTCGTTTGCCCGTTGACCAGCGGCTCGATCGCCGCCGGATCGATCGTCATCGTGTCCGGGTCGACATCGGCGAACACCGGCGTGATGCCGTTCCACTGCAGAACGTGCGGGGTCGCCGGAAACGTGAACGGCGTGGTGATCACCTCGCCGCGCAGGCGAAGCGCCTGGCACGCGACGATCAGCGCGATCGTTCCGTTGTTGAACAGCGACAGGTGCGGGCACCCCAGGTACGCGGACAGCTCCTGCTCGAGCGCGCGGTGCTGCGCGCCGCCGTTGGTGAGCCAGCCGGATTCCCAGACGGCGGCCAGGCGCTGCGAGTATTGCTCGAGCGAGGGCAGCAGCGGTCGCGCGACGTAGACCGGTTCGGCGAAAGGTGGCGGGCGCGGAATCATCGCGCACGCGGCCTGGTCAGCGATCGGCCCAGGGCGATGCCGGGCCGCTCGACCAGGCGGTAGAGCAGGATCGACAACGCGATCGTCGCGATCGCGGCAGCGAGCGCGATCACGACGCTGCCGCGCCGCTGTTCGCCGGCGATTGCTAGCAAACCGAGCATGACCGGTACATGTATCAGGTAGACGGAATAGGAGATCGTTCCCAGGCGCGCGAGCCAGTATAACCACCAGCGCGCGGGCGCACGGGCACCCGGACCCCAGAGGACGAACAGCGCGGCGAGCCCGATGCCCGATGCCAGCGACGGACTCATCGCCAGCCACGCGTTCCATCGATCTGCCAGCGGCACGAACGCGACGACCAGCGCGACGAGCGCAGGGCGCGGCACGCTGCGCAGTTCGGGCTCGAAGGCGAGCACCGCAGCGCCGAAGGCGAAGAACACCAGATGCGCCGGAGCGAGGTTGACGATGTAGGCGAATCGCATGAATTCGTCCACCGGTGCGCCCGAAGCGCGCGAGATCCCGTTGGCGAAGCTCGCGTCCAGCTGTCCCGACTGTGCCGCGAGGACCCATCCGGTGGACACCGCGGCTGCGACGAGCAGCAGCATCGTGCGCACGGCACGCGAGCGGTCGCGCGAGGCGAACCACACGACAAGGGGCGCGAGGAGGTACCAGGCGATCTCCACCGCCAGCGTCCAGTTCACCGACGTCACGTCGAACTTCTGCATCGCTGGCGGCCACCAGTGCGAGAGCGCGAACGCGTTCAGCGCGAACGACGCGGGGTCGGCGCTCACCGCCTCGAGGCTCACCCGAGACGACGCGAGCGTGATCAGCGCGACCGCGACCCAGTACGCCGGAAAGATGCGCATCGCGCGGCGCAGCGCGTAGACCCGAAGCGTCTCGCGGGTCGCGCTGCGCACGATCAGGTAGCCGCTGATCACGAAGAACAGCTGCACTCCGATCAGCCCGCCGATCCGCCCGAACAGCGCGATCTCCACGCCGAGGTACGCGTACAGGTGATGGCACCACACCAGCAGGATCGCGAGCCCGCGCAGCGCGTCGATCCCGACACTGTGCGCGGGCGCTTCAGTGTCCCGACGGCTCACTGCGCTCTACATGCGATCGGGATTCAATCCGAGCCGCGACGCGGTCACGACCGCTTCGGTGCGCGAACTCGCGTCGAGCGCGCGAAGGATCGATCGCACGTGCACCTTGACGGTGGCTTCCGCGAGATCGAGTTCACGGCTGATCTGCTTGTTCGACTTGCCTCGCATCAACTGCGCGAGCACTTCGACCTGGCGCTCGGTGAGCGCGATACGCGCGGCGCTGATCGTCCTTGTCGAGCGCTCCGCGGGTTGCGCCGGGTTCGTCGCTCCCGGGATGCCGTTGCCCGATTGCGGGTGATCGGCCGCGCCCTGCGCCGCGCCGTCGGCGTTCGGCGCGCCGACCCTCGCGCCACGCGGTTCGCGGCCGAGGACTTCGGGGGGAACGTAGACTCCGCCGGCGATGATCAGGCGCAGCGCCTGGATCAGGACGGTCGTGACCGATGTCTTCGGAATGAAGCCTGCCGCTCCGATGCCGATTGCGTCGGACACCGTGTCGGAATCGTATTCGGCCGACACCATCACGATCGGCAAGGCCGGGTGCGTCTCGACCAGCTGGCGCAGAAGGACCATCCCGTCGCAGTCCGGAAGGCGGCGATCGAGCAGGACCAGTTCGACGTCGGGATGCGTTTCGAGCTTGCGCTGCACGCTCGCGCCATCGGCCGCGTCGACGCACTCGACCGGCGTGTCGAACTGACGCAACACCATGCGCATGCCTTCGCGAATCAGGGCGTGATCGTCGGCGACCAGGATCTTCACGCGCGCATTATCGCAGACTGGAGCTCGAGCGGGCGAGCCGCGGCTCCTCGCAGGGCGCCCACGCCGCGAGTCCGGCGCGTGCCGGGTTCAGCAGCACGGCCTGTGAACGGGCGCGCAACATCGCCAGCACCGCCTCGTCGCGAGCCGGCCAGTCGTCGCCAGCTCCCCGATCTTCGATCACCGCGAGCGCGCAGCGATCGAAGGGCAGTCCGTGCTCGACGATCTCGCGCGCGGCGATCGCGACCACCGCCGCGGTCGCGGTCCTGTCGTTGACGGCTACGTGCGCGGCGCGCGTGTCCGGCAGCCCGGCGGCCGGCGCGGTCGATGCGGACGACGCAGCCGAGGCGGTTGACGCGCCCGAGGTGCCCGAGGCGCTGGCGACGGTAGCCGCCGTTGCCGCGTCGATCGTGACCCCGCCGTCGCGGGCGACCGCTACCCGGTAGCCGAGTTCGCCAAGGCGCCGCGCGAGGATCGCGACGATCTCGCGCGCTTGCGCGGGTTCGGCGACCACGAGCGCGATCGGTATCCGCCCCTCGCCTTCGGGCACGAGGTAATCGACGATCATCGCCGGCGAACCCTGCCCGCGCACCAGACCGGGATTCGGGTTCACGTCGCAGATCGCGGCACCGTTGTCGACCCATGAGGTCGCGACGTCGGGCGTGATCAGGTCGATCCCCGCGATGTCCAGTCCGATCGTGGCAGCCGCGCGCTCGGCGAGCAGGACGTTGTCCGGGTGCACCACGTCGATCAGCTCGATCCGTCCACCGCCCGAGAGGTTCGCGTTGGTGCGCATCGTCACCGTCTGCCCGGCTTGCGGAACCGACTCCAGCGTCATCCCGGCTGCGCCGAGCACGCGGATGGTCTCGTCGTCGATCGGGAACGGGAAGTCGCGCAGCTGCATGCTGGCCAGGCGCTCGATTCGCGCGATGCGCACCAGTTCGCTGATCGAGTCGCGTCCGTTGCCGATCACGAAGGCTGGGCGCAGCCTCGCGACGGTCGCGAGCCGACCCCCGAGGACGCTCAATCGATGCTGCTCGCCCGCGATGTGTTTCTCTACCACCACCGATCCGTGCGCGCGTGCCCGTTCGAACGCCGTAGCGAGCGTGCGGTCGTCGAGAATCGATGTCGTGACCGCGATGCCGTGATCGGTGCGGGCCGGCTTGACGACCACCGGATAGCCGATCTGCGCGGCGGCGCGCTGCGCGCCGTTGAGGTCCGTGACCAGTCGCTGCGCCGGTACCGGCAATCCGGCATCGCGCAACAGTTCGTTGCTGAGGTGCTTGCTGGTCGCCGCCACCACCGCGACATGCGGCGTGGCCGACGTATTGGTTCGCCAGAGCCAGCGCTGTCGCGCACCCTGACCGAGCACGACCACCGGCAACGAGGTCTCTGCGCGACCGACCGGCAGACCGCGCCGTCGCGCCTCGACAACGACGCCGCGCTGCGTATCTCGCAGCCCGAACGACTCGCTCCACTGGGCGAGCCGATCCATCTGCTCGCGCACCGATCGCGCGACCTGCTCGTCGGACTCCTCGCGCCCCTGCAGCGTGCTCGCGACCAGCGCGAAGGCGATGCGGCCCGCGACCGCGGCGAGTTTCGGATCGATGTAGTCGAAGGCGATGGTCCCGGGCGCCGCCACTCCGGCAGCGCAGAACCCCAGGTCGGCGCCTTCGGCAGCCACGCCCCCGAAGCAGTCGTCGAACTTGCGATCGAACACCCGCTGCAGGCACACCGCGAGCATCGCGACGCTCGCCTCGGCGGCGCTTTCGCGACCTCCGGGCGGATCGGCCGGGAGCGACTCGAGCGCGTTGCACAACGGTCCGAGATGCGCGTGCGCCGCGACCGCTGCGCGAAGCGCGTGCCAGCGCCGCGGTTGCGGAAGGTCGCCGGGCGCGAGCGCGACGCGCATTTCGATGACGGCGCGCTCGCAGACGAGGCTTGGCCCCGAGTGCGCGACGATCGCCGTGATTGCTCGTTCCATTGCGGTGGCCAAGGCTGTCGCTTCGGGCGCGTCGGGCCGATTGGTTGGTTGATCGATCGGGCGATCGGGCGATCGGGCGATTGCTGGTCGATTGGCCGATCCGGCGATCGGGCAATTGTCTCACGGGCCGCGCTCGCGCCGGCTGGCCCGCGGGCGGGCATGCGCTATGCTGCCGGGCGTGATGGAGCGAAGCCGATGAAAGTCGCCGTCGTTGGCGCGGGGATCAACGGCGTGATGAGCGCGTGGTCGCTCGCGCGCCGCGGACACGCCGTCGACCTGTTCGAGCGCAACGATCCGATTTCCGCGACGTCTTCGGCTTCGACCAAGCTGCTCCATGGTGGGCTGCGATACCTGGAGACCGGGCACGTTTCGCTGGTTCGCGAGGGGCTTTCCGAACGCGCGTGGTGGATCGCGCAGGCGCCGCAGATCGCGCACCCGATCGAACTGCTCCTGCCGGTGGCACGCGGTCGCGGGCGTCCGGTCTGGATGATCAGGATCGGTTTGCTGGCATACGACCTGCTCGCTGGCCGGCGCGGTCTGCATAGGCATCGCTGGGAAGGGCGCGAGCGCGTGCTCGAGCGCATGCCGGGCCTGCGATCGGACGCGCTTCGTGGTGCGTTCTCGTTCTGGGATGGCCAGATGGACGACGCCGCACTGGGGCGCTGGGCGCTGCAGCGGGCGTGCGACGCCGGCGTCACGCTTCACACCCACAACGAAGTGCTCCAGGTCGGCGAGGACGGTTCCCTGCACACCGCGGTCCCCGCCGGCGGCCGCGCGGCGCCGTCGCCCTTGCGTTACGACGCGATCTGCAATGTCGCCGGTCCCTGGGCACAACGATTGCTCGAGTCGAGCGGGCTGCGCTCCCGGCACGTGCTTCGACTGGTGCGTGGCAGCCACCTGCTCGTCGAGGGCGAGCTGGCTTGCGGCTTGCTGGTGCAGGCGCCATCCGACGATCGCGTCGTCTTCATCCTGCCGTACCTCGGGCGCATCCTGATCGGGACCACCGAAGTCGAGCAGGCCTTGGACGCGCCGATCGAATGCAGCGAGTCCGAGCGCGACTATCTGCTCGAAGTCTGGAACGCGACCTTCGAGCGCCGGCTCGAAGCCCGGGACGTGCGCGAAACCTTCGCGGGTGCACGACCGCTGATCGCCGAGCCGGGCGATCCGAGCGCCAACACGCGCGAGCACGCGATCGAACGCCACGGTCGCGTCGTGAGCGTGTTCGGCGGCAAGTGGACCACCTCTCGCGTGCTCGGCGAACAGGTGGCCGACGAGGTCGAGCGCCAGCGCTGAGGTGCGAGTGTCCGCCGCATTCGATCGCACCGGCGCGGCGCGCGCGAGTCGGCAGTGATCGCACGCTCTCTCTATTCGCTCGCCTGGTGGATGGCGATGCCGGTCGTCGTCGCCTACCTACTTTGGCGCGGGCTTCGCCAGCCAGCCTATCGCAGCCATTGGATGGAGCGCTGGGCGATCGCGCCGGTCGATGCGCCCGAGGGGCCGCTCGTCTGGGTGCACGCGGTGTCGGTCGGCGAGACGCGCGCCGCACAGCCGCTGGTGACGGCGCTGCTGGCGCGCGACCCGTCGCTGCGGCTGCTGCTCACCCACATGACGCCAACCGGACGCGAGACCGGTGCGAACCTGTTCGCCGGGCGATTCCGCGAACGCGTCACCCAGTGCTATCTCCCCTACGACACGACCGCCGCGGCGCGCCGTTTCCTCGATGCGTGGGATCCGGCGCTGGGCATCATGATCGAGACGGAACTCTGGCCCAACCTGTGCGCGGTCGCGCGCGAACGCGGACTGCCGCTCGCGCTGGTCAACGCCCGGCTGTCGGAGCGCTCGCTGCGCAAGGCGATGCGCTTGCGCGCGCTGATTCGCCCGGCGCTGCGCTCGCTCGCGTGCGTGGTCGCGCAGACAGCGGAGGACGCACGAAGGTTGGAGATCCTGGGGCGCGAGTCGGTCGCGGCGGTGGGCAACATGAAGTTCGACGCCACGCCGGCGCCGGAGATGATCGAGCGCGGGCGAGGGTGGCGCGTGTTCGCGGAAAATCGTCCGGTGGTCCTCGCGGCGAGCACCCGCGCCGGCGAAGAGGCGCAGTTGCTCGACGCCTGGCAGCAGCGGATCGAGCCCTTCGAGTCCGCCTCGCGGCACCCGCTGGACCCCGAGCCGGTGCCACTGCTGGTGATCGTGCCGCGCCACCCGCAGCGCTTCGACGAGGTCGCCGCGGCGATCGACGAGCGACGGCTGCGGTTCTCGCGTCGATCGAGGCTCGAGAGCGGCGATCCTCGATGGGCCGACGCGCAGGTTCTGCTCGGCGACTCGATGGGAGAGATGTTCGCCTGGTACGGGATGGCCGACGTCGCGATCATCGGCGGGACGCTGCTGCCCTTTGGCGGGCAGAACCTGATCGAGGCCTGCGCTTGCGGCGTGCCGGCGGTGCTCGGGCCGTCGACGCACAACTTCGCCGAAGCCGCCGAGCAGTCGCTCGACGCGGGCGCCGCCGCGCGGGTGCCTGACGCCGATGCCGCAGTTGCGCTCGCACTCGAGCTGCTGGCCGACCGCACAAGGCGCGAAGCGATGGGCGCGGCCGGCGAAGGCTTCGCCGCGCGGCATCGCGGCGCGACCCAGCGGACGCTGGCGCGGCTGTCGCGCTGGCTGCCCGCGCCAGGCTAGGGGATCACCGTCGCCTGCCGGCGGCGAACGCCGGGGGCGGGACCGGTGGCGCCTAGCGGGTCCCGGCCCGCGGCGTCTCGAGCAGCGCGTTGACGGCCTGCAGATCGTCCTCGCCCAATGCGCCGGCGAGCCCCTTGAGCCGCAACCCGCTCACCAGCACGTCGTAGCGCGCCTTGGCCAGATCGCGCCGGGTGGTGAAAAGCTGCTGCTGCGCATTGAGCACGTCGATGTTGATGCGCACCCCCACCTGGTACCCGAGCAGGTTCGAGTCGAGCGCGAGCTGGCTCGATTTCTCGGCCGCCTCCAGCGCGGTGACCTGTGCCAGGCCGCTGTTCACGCCCAGGAAGGCCTGGCGTGCACCCTGCTCGGCGAGTCGCCGCGCGCTCTCCAGGTCGAAAGCCGCCTTGTCGCGAAGCGCGAGTGCCTCGCGCACGCGCGCGTCGATCGCGCCCCCCGTGTAAAGGGGCATGTTGAACTGCAACCCGATCACCGTTGCGGTCGAGTGCACGCCGACGGACGAGGAGCCCGCATTGCGCGAGTGCCCGATCGACCCGGTCAGGTCGAGCGTCGGACGATGCGCGTAACGTTGCCGGTCGATCTCGCGGGCGGCGATTTCGGCGCTGAGCTTCGCCTGGCGCACGCCGAAACTCGAATCGCGCGCACCGGCAGTCCAGTCCGATTCGCGCGGCGGTTGCGGCGCCTGCAACGTCAGGCCCTGGCGCAGCGTGTTCAGTTCCGCAACCTGCTTCCCGGTGAGCTGGGCGAGCGCGGCGCGCTTGACCTCCATATCGTTGAGCGCGACGAACTCCTGCGCGACCGACAGGTCGAAGCGCGCCTGCGCCTCCTGCTGGTCGGTGATCGTGGCGGTGCCCACCTCGAAGTTGCGCTTGGCGCTCGCGAGTTGCTCGGTGATCGCGCGCTTTTGCGAACGGATCGTCGCGACGTTGTCCTGTGCCGCGAGCACGTCGAAGTACGCTTGCGCGACGCGCAGGATCAGGTCCTGCTGCGCCTGCGCTTCCTGGGCCTCGATCAGCACGACCGAAAGCTTGCTCTGCTCGTAGGCCTCGATGTTCTGCAGCCTGTAGATCGGATACGAGAGGTTGATCGAGTAGCTCTGCGCGTTGAACTCGCGGCTCGCCGAGACGTTGGTGTCGACCATCTGGCGGTTGAGCGACCCCGCCGCCGAGACTCCGGGGAGCATCCCGGAGCGGGCTTGCGTGACCCTCTCGCGGGTCGCGGCGAGCTGCGCGCGCACGCTCTGCAGCGCGGCGTCGTTGGCGAGCGCGTCGTGAAAGGCCTGCCTCAGGTCGGTTGAGTGGGCCGGCTGCGCACAGGCCACGGCAAACGGCAGCGCCGCCGCGAGCCTGCGAAGTGTTGAACCCATTGCGAATCCTCGGTGGTTGGTGCAACGGCGTGCGCGTGGCGAGCCGTGATCAGAACGTGAATCGGTCCCGGGTCGGAAAGCCGAGCAGCGGCTTGGCCGACGTCTCGAAAAGGTCCTGCGAGCCGAACGCGTCTTGCGCGTTGCGTGTGACGAGCCGCGCGCTCATCAGCGGCGATTCGCCGACGATCGCGATCAGGCGTCCGCCGATCGCCAATCGCCCGAGGAATTGGTCCGGTATGAACTGTACCGCGCCCGAGAGCATGATGACTTCGTAGTGCGTCGTGTCGGAGATCTTCGAGCCGTCGCACTGCTCGACGGTGACGTTGCTCACGCCCGCGCGCTCGAGGTTCGCGCGCGCGAACCCGGCGAGCGCCGGCTGGATCTCGCGAGTGATCACGCGGCGCGCC
The DNA here is from genome assembly GCA_023384005.1 of Burkholderiaceae bacterium. Classification (GTDB taxonomy): domain Bacteria; phylum Pseudomonadota; class Gammaproteobacteria; order Burkholderiales; family Burkholderiaceae_E; genus Quisquiliibacterium. The sequence continues at coordinate 6,091 of JAHDXY010000082.1, read as the reverse complement.
CGGTGCCCGAGCAGCGCCGCCATGTAACCGGAGCCCGCGCCGATCTCGAGCACCTGCTCGTGACGCTGGATGGCGAGCGACTGCAGCAGCCGCGCTTCGAGCTTGGGTGAAAACATCGACTCGCCGGTATCGTTGCCGTCGATCCTCAGCGGGATTTCGGTGTCGGTGAAAGCCATTGCGCGAAACGCCGCAGGCACGAACTCCTCGCGCCTGAGCACGAACAGCAGGTCGAGTACCTCCTGGTCGAGGACGTTCCAGGGCCGGATCTGCTGTTCGACCATGTTGAAGCGGGCGAGTTCGAAGTCCATCGTCGGTTTCCGCGAAGTTCGGCTGTTCAGGCGGATTCTAGCAACCGGGGCGGTTCCAGCCCCCGCGCGCCGCGCGACCCGCCTGGGAGATCCCCCGAGTCGGCCGGGATTGCGGTCGCTAATCGGGGTTTCCCGGGGCCGGGGCGGCGAGTATGCTCGCTTCGGGAAAGAGCCATGCCGGAGTTGATCGACACCGTTGCCGGACTCAACGCCAGCCGCGACCGCGAGGCGCTGGAGGTAGCCGTGCTGTCGGCGCTGGTCGAGGTGCTCGACCCGCTGCGCGCCACCTTCTGCAGGCTGGTCGCGATGGCCGACAGCGTTCGGGTCCACGAACGACTGAGGGTCGAACGCGGCGGGGTGATGCAGATCGCGCCGCTGCCGCGAAACCTGCGCACGCTCGCCGCACTCGAGCGCCACGGCCGTGCCGGGGCCGCGGGCACCGGCGCGACCCAGGGCCAGGCGGTGGTCGACTGCTCCTTCGGCGGGCGGCATATCTACGTCGCGCCCATTCGCGGTGCAACCACGCGCGTAGCGTGGATCGAACTCGAGACCGACGGGCCGCTGGACGAAGCGCGCGTGCGCATGTTCGCCGGGTTGGTGCGCGTCTACGCGAACCACATCGCGGTGCTCGACTACAGCGAGCGCGACGGACTGACCGCTTTGCGCAATCGCAAGACCTTCGACGACTCGTTTCTGAGGCTGTTGTCGCGCACCGATCGCGAAACGGCGCGCGTCAGCCACGATCACCGCGCGGGGTCGCGCGAGGCCGCGCCGCACTGGCTCGCGCTGGCCGACATCGATCGCTTCAAGCGGGTCAACGACCGCTTCGGCCACCTGTTTGGCGACGAGGTGCTGGTGATGATCGCGCGCCTGATGCGCCAGTCGTTTCGCGTGAACGACCTGCTCTACCGCTTCGGCGGAGAGGAGTTCGCCGTGCTGCTCGATCGCACGCCCGAAAGGCACGCCGGCGAGGTCTTCGAGCGCTTTCGCGCGGCCGTTCAGGCGCAGCGCTTCGCGCAGGTAGGCGAAGTCACGATCAGCATCGGGTACACCAGGATTCGCGATGCGGACACGCCGTCGGAGGCCTTCGAGCGCGCCGATTCGGCGCTCTATCACGCCAAGCAGGGCGGACGAAACCGGATCTGCGCGTACGAGACGCTGGCCGCTTCGGGGCAGGTAGACGAGAAGCGGCTGAACGAGTCGATCGAGCTGTTCTAGGCCCACGCGACGCCGCCGCGCGATGCGCGCCGGCGCCGCCGTGCGCCGGTGCCGCCTGGGGTATCGTTCGCAACGCGCCGCTTGGCGCAACAGACTGGAAACGCGATCGTGTTCGAACTTCTCTATGGCCTGCCCGTGCTGGTCAAGGCGGCGATCCTTGGTGTCGTCGAGGGAATCACCGAGTTCCTTCCGATCTCGAGCACCGGGCACCTGATCCTCGCCGGAAGCCTGCTCGGTTTCTCGGGCGAGAAGGAGAAGCTGTTCGACGTCGCGATACAGACCGGCGCGATGTTCTCGGTGCTCTGGTACTACCGCGTGCGCGTGGGCGCGGTGATCGGCGGCCTGGCGAGCGACCCGCAGGCGCGGCGATTCGCGGCCAACGTCGTCCTGGCCTTCGTTCCCGCGGCCGTGCTCGGCGTGCTCTTTGGCGGTGCGATCAAGGCGGTGTTGTTCAAGCCGGTGCCGGTGGCGCTGGCGCTGGTCGTCGGGGGCGTCGCGATCCTCTGGGTCGAGCGGCGATGGGCGGGCGCGCGGCGCGCGCCCAGAATCGATTCGGTCGACGACATGCGCCTGGGCGACGCGATCAAGGTCGGATTCGCACAGACGTTCGCGCTGATTCCCGGGATGAGCCGTTCGGGCGCCACGATCATCGGCGCAATGCTGTTCGGCCTGTCGCGCAGGTGCGCCACCGAGTTCTCGTTCTTCCTGGCGATTCCCACGCTGATCGGCGCCGGCGTGTGGGACAGCTGGAAGCACCGCGCACTGCTCTCGGTCGACGACATCCCGATGTTCGGCATCGGACTGGTCGTGTCGTTCTTCTGCGCGCTGGCTGTCGTGCACTGGCTGATCCGCTACGTCGCGAACCACGACTTCGTTCCCTTCGCCTGGTACCGGATCGGTTTCGGCGCTCTGGTGCTCGCCACCGCCTGGAGCGGGGTCGTGCGCTGGGGCTGATCGGCCGGGTCCGATCGGCCGCGCCCGGGGTCCGATCGGCCGCGCCCGATCAGGCGGGCCTGGAGAAGACGAGGTCCCACACCCCGTAACCGCGCTGCAGCCCGCGCGCCTCGAACTTCGTGAGCGGGCGGTAAGTGGGCCTGGGAGCGAAGTCCGCGGCGGTGTTGGCGAGCAGCGGCTCGGCCGAGAGCACGGCGAGCATCTGTTGCGCGTAGTCCTCCCAGTCGGTCGCGCAGTGCAGGTAGCCGCCGGTGCGGATCCGGCTCGCCAGCAACGCGATGAAATCGGGTCGGACCAGGCGACGCTTGTGGTGACGCGCCTTGGGCCACGGGTCGGGGAAGAACAGGTGGACCGCGGCGAGCGCGGCCGGCGCGATCATCGTGCGAACGACGTCGATCGCGTCGTGCTGGATGACGCGCAGGTTGCTCAGGCCTTCGAGCTCGATCAGCCGAAGCAGGCTGCCCACGCCCGGCGGGTACACCTCGACACCGATGAAATCGGTATCCGGCCGGGCCGCGGCGATGCGCGCGGTGCTTTCTCCCATTCCGAATCCGATCTCGAGCGCCAGCGGGGCGCTGCGCCCGAACACCTCGGCCGGGTCGATCGGCGAGTCGCGAAACGGCAGTCCGAAGCGCGGCGCAAGCCGCTCGTAGGCCGAGCGCTGACCGGCGGTGAAGTGCCCGCGCCGGCCGCAGAAGCTGCGGATGTGCGGGTGCTCTGCGCCGGCCGGTTCGCGCTGCCCCGCGCCTGCGGCTGCAACGGGGGTGCCGGGCACTGGCGCCGTCTCAGCCAAGATCGGGTTCGACCAGGACCGGGAAGTTCACCGAGTTGGCCATGAAGCAGTTCGCGTGTGCCTTTTCGTGCAGCTCGGGCAGTCGCGTCGCGCCCGCGGCGTCGACGAAGCGCACCCTGGGGTGCAGCCGGACCTCGACGTAGCGCATCTTGCCCTCGCGCGTTCCGAGCGTGCCGCTCGCGTGGTCGGTGTACGCGCTCACCGCCAGGCCGGCCCGGGCGGCGACCGCCATGAAGGTGAGGAAGTGGCACTGCATCAGCGAGGCGAGCATCAGCGTCTCGGGGTTCGCGCGTGTATCGTCGCCCTTGAAGTGAGACGGCGCCGAGGCGCGAATCTGCGCGCCGCCGGCGAAGCTGAGCAAGGTCGAGCGGTTGTAGTGGTCGTAGTCGAAGGGCTGGTTGTCTTGCGGGCCTTCCCAGATCAGCGTGCCTTCGAACGGGGGCGGTGGGTTCATGCGGACTCCTCGGGTTGTTGCGCGGCGGGCGCCTGTCGTCGCCGTGCGGAGATCGCCTGCCAGATCCATCCGGTGCGCCGGTCTATTCCGGAGCAGACGTATTCGAGCTCGTTGGCGTTGGTGACGGTCATTTCGACCCGGGCGCGCGCGCGCGCCGAGCCGGCGAGCAGCAGAGCGTGCATCGGTTTGAGCGGCTCGTCCAGTTCGGGAAGCACGACGGTGCTTCCATCGGCCCGGCGCAGCATCAGCGCCACGCACGCGAGCCGGTGCTCGCGATCGAGCGGGTCGCGCAGGATGTCGCCGATCGTCACCACGCTGCCTTTTTCGCTGGCCGCGGCGAACAGCGCCGGCGCGTTGGCGCGGTCGATTCGCATGCCCCAGGGCACCGGCGCCTCGTCGCCAACCGTTTCCTTCAGCCGGTCGATCAGTGCGCTCGCCCATGCGTCGCGCTCGCCGCGAACGACGTCGAGGAAGCGCTCGAGCAGCGGCGACATGATCACCGCGATGCACTCGTGCGCGACGATCTCGCTCGAATCCATCACCAGGTCGGGTTCGATCGCCTCGAACAGGCGCACGTTGCCTTCCAGGTTCTGCCGTATCGCGAGAAAGATGTCCGGGTTGATCTCGCGAGCGGTGACCGCGATCGCGAGGTTCGCGACGTCGTTGTCGGTCGCGGCGACCAGGCCCTCGGCCTCGGCGATGCCGGCCGCGCACAGGATCTCGGCTTCGGTGCCCACGCCCTGGATCACGTTGTCGGCCAACCCGACCGCAGGGTCGGGGTCGATGATCTTGAGTTCGATGCGCTAGGCGCTCAGGCGCCTGGAGACGGCCGAGCCGAAGCGGCCGTGGCCGCAGATCACCCACTCGCCGCGCGGAGGCGCGCGCTCCTTGCGCAGGCGCGACCCGGGAAGAGCAGTGAGCCAGTCCAGAAGCCGGTAACAGTTCGGTTCGCGCATCGCCAGTCGCAGGTAGTCGGCGAAGGTCTCGAAGGGGTTGATCACCCGACGCGCGCCGAACGACGCCATGTTCGCCGCGGTCTCGATCGCCTGCGCGCGCGCGACTACCTGCAGGTTCGGGTTGAGCAGTCGCGCGGTGGCGGCGACCGCGAGGTTGGCCTCGTCGTCGTTGGTGAGCGCGAGCGCGCCGCGACACCAGCGGCTGGTGAGCCCGGCGAGCGCCAGCGTGCGCGGAATCCGCACGTCGCCGAGCAGCGTCGGCGCGTCGGTGCGCAGGTCCTCGAGTTCGAGTTCGTTCACGCGCTGCTCGTCGATGTCGACGATCACGCAGCGAACGTCGATCTTGTCGAGCGTGTGCAGCACGAGTTTTCCGGTCTCGCCGCATCCCAGGATCAGATAGAACGGCTCGGACACGTGGCGCATCTGCCACGAGAACCGGCTCGCCGCGAGCGCGCGGCGAAACGACTGGTCCTGCGCCAGCGCCAGAAGGCTCACGACCAGGTAGCTCCAGCCGATCACCGAGAGGTAGATCGTCACGGTCACCCACATCCGCTGCGCGTTTCCGAATGCCGCCGGGATCTCGCCGAAGCCGATCGTCGTGGCGGTGAAGCTGACGAAATAGAACGCGTGGAACAGGCTCAGCGCGGGCGCCGGCCGGCCCGCGTCGTCGACGCCCGGAACCAGCGACAGGCCGAGCACCGCGATCGTGTAGACGACGATCAGCACGATCAGCGGCGCGCGCATGCGCCGCATGACCAGGAACAGGATGCTGTGTCTCGGGGCCATTCGCTCGTGCCTGGCGTTGCGGGAGTCGCGTTCGATGTCCGGTGCCGCGCGCGGGCGTCGCGCCTTGCGCGGCGCCGCCCCCGCGCTCAGCGCCGAAGCATCAGCGTTTCGCCGATCAGGATCGCCACCGAGATCACGTTGGCGAACAGAGCGCCCGCCGACAACGACACCATCGAACTGGTGATGTCAGCGGTCAAGCCGGTGCCGCTCACGTGAACCGCCCATGTCCACACCATCGCGGCGACCATCAGCTGCAGGTCGGCGACCAGGCTGGTCGCCAGGTGGATCGCGCCGATCTGCGTGCGATCGCCGAACTTGAGAACCGTCGCGATCAGGTTCACGACGATCGCGGCGAACAGCTCGTAGACGTGGTGGTGCGCCGGGTTGTCGATCTCGCCGAGCACGAAACCGAAGTTCAGCGTGGCGGCGAAAACGATGAAGAAACCGAAGACGACCTTGTCCAGGTTCATGGCGGTGAGGACTCCGAGTCTTGGGGCCGGACCATTCTAGTCGCTTGGCCGGGCCGCACGGCGGGGTCGGCGTGTCGCGCCGTTGTAGAATCCGCAGCACGCGGGTGTAGTTCAATGGCAGAACGGCAGCTTCCCAAGCTGCATACGAGGGT
>JAHDXY010000081.1:7195-15765 GCA_023384005.1 Burkholderiaceae bacterium | reverse complement strand
GGTCTCGCTGGGCATCGTGCTGTACCTGTGGCTGCGCTTCGAGTGGAAGTTCGGGGTGTCCGCGATCATCGCCAACCTGCACGACGTGGTGATCATCCTGGGCTTCTTCGCGTTCTTCCAGTGGGAGTTCTCGCTCTCGGTGCTCGCCGCGGTGCTCGCGGTGCTCGGCTACTCGGTCAACGAGTCGGTCGTGATCTTCGACCGGGTACGCGAGAAGTTCCGCGACCGCGCCGCGAAGACGATGAGCGCGCCGCAGGTGCTCGACCACGCGATCACCTCGACGATCTCGCGCACGATCATCACGCACGGATCGACGCAGATCATGGTGCTCTCGATGCTGATCTTCGGCGGGCCGACGCTGCACTACTTCGCGCTCGCGCTCACGATCGGCATCCTGTTCGGGATCTACTCCTCGGTGTTCGTCGGCGCGGCGATCGCGATGTGGCTCGGCATCAAGCGCGAGGACCTGCTCAAGGCCGCGAAGAAGAAAGACGACGGGGAGCCGGAGCTCCCATGATCGTTCGCCGCGGCGAAGGCCTCAGTCCTTGTCGCCTTCGAACACGATGTTCAGCGTGATCTCGTCGCCGACGGTCGGAATCGCGGTGCGCATCCCGAAGTCGGAGCGCTTGATCTTGCCCAGCGCGTTGCCGCCGCAGCGCGCCTTCTTGTTGAACGGATTCTGGGCGCACTTGAAGCGCTCGAAGCTCAGGGTGACCGGGCTTGGTCACGCCCAGCAGCGTCAGGTTGCCCTCGACCGCGCCGGGCAGCTCCCCCGCGAAGTTCACCTTGGTCGACTTGAAGCTGATCCTGGGAAATTCGGCGACGTTGAAGAAATCGGCCTGGCGCAGGTGCTCGTCGCGCGTGCGCGTCCTGCCGGCGCGGTCGTTGTCGCCGGTGGTGAGCGAGGCGGCTTCGATCACCACCTCGACCGACCCGGTCTTCGCGGCGCGATCGAGCGTGAACCTGCCGCTCGACTTGTCGAAACGCCCCGAGATCATCGACAGGCCCCAGTGCTCGACCATGAAGTTCGGGTAGGTGTGGTACGGATCGAGCGAGTAGGTCTCGGTTTGCGCCCAGGCCATGAGTGGCGCCGCGGCGAGCGCCAGTACCGCGAGTCCTGCTTTCATCGGTGTCTCCTTCGTTGTGATTCGACAGTGGGTGGAACGGGGTTCATCCGGCAGGCAAGCGCGTCGCCAGCCATGCCGCGAGGATGGGGATCACCGCGGCGGCCAGCGCGAGCGCGCTGCGCAACCCGGCGCGCTGCCACAGCGCGAGAGCGGAGCCCACGCGCACCGAGGCCGCCACCGGCACCAGAACGAACAGCGGCAGCGCGTACCACGGCAATTTCGCGATCGTGAAAGCGGCCCCCGCGAACAATGCGCCCGCCATCGCCACGCCCAGCGCGCCGACGAATCCGGGCGCGAGCGCGCGGCGCAGCGCCAGTTGCACCAGCAGCATCGCGCCACAGCCGGCGGCGACCGAAACTCCGGCCATGAACAGTCCGATCGACGCCGACAGCAGCGCAGCGACGCCGCTCGCGAGGCCCAGCCCCAGACCGGCCGCACCGGTGGCGATCCCGTCGTCGCTGCGCGCGAGCACGGACCAGGAAAGCGCCAGGGTCGTGGCAGCGATCAGCCCCCCCTGCCACAGCGCGGCCGGCATCTCGCGCTGCACCAGCACCGACGAGAAAGCCCAGATCGCCGCGCCGGCGGCGGCGGCGCAAACTGCGAAGCGGACCCCGCGTCGGCCGCCCGCGGCCAGGTCCAGCGCGAGCCCCGCGAGCGGCGAGGCAAGCACCAGCAAGAGCACCTTTCGCGAGACGCTGAGCGGAGTGAACTGAAACCCGACCGACAGGGCGATCATCGTTGCGTAGCCGGCCGCGACGGCGGCCCACGCGAGGCGCGTTCGCGCGAGCGCCGCGCCCAGCACGAGGGCAACCAAGAGTGGCCCGACGCCCGCCTGGACCGCGGGATTTTGCAGCAGTTCGTTCACCGGCTCTCCTTCTGGCGATGCGACCCGGCGGTCAAGGCTGCTGCTCGCCGGGTTCGAGCGCGGCTCGCAGCCTGAGCAGTTGCCGCTCGAGCGCGTCGAATTCGCCCGGCCGCCAGGTCGCGAAGGCGCGCGCGCAGTACGCGACGTGTTCGGCGAACACTTCGGCGAACATGGCGTTCCCGGCTTCGGTCAGGCGTACCAGCGAACTTCGCCGGTCGCTTTCGTTGGCCGATCGCTCGACGAGGCCGCGCTGCTCGAGCCGCGCGACCACGCCGGTCAGCGTCCCTTTCGTGATCAGCGTGAGCCGGCCGAGTTCGCGAAAGCTCATCGCCTGCTGGTTGCCGAGCGTCGCGAGCACGTCGAACTGCGCCGGCGTCAGGCCGAGCGCACGCACGTGACGGCCCGAGAGCCGCTCGAAGGCCTGGTAGCACTGCGCGAGCAGCCTGACCGATCGCAGGAAACGCTGACGCGGCATGATCTCCGCACGGGGGCGCGTTGCCCGTACGGCCTGGCTTGCCCGGATCGGCAACGCGCTGTTTTTGTACTAACTAGTACTATATCCAGCGCTGCGGCCCGCGTCAATCACGATCCGCGATCGCGGCGGAAATCGCCGCGATCGGCGACAATGCGGACCTTTGCGCGCGCGCCGCTGCGCGAACGCGCGTCGTGACAGGATCGGAGGCTGCTGATGAACAAGGTTCGAACCCGCGTCTGGGACCTTCCCACCCGGTTGTTCCACTGGCTGCTGGCCGGATGCGTGGTCGCTTCGATCGTCACGGTCAACATCGGAGGCAACGCGATCGGCTGGCATTTCCGCTTCGGCTACGCGATCCTCGCGCTGGTGCTGTTTCGCATCGTCTGGGGCTTTGCAGGTCCGCGTTACGCGCGATTCGCCAGCTTCCCGCCCAGCCCTTCGGGTGTGATCCGCTACCTGCGCGGCGAAGTCGCGGCGCCGCCCGGGCACAGTCCGCTCGGCGCGCTTTCGGTCTACGCGCTGCTCGCCGCGTTGTGCGTGCAGGTCGGGACGGGCTTGTTCGCCAACGACGACATCATGTGGGAAGGCCCGCTCAAGCCGCTGGTGTCCAACGCCGCCAGCGAACTACTCACCCGCGTGCACCGGATCAACCGCTTCGTCGTGATCGCGCTGGTCGTGCTGCACCTCGCGGCGATCGCGTTCTACGCGACGGTGCGCAAGAAGACGCTGATCAGGCCGATGATCGGCGGCGACTGCGAACTGGACGCCGCGAACGCTCACCCGCCCGCCGACGACGGAGCCGCTACGCGCCTTCGCGCGTTGGCGATCGCCCTTGGCTGCGTGGCGCTGGTCTGGTTCGCGGTGACGCGGCTGCAATGACCGCGCGCCGCGCCGGCAACGGACCCGCCGGCGCGGTGTCGCGCCCCTCAGTCCTTGCGGTAGTCGTCGCGGCAGTCCTTGCACGCCTTGCCGGTGGCGCCGAGCTGCTGCTTGAGGCCGTCGAGCGTCGCGACCGCTGCGGGAAGCTTCGCGGTTTCGGCCATCAGGCCGTCCTGCAACTTCTTGAACGCCGCGGCATCCTTCCACGGATCGCCCTTGACCCGCGTCTTGTCGGTCGCCGAGCCGGGCGGGAAGGCCTCCCACGGAAGGTGACTCATCGCCTCGATGATGCGCGCCGACGACTGCGCCGATGCCGCGTCGAAGGGGCGCGTTCCGCGGGCCATCGCCGAGAGCCGCCCCATGTGGTTGCTCATCACCGTGTACGCCGCCTGTCGGTACTTGATCGCGTCCTCTGCCTTCGCGAATTGCGCCTGGGCCGGTACGAGGTGCAGCGCACCGGCGCAGCCGGCAGCGACCATCGCGGCAAGCATCGATCTCTTCATTTCGTGTCCTCTTGCTGGTTGTATTTTCTGGGAGCGCGCCCAAGACGCGCCTGGAACGTGAACGACACGCCCGGGCGGATTATTCCGCAGAAGTACCAAGGCTGCTCGCGGCACCGCGGGTACGTCTGCGCGACGAATGCGATCAGTGCGCCCGGCTCGGATCCTGCCCCGGGGTGCGCCCGCCTCAGACCCTGCGCGCGAGTTCGGCCGCCTTGCCGGTATAGCCACCCGGCGTGAGCGCGCGCAGCCGCGCCTTCGCCTCGTCCGGAATCGCAAGCGAATCGACGAAGGCGGCGAGTTGCTGCGGCGTGATCGCCTTGCCCCTGGTGAGTGCCTTGAGTTGCTCGTAGGGATTTTCCACGCCGTAGCGCCGCATCACGGTCTGGATCGGCTCGGCGAGCACTTCCCAGTTCGCGTTCAGGTCGTCGGCGAGGCGAGCGCCGTCGACTTCGAGCTTCGACAGCCCGCGCAGGCAGGCGTCCCATGCGAGCAGCGAATACCCGAGTGCAACGCCGACGTTGCGCAGCACGGTCGAATCGCTCAGGTCGCGCTGCCAGCGCGACACCGGGAGCTTTTCCGACAGGTGGCCGAGCAGCGCGTTTGCCAGCCCGAGGTTGCCCTCGGAGTTCTCGAAATCGATCGGGTTCACCTTGTGCGGCATCGTCGACGAGCCGACCTCGCCTTCCTTGAGCCGCTGGCGGAAGAAGCCCAGCGCGATGTAACCCCAGAGGTCGCGATCGAGGTCGAGCAGGATCGTGTTGATCCGCGCGATCGCGTCGAAGTACTGCGCCATCGAGTCGTGCGGCTCGATCTGGATCGTATACGGGTTGAACGCGAGCCCGAGCGACTCGACCACCGCGCGCGCGAAGCCCTCCCAGTCGTGCTCGGGGTACGCGGCGATGTGCGCGTTGTAGTTGCCCACCGCGCCGTTCATCTTTGCGAGGATCTCGACAGCGGCGAATGAGGCGCGCGCGCGTTCGAGCCGCGCGACCACGTTGGCGAACTCCTTGCCGACCGTGGTGGGCGAGGCGGGCTGGCCGTGGGTGCGCGAGAGCATCGGCACCTCGGCCAGTTCGTGCGCAAGCGTGCGCAGGCGCCCGATCAGCGCCCCGATCGCGGGCAGCATCACCTGCTCGCGCGCGGCCGCGAGCATCAGCGCGTGCGCGGTGTTGTTGATGTCCTCGGAGGTGCAGGCGAAGTGGATGAACTCGGCTGCCGCGGCCAGCTCGGGCTCGCCCTGCACCGACTCCTTCAGGAAGTACTCGATCGCCTTCACGTCGTGGTTGGTGACGCGCTCGATCGCCTTGACCCGCGCCGCCTCGGCCAGGCCGAAGCGATCGGCCAGCCCCTGCAGGAAGTCGCGCGAGGCCTTGGAAAACGGAGCGAGTTCTGCAAGCCCGGCGTCCGAGAGCGCGACCAGCCAGGCGATCTCGACCCGCACCCGGCACCGCATGAAGGCGGCTTCGGACATCAGCTCGCGCAGGGGCCCGAGCTTGGCCGCGTAGCGTCCGTCCAGCGGCGAAAGCGCGCCCAGCGCGCCGTCGGCGATCGGGTCGATCGGGTCGATCGGGTCCATCGGCGAATCCTAGCACCCGCGGCCGGGCGCCCGGACGCGCCCGGCGCGGCGCCAGGCCGTCGCGACAGGCGCAGCGTAGTCCCCCGGTTCGTGGTTATACTGGTCCGCCCATCCCACGAGAGCACCCGATGAAACTGCTTGGTTCGGACGCAAGCCCCTACGCGCGCAAGGTGCGCATCGTGATGGCCGAGAAGAAGATCGAGGCGCAGTACGAGCGCGAGAACGTGCATTCGCCCGAGTCGTCGATCCAGAAGTCGAACCCGCTGGGGAAGGTTCCCTGCCTGATCATGGACGACGGCGGCGCGGTCTTCGACTCGCGCGTGATCGTCGAGTACCTGGACAACCTCACGCCGGTGCATCGGCTGATCCCGCCCAACGGGCGCCCGCGGGTCGAGGTCCGCTGCTGGGAAGCGCTCGCCGACGGCCTGCTCGACGCCGCGATCCTGGTGCGGCTGGAGTTGACGCAGCGCGAGGAGTCGCAGCGCAGCCCGAAGGTGATCGCGCGCCAGATGGGCAAGATCGACGCCGCGCTCGAGGCGATGGCCACCGGCCTGGCCGACAAGCCCTGGTGCTGCGACGGCAAGTACACGCTCGCCGACATCGCGACCGGCTGCGCGCTGGGCTACCTGGAGTTCCGCTTCCCCGAACTCGACTGGCGCACCCGCCACCCGAACCTCGCGCGCCACGCCGACCGGCTCTTCGCCCGCACGGCCTTCGCCGACACGATGCCGCGCTGAAAGGCCGCGCCGAGGGCCTGCGCTGAAGGCCTGCGCCGAGGGCCTGCGCTGAAGGCCTGCGCTGAAGGCCTGCGCTGAAAGGCCGCGCGGACTGCCGCGCATGGCGCCGCTGCGGCGCACGCTGCTCAGGCGTTTTGCGCGAAACTCTCGGGTCGGGCGCTCGACCAGTAGGCCCTGAACACCGCCGGCTCGGCGTCACCGTCGAGCAGCTCCCCGGGCTGCAGGAACTCGTAGAGGTTCGACAGCAGGCGCACCTCGTTGTGCTAGACGCGGCGCACGATGTGGTGCGGCTTGAGCTGGGCGGGGTGTTCCAGGCCGGCCGCCGCGATCAGCTCGGCCACCGCCTTGAGCGTGTTCTGGTGAAAGTTGCAGACCCGCTCGGCCTTGTCCAGAACCACCAGCGCGCGCTGCCGATAGGGGTCCTGCGTCGCGACTCCGGTCGGGCACTTGCCGGTGTGGCAGGACTGCGACTGCAGGCAGCCGAGCGCGAACATGAAGCCGCGCGCGCTGTTGCACCAGTCCGCTCCCAGGGCCATCGTGCGCACGATGTCGAAGGCGGTCACCAGTTTGCCCGCCGCGCCGATCCGGATCCGATCGCGCAGCCCGAGGCCGACCAGCGTGTTGTGAACGAGCAGCAGCGCCTCCTTCATCGGCGCGCCGATCCGGTCGACGAACTCCGCCGGCGCCGCCCCGGTTCCGCCCTCCTTGCCGTCGACCACGATGAAATCGGGGACGATCCCGGTCGTCTGCATCGCCTTCGCGATCGCGAACCACTCCCAGGGGTGTCCGATCGCGAGCTTGAATCCGGTCGGTTTGCCGGCGCTCGCGTTGCGCAGCCTGGCGATGAACTCGAGCAGTCCGATCGGCGTGGAGAACGCCGAATGCCGCGCCGGCGACACGCATTCGGACCACACCGGCACGCCGCGCGCCTCGGCGATCTCGGGTGTGACCTTGGGTCCGGAGAGCACACCGCCGTGCCCGGGCTTGGCGCCCTGGGAGAGCTTGAGCTCGATCATCTTCACCTGCGGATCGAGCGCGTTCTCGGTGAAGCGCGCCTCGTCGAAGGTGCCGTCGGCGTTGCGGCATCCGAAGTATCCGCTGCCGATTTCCCAGATCAGGTCGCCACCGAACTCGCGATGGTGGCGCGAGATCGACCCCTCGCCGGTGTCGTGCGCGAAACCGCCCATTCGCGCACCGCGGTTCAGCGACCTGATCGCGTTGGCCGAGAGCGCGCCGAAGCTCATCGCCGAGATGTTGAACACCGAGGCGCTGTAGGGCTGCGCGCAATCGGCGCCCCCGATCGCGACGCGAAAGTCGTGCCCGGTGAGTGCCGCCGGCGCGAGCGAGTGGTTGATCCACTCGAAGCCGGTGGCGTAGACGTCGAGCTGGCTGCCGAAGGGCCGATTGCCCAGTTCCAGCTTGGCGCGCTGGTAGACGATCGCGCGCTGCTGGCGCGAGAACGGAACGCTCTCGGTGTCCGACTCGAACAGGTACTGGCGCAGCTCGGGCCGGATGTACTCGATCAGGAACCGGAAGTGCCCGATGATCGGGTAGTTGCGCAGCACCGCGTGGCGCGTCTGCACCAGGTCGCGCACGCCGAGCGCGAACAGCGCGGCCGCCGCGAGCGGCCAGTAGAACGCGATCTGCCCGCTCGCCCAGGCGAACGCGAGCACGACCGTCGCGAACACGACGAGGGCAAAACTGGAAAAACGGGCGAACTTCGCCATCGCTGCTCCTGCGCGCGGATCCGCCGCGCGATCGGCATGGGCAACCGGGCGCCCCGGACGACGCCCTGACGCCCCGCCGCGCCAGTGTGTTCCCGATCCGCCCGGCGAAACACGCAGAATAGCGCCGCGCCTACCCCGCAGTTCGGCGCCGCAGCCGGACCAGCCGTTCCCCGGGCGGGCGCAGGAACAGAAAGCAGACGATCGGCACGACGAACAGCGTGAGCCCGGTCGCGACCCCCAGTCCCCAGACGATCGACGACGCCACCGGCCCCCAGAGCAGCGACTTCCCTCCCAGCCCGGTCGCGAGCGAGAACAGCCCGGCGACCGTCGTCAGGCTGGTGATGAGCACCGGAACGACGCGCCGCCTTGCGGCGCCGACGACCGCGTGCGCGATCGGAAAGCCGAGCGCGCGCCGGTCGTTGGTGGCGGCGATCAGCACGATCGCCGAGTTCACCGCGATTCCGGCGAGCGCGACCACTCCGTACATCGTGAACAGCGACAGCGGATGGCCGGTGATCAGCAAGCCGATCGTGACGCCGGTGAACGCGAGCGGCACGGTGACCAGGATCATCAGCGGCTGCCAGTAGCTGCGGAACTGCGCGGCGAGGATCAGGTAGATCAGCCCCACGCCCAGCAGGAACAGCACCAGCATCGCGTCGAGCGACTCCTGGATATCCTCGA
>JAHDXY010000081.1:1146-7185 GCA_023384005.1 Burkholderiaceae bacterium | reverse complement strand
TCCGAATCCATTTGCAACTGGGCGAGAAAAACCGAGAAGTCCAGGTCCACCGCCGGGTGCGCGACGTTCACCTCGGCCCAGCGCTTCCTGATCATCGCGTTGGCGGCGACCGTGTCGGTGAGCTCCTTGTCCAGGTCGGCCTCGACCGTGATCGTGCGGCGCAGGTTGTAGTGGCGGATCACGCCCTTTCCGGTGCGCGTCTGGGCATCGGTCAATGCGCCCAGCGTCGTCGTACCGCCTGCCGGGCGCGGCAAGGCGATCGGGTGGCGCAGGATCGCGCCGATGTCGTCGCGCGCCTGGTCGGCCGCCTTCACGCGCACCTCGATCTTGTCGCCCCCGGCGCGCATCACCGAGACGACCTCGCCGTCGACCGCGAGGCGCACGACCCGCGCAACCAGCGCGGCGTTCAGCCCGGCGCCGAGCAGCGCCTCGCGATCGAGCGTCAGCGTGAGCTCCTGCCGCCCGGCCACGTCGTCGTCGACGACGTCGCGCGCGCCGGGGACCTCGCGCACGATCGCCAGCATCGCGTCGGCCGCCGCGCGCAGTTCCCGCGGGTCGTCGCCGCGCACCTTGACCGCGATCGGCTTGGTGAGCGGCGGCCCGCCCGCGATCTGCAGGAACGACTTGCGCGAGCGCCCGCCCAGCGAATGCACCGGGTCGCGCAGCGCGTCGACCACCGCACCGACGGCGCGCCCGCCCTCGGTGCCGGGCGCGAGCGAGACGATCACCTGTCCATACTGGTCGCCGTAGAGCGGTTCGGTCTCGGTGAACTTCACCCCGGCCTGCGAGGTCACGCTGCGCGCCTCGCCCTCGCGCAGCCCGGCGCGCACCACGCGCTCGACGCGCTCGACCTCGGAGAGCGTGTCGTCGAGCGAAACCCCCGGCGGCATGTCGACGTTGACGTAGAAGATGCGCAGCGGATCGAAGGCGAAGAACTGCACCCGCACCGCGCCGGCGCCGATCGCCGCACCGGCGCCGGCGACCAGCGCGAGCACGACGGCCAGCACCAGGTACGGGTGGCGCAGCGCCTTCGCGAGAAGCCGGCCGTAAACCATCCGCACGCCGCGGTTGAAGCGCCTGCGCATGCGCTGCGAACGCGAGCTGTCGTCGAGCTTCAGGCCGAGTGCAGTGACGTGCGTGGGCAGCATCCAGAACGCCTCGGCGAGCGAGATCAGCAGCGCGAGCGTGACGACGAATGGAATCACGAACATGAACTTGCCGACGATGCCCGGCAGCAGCATCAGCGGCAGGAATGCCGCCAGCGTCGTCGCGACCGAAGCGACGACCGGCGCGGCCACCTCGCGCACCGCATCGACGCAGGCGGCGAGCGCCTGCTGGCCGCGCTCGATCCGGTAGTAGATCGCCTCGACGATCACGACCGCGTCGTCGACGATCATTCCGAGCGAGATGATCGTGCCCAGCAGCACCGAGATGTTCAGCGTGAAGCCGGTCGCGTTGAGCACGCCGAACATCCCCGCGAGCGAGAACGGAATCCCCAGGCCGACGAGCAGCGCGATCTTCCACCCGAGGAACAGCCAGCAGACCAGCACGACGAGCCCCAGCCCCTGCAGCGAATTGGTCTGCATCACGCCGATCGCCTTGCGCGTCGGAATGGTCTGGTCGTCGGTGAGCGCGAGCGTGAGGCCGCTCGCGGCGAGCAGCCGGTTCTTCTCGACGATGAACCCGGCCAGTCGTTCGACCAGGTCGATCGTGTTCGTGTAGCTCTTCTTGCTCACCGCCATCGTGACCGCGGGCCGGCCATCGATCGACGCGCGCTGCGATGCGTCGGCGCGGGTGCGCTCGACCCGCGCGACCTCGCCCAGTTGCGCCGACGCACCCGAGGCGCCGATCACCGGGATGCCGGCGGTGCGCTCGAGGTCGCCGGACTGCCCCTGCAGGCGAACGAGCCATTCGGTCTCGCCCGCGCGCGTCGAACCGGCCGAGGTGTCGCGGAACCACGCCGCGACCGAATCGGCCAGATCGGCCGGCGTCAGCCCGCGCGCGGCGAGGCGGTGCGCGTCGTAGCGCACCTGCAGCTCGGGCGCGCGCAGGCCGGTGGCGAAGACGCGGTCGACTCCGGCGAGGCGCTCGAGATCGGCCTTGATCGCGCGCGCGTGCGAGCGCAGCGTCTCGTCGTCGGCCTGGCCCTGCAGCGCGAGGATCGCAGTGGGGAATCCGTTCGAGGTGGTGATCTCGATCACGAACGGATCCCTCGCCTGAACCGGCAACTCGGTCGAAGCCGCGTTCTGGACCTCGCGGCGCAGGTCGTTCACGCGCTTGTCGAACACGCGCTCGCTGATCTCGCGAAAACGGACCAGGATGTTCGAGCCGTTCTCGCGCGAACTCGACACGACGAAGCGCACGTCGGCCACGCCCTTGATCGCGTCCTCCAGCGGCTCGGTCACAAGCCGCTCGACGTCTTCGGCCGACGCGCCGGGCAAGACGGTGACGATGTTGACCCAGTTGAAGTTGATCTCAGGGTCCTGCTCGCGCGGCAGCAACAGGTAGCTGAGAACCCCGAGCGCGATCACGATCCCGAAGCAGACGTTGGCGAAGGGGTGGTTGCGCAACAGCGCGGCGTAGAACTTCACGGTCGCGCCCCCGCGACGCGCGAGAG
The DNA here is from genome assembly GCA_023384005.1 of Burkholderiaceae bacterium. Classification (GTDB taxonomy): domain Bacteria; phylum Pseudomonadota; class Gammaproteobacteria; order Burkholderiales; family Burkholderiaceae_E; genus Quisquiliibacterium. The sequence continues at coordinate 4,568 of JAHDXY010000081.1, read as the reverse complement.
CCCTGCGGTGCGCGCGGTCACCGCGGCGCGATCGACGCGCCGTCCTGCAGCGCGTGTTGTCCGGCGACGACCAGTTGCCCGGCCAGGCTCGCCGGAAGCGGCGCGGGCCGACCCTCCTGGGCACCCTCGAGTTCGACGAACCGCGCCTTCGCGCCCTCGGCGACGAACACGCCGATCCTGCCGGCGCGGCGCACCGCGATCTCGGGCGGTACGTGCGCGCGCGGATCGCTCCAGGTCAGACGCCCTTCCGCGCCGGCGAGCGGAGCCGGCCCCACCGGCGCGAAACGCGCCTCGCGCGTGCGCGTCGCGCGATCGACCACCGGGGCGAGGCGCAGCAGCTTCAGTTCGTAGCGCTGCGCCGCGCCCTCGAACGCGAAGTCGTTCACGCGCGCGATGCGCGATGCGTCCTGCGCCGGAATCGCCGCCGAGATCTCCACCGCGCCCAGCTGCGTGAGCGTCACCAGCGGCGTGCCGGGCGCGGCCAGCTCCCCGACCTGCGCGTGGCGCGCCCTGACCGCAGCGTCGTAGGGCGCGCGGATGACGGTCTTCTCGAGCGTGCTGCGGGCGGTGCCGATCTGCACCTCGGCGACGCGCAGTTCGGCGCGCATCGCGCTCGCCTCGGCGCTGCGCTGGGCCAGAGCGTCGATCGAGATGAAGTTCTGCTCGCGAAGTTCGCGCGCCCGCGCCAGTTGGGCGTCGGCCAGCGCAAGCCGCGCGGCGAGCGCGTCGCGCTGCGCCCGCGCGCGCTCGACGCCGAGCGTCGCATCGGCTTGTTCGAGCCGCACCAGCACCTCGCCCTTGCGCACTGTCTGCCCGGTGTCGACCGGCACCGAGACCACCGTCGCCGCGATCTCGGCCGAAAGCCTGCTCTCGTTGCGCGCGAGCACCGAGGCCTGCGCGTCGCGCAGCGGATGGACCACGACCTGCGCGAGCGGCTTGAGCGTGACCGGCGTGTCCGCGGCCTGTGCACCGTGCACCCACGCGATCGGCAAGAAGTTCGACGCCGCAAGCAACGCCGCGATCGACGCCCTGAGCGCGCCGCGCGCCGCGACCCCGCCGCGCGCGGCGACGCGGCCGCGCGCCGCGACCCGGCACGGAGGTGCGAGCGCTGCCGCGAACGCTGCCGCGATCGCCGCCACCGGCGCCGCCGCGAGCGTCACGCGGCGGCCTCGCTGATGATGCCCCCGCCCAGGCAGACCTCGCCCCGATAGAGCACCGCGGACTGCCCGGGCGTCACGGCCCACTGCGGATCGTCGAAGACGAGCGAGAAGCGCCCGTCGGCGCCGGCCTCGATGCTGCAACCGGCGTCGCTCTGGCGATACCGGGTCTTGGCGACCAGCGGCTCGGCGCCCTGGCGCGCGTCGCCGGCCGGGGGCGCGCCGCTCACCCAATGCGCGTCCTGCGCGCGCAGGCTGCGCGACATCAGCCACCGGTGGTCGCGCCCCTGCACCACGCACAGGGTGTTGGTCTGAAGGTCCTTGCGCGCCACGTACCACGGTTCGCCGCTGCCCTCGCGGGTGCCGCCCAAGCCGATGCCCTTGCGCTGGCCGAGCGTGTAGAACGCCAGCCCGACGTGCTCGCCGAGCAAGCGACCGTCCTCGGCGCGGATCGGCCCTGGGCGCGTGGGCAGGTATCGGGAGAGAAACTCGCGAAACGGGCGCTCGCCGATGAAGCAGATCCCGGTGGAATCCTTCTTGCGCGCGTTGGGCAAGCCGATGCGCGCGGCGATCGCGCGCACCTCGCGCTTGTGCAGGTGCCCCAGCGGAAACATCGCGCGGGCGAGCTGGCCCTGCGTGAGCCGGTGCAGGAAGTAGCTCTGGTCCTTGCCTGGATCGACGCCGCGCAACAGCTCCAGCCGCGCTGCGCCGGCCTCGCACCGAGCACCGGCCTCGTGCGCCGCGCCGGCCTCGTGCGGCGCGTCCGGGGAACCCCGCGCCTGCGACGCGCGCTCGCCCGCCTCCCGGATACGCGCGTAGTGGCCGGTCGCGATCGTCTGTGCGCCCAGGCGCAGCGCGTGATCGAGGAAGGCCTTGAACTTGATCTCTGCGTTGCACAGCACGTCCGGGTTCGGCGTGCGGCCCGCCGAGTATTCGCGCAGGAACTCGGCGAAGACGCGCTCGCGGTACTCGGCGGCGAAGTTCACCGCCTCGATGTCGATGCCGATCAGGTCGGCCACGCTCGCCGCGTCGATCAGATCCTGGCGCGTCGAGCAGTACGCGTCGTCGTCATCGTCTTCCCAGTTCTTCATGAACAGGCCCACGACGTCCCAGCCGCGCTGCTTGAGCAGCCAGGCGCTCACCGACGAATCGACGCCGCCCGACAGACCGACCACGATACGCCGCCCGTCGCCCTGCGGGATCGCCGCAGCGGGCGCGTCGAGCGTGGCATCGGCCATGCTAGACATTTCCGTAGACGCAGCTCGGGTGGGTGTAGATCGCCTCCAGCGGATAGCGCCGGCCCGCCAGATAGTCGTCGATCGCGCGCATCACGAACGGACTGCGATGGATGTCGGCGCGCCGCCGGACATCGTCGGCGTCGAGCCACAGCGCGCGCACGATCCCGGTGTCGAGCAGGCGCTCCGCGTCGTGCAGCACGACGCGACAGACGAAGGCGAAACGCAGGTAGGTGACGTCGATTCCGGTGGCTTCGCTGCGGTAGCGGCTCATGTACGCACCGAGCAACGCGACCGCTTCGACGTGATGCGCCGTTTCCTCGAGCGTCTCGCGCGCCACCGCCTGCGCGAGGCTCTCTCCGGGATCGAGGTGCCCTGCCGGCTGGTTCAGGCGCAACCCGTCCGTCGTTTCCTCTTCCACCAGCAGAAAACGGCCGTCGCGCTCGATCACCGCCGCCACGGTGACATTCGGTTTCCAGTAGTCCATCGCTCTTGCCGGATCGTGTCCGAGACGCGATTCTACCGACCCCGCCTTGATCCCGGTGGTCGCCCCGCGGGCTGGGCCCATGTTATAAACCGGGTCGAAGAACGGTGTCCCCAGGGAGGTTCCATGCAGATCGGAGTCCCGGCCGAAACCCGAGCCGGGGAGACGCGCGTCGCGGCGACCGCCGAGACGATCAAGAAGCTCGTCGCCGCCGGCCACGCAGTGATGGTCGAGTCCGGCGCCGGGGTGCGCGCCGCGCAGACCGACGAGGCGCTCGCCGGCGCCGGCGCGAAGATCGTCGATCGTGCGGCCGCGTTCGGGGCCGACCTGGTGCTCAAGGTCAGGCTTCCGCAGGACGACGAGCTCGCGCTGTTCAGGCGCGGCGCGACGCTGGTGGGGATGCTCGAGCCCTTCAACTCCGCCGGAATCGAGGCGATGAACGGCGCGGGGATCACGGCGTTCGCGCTCGAAGCGGCGCCGCGCACGACCCGTGCGCAGAGCATGGACGTGCTCTCGTCGCAGGCCAACATCGCCGGCTACAAGGCG
>JAHDXY010000081.1:0-1136 GCA_023384005.1 Burkholderiaceae bacterium | reverse complement strand
GCCCATGAATTCGACCGCGCCATGCCGATGATGATGACCGCCGCCGGCACCGTGAAGGCCGCGCGCGTGCTGATCCTGGGCGCGGGCGTCGCGGGGCTGCAGGCGATCGCGACGGCCAAGCGCCTGGGCGCCGTGGTCGAGGCCTCGGACGTGCGCCCCGCGGTCAAGGAGCAGATCGAATCGCTCGGCGCGAAGTTCGTCGACGTGCCCTTCGAGACCGACGAGGAGCGCGAGGCCGCGCAGGGAGTGGGCGGCTACGCGCGCCCGATGCCGGCGTCGTGGATGCAGCGACAGGCGGCGGCGGTGGGCGAGCGCATCAAGGGGTCGGACATCGTCATCACGACCGCGCTGATCCCGGGGCGCAAGGCGCCGATCCTGGTCACCGAGGACATGGTGCGCGCGATGCGGCCCGGTTCGGTCATCGTCGACATGGCGGTCGAGCAGGGCGGCAACTGCGCGATCAGCGAATCGGGCGCCACCGTGCTCAAGCACGGCGTGCAGATCATCGGCGAACCGAACCTTCCCGCGACCGTCGCGGCGGACACGTCGGCGCTGTACGCGCGCAACGTGCTCGACTTCCTCAAGCTCGTGATCGACAAGGAAGGCCAGCTGGTCGTCAACCGCGAAGACGACATCGTCGCGGCCTGCCTGATGTGCACCGACGGCAAAGTCGTGCGCAAGCCCGCCTGAGGCGAAACGAACCGGAATCCAAGATGGAAGCGATCAATCCCACCGTCGTCAACCTGATCATCTTCGTGCTGGCGATCTACGTCGGCTACCACGTGGTCTGGAACGTCACGCCAGCGCTGCACACGCCGCTGATGGCGGTGACCAACGCGATCTCGGCGATCGTGATCGTCGGCGCGATGCTCGCCGCGGCGCTCACCGAGACCGGGCTCGGCAAGACGATGGGCGTGCTCGCGGTGGCGCTCGCCGCGGTCAACGTCTTCGGCGGCTTCCTTGTCACGCGCCGGATGCTCGAGATGTTCAGGAAGAAGGAGCCCAAGGCGGGCTCCGCGAAGGCCGGCTCGCCCAAGGCGGGTTGAGCGCGAACGCACCGGCCGTGAAGGAACCCGCTACATGAAGCTCGATCTCAACCTCGTCGTCCTGCTCTACCTGGTCGCCTCGGTGTTCTT
>JAHDXY010000080.1 GCA_023384005.1 Burkholderiaceae bacterium | reverse complement strand
TTGGGACTCCTTGATCCGTAAGGTTCAGGTGTCCACGGAAAAGGGTCAACTTCAACTTGTCGATTTTGCCGTCCCGGCGCGACGACTGGTGTCCTGCCCTAGCGCGGGAGATCAGTCACAGATTTTCGTCAATGTCATCCGAAACCGAACTTGATGACCATATCGGCTTGAATGCGGGAACTGCGACGCTCATCATCCGGCGCAACCTCGAACGACAGAAGCAATTGGTCGAAGAACTCGTGGCGGAAATCGACTTGGAGACGCGACTGAAGTCCGGCTCCCCTTGGCGCATTCTGCAGAGTGAGAGCCGATTCAACGTCGTGCTGCAGGTTGCTCAGTCGGTGGGTAAGGCATCCAAAGCACAGCGCGCAGCGCTCAATCGCTTGAAGGAGTTGGCCCAGACTCCGTCCGAATCCATTCAGGTCGCGATACTTGAGTTAGATGCACTGCTGAACAATAAAGCCGCCAAGAAAGACAAAGACTGCCGGGCTAGGGTCGAGGCCCTGCTTGATGAGTGTGAGGGCAGTCAGTCCTATTCCCTCTGGAAAGGCCCGGTACAGCACTACAAAGCCAAGCATCTGCTCTCCTGCAACGATTTTGAGGGAGCCACAAAGCACTTCAAGGCCGCAATGGAGTCGGCGACCGAGCGCAACTACGGGCCTCTTCGAGGCGAGGCGGCCCGTGATGCGTTCGCGTCTGCGCTGGCCGACGGGCGGTTGATCGTCAACAACCATGAGATCTACTTCAGGGCAATGCTCGCCGGTGGCATTATCGAAAGCGAGGAAATGCCCCAGATTGAGAATGTCGCCCGCAAAGTATCAGAGTACTTCTGGGATGAGCTCTACAGCCCTTACCGGGATGCAGAAAGGCGCTCTCCCCGAACCGCCAATGAATTGAAAACGCTACTAAGCGGATTCATGTCTCACTTGCGCGAAACGAACGAAGAGGCGCTTTTGGCTTGGTGTCAGAAAAACAAGAAGCAGCTTCGCTCCAGGTTGCCGGATGTTGACGGGAACTCGGCAATTCTTGCGCTCATAAAGATTCGGACGCACCTCGCTCAAGCCGCATCACAACTGGCCTTCGCTCAGTCATCTGCGCTCTCTCCCTCACAAGCGGAGGCGCATCGGATGCTTGGGTGCTGGCGGTCGGCGATCTGCCTCATCGCCAAACAACTCGGCCCCGAACAACTGAACATGCAAGACTTCAAGGGGCAGACACCGCTCATGCTCGCAACAGAGGAAGGCTGCTCGGAGATGGTCGAAAGCCTGCTCGCGGCTGGAGCAGACCATGACCTTCAGGACTTTACTGGCAAGACGGCACTGCACTCTGCCGTGAAGGCGCACAGTAAATCGTGTGTCGACATGCTTCTGGAGCATGGCTGCAGAGCTGACTTGTCGACGGTCGATAATCGCACCGCACTTCATACTGCCACGTGGTCAGGAAACCTGCATGCCTTGAGGCGCTTGATCGCGATCAACCCGGAGGCACTGTCGAAAGAGGATATCCACGGGATGACGCCTCTTAGCCTAGCCCGCAATCTCGCGAGCGACGCCTTGGCATTGTCGATGCTCGATAAGGTGCTTCAAAAGGCTGGGCGTTCGGCACCCTCCAGGCAGCAACTCGAAGAAATCGTTCGCGAGCTTGAGGCTGCTTCACCGGCCTGAACAAGACGGCGTTCTCTCGTTAGTGGCCGGTGTCGGCACTCAAACCTTGATGGTTCTCGGGCGGCACCGGTCAGCGCAAGGAACCAGCGCTGTTCAGATAACCAGCACCGTCAATCAATCCGTCATTCTGAAGCAGGATCGTCTTGGGTGTTCTCGATGTTGCATACTTATATTTTGTTAGAACTGTATTGCTTAAGTAAGAAGCTATGCCAGTCCACAAAAGCCATTTGCCTTAGTGTTCGGAAATCCCTATTCGGGTGGCCATCAGGCAGCAAAGGCCAAATGACAACCCAGAACCCAAGTAGCACTACGATTCCAACTTGCCCATGTCCCTCAAGATAAGCCCATGCGAATGGCACTTCATCTTCGGATCTGGTAATAAATGAAGCGTGGAGTGGGCCAGTCAGATAAATAGAACCAAAGTAAGGGTACGTATGATTAAAAGTGGATTTCTCTAAGTCAAGAAAATTTTTTGTATCCTGTTGAACTTGCTGACCTGCAGGAGACTGAAGAAATGCGACTACCGCCGGGTTCTTTTCCATATTCATCGCATGCAGTGCTCGCCATGCAGTCAGAACTGCAAACTTGCGGATAGCATCATCCGCCGAAAAATCGCTAGTGTGATACTCCGCAACGGTAATCGACCGCAAGCTTTCTGAATTAATGGATAGTACTTTCTTTACCCATCCTTTTGGAACCTCATTCAATTTGTGAAATTGTGTATTACTGGGGAGTAGGATCCTAGCAGCTGGCGATTCAATCATTTCTCCAAACTTACTATCATGGTATTGGCAGAGTAAACTCGGCTTTGGTAGATCTTGATTCGGCAGATCTTTGCGGCCAATCCATGTGAATTTGTATTTATTTTTTCCACTATTATCAGCTATTCCAGTAATGCCATTCCTAATGAATTTGCTTATTACGTGACTTCTCGCCATATTCTCTATGGTGCCGCAGTATATGCATGGCATTTATTTGTACTCTATTCATGTTCCGAACAACGAGCAATCTCTCGAACGGTGCAGATTGCCGCGTCATGCAGGTATTCTGATTGAAGAATGAACTGATTGAACAGTTTGCTGGCCTTCCCTTCGGCCTCCCTGGCCAGGCTCTCCTCGAGCGTTTCTTCTCGCTCGTCAGGGTGTCCGTGAACTCCTGCTCGTAGTCCTCGATCGTGTGGCGGCCAACCCCCTGATCGAGCGAGAACTGGTGGTTGCAAGACGGGCAGACCACCGATTCGGAAGACGAAATGATGATCTTCATGCTCAGTAAGCGTCCGAGGATCGCCGTCTTGCAAGTGATTCAGCAGTCCGGGTTGATCTCGTCGGTGAACTCGCCCTCATCCCATGCACGGGCGATGGCGGCATCGAGGCGAGTCAGCAGCTGGTAGAGGGACTCACCGTCGCGGCGCTGTAGCATCGCCAGGCAGTCACTCTCATCACTCGCGACGGCGGCACACTCCACCGACCCGACGGCGCCGAGCGAGATCTGGCCACCATTCGAGATCAGCCAGTCCACGTTCTTGAGCGCTGCCAGCGAATCGGCGGCGGGATGCTTCATCAAGCGGCCTTCTGCTCGGGAGTCAGCACCTTCAGCTCGACCTTCCACGGCAACAGCTCATCGACACGATTGACCGGATGCTCGGCGATGCAGCCGATCACATGGCGCAGGTAGGCCTCAGGATCGAGGCCGTTGAGCTTGGCCGTGCCAATCAGGCTGTAGATCGCCGCCGCACGCTCGCCTCCCGCGTCAGAGCCCGCGAAGAGGAAATTCTTCCGACCCAGGGCGACCGTGCGCAGCGCCCGTTCGGCGGCGTTGTTGTCGATCTCGATGCGCCCGTCGGTGCTGTAGCGCACGAGCGCGTCCCAGCGGGCGAGCGCATAGCGGATCGCCTCGGCCAATGCCGATTTCTGCGAGAGTTGCTTGAGGGTGGCGTCCAGCCAGGCGCGTAGCGCGACCAAGATAGGGCCGGCACGTGCCTGCCGTTCCGCCTGGCGCAGTTCGGGCGGTTTGCCACGAATCGACTCTTCCGCTGCGTACAGCATGCCGATCTGCTTGATCGCCTCGGCCGCCAGGGGCGAGGCCTGCGCCTTGTGCAGATCGTAGAACTTGCGCCGCACATGCGCCCAGCAGGCGGCCTCCTGGATGGTCCCGCCCAGATAGAGCGGCGCGAATCCGGCAAAGGCATCGGCCTGCAGCACGCCCTTGAAGTGCGCGAGGTGGCGTTGCGGGTGCTCGCCCCGGCGGTTGGATGAGTAGGCGAACCACACCGCCGGCGGCGTCGCGTCGCCTGCGGGGCGGTCGTCGCGCACGTAGGTCCACAGCCTACCGGTCCGCGTCTGGCCCTCGCCCGGCGAGAGCACCGGCACGGGCGTGTCATCGGCGTGCAGCTTGGTGGCCGAGAGCACATGCTTGCGCAGCGCCTCGACCAGCGGACGCAGCAGCGCATTGCATTGCCCCACCCAGTCGGCCAGCGTGGAGCGCTCGAGTTCGACACCCTCCCGAGCGTAGATGGTGCTCTGGCGGTACAGCGGCAGGTGATCGCAATACTTCGCGACCAGCACATGGGCCAGGAGCCCCGCGCCGGCCAGCCCCCGGGCGATCGGCCGTGCGGGCGCGTTCGCCTGCACGATCGTGTCGCAGCGGCTGCAGGCGAACTTCGGGCGCACATGACGGATCACCCGGAAGCTCGCCGGCACGTACTCGAGCATCTCGCTGACGGTCTCGCCCAGCTTCTTGAGCGAGGCGCCACAGGCTGGGCAGTCGCACACCGCAGGCAGGTGCTCCTCGATGTCGCGGGGCAGATGATCGGGGAGCGGTTTGCGGGGCGGGGGCGCCTCGCGCGTATCGGCTGGCGTCGCCGGTTCGGCCGGGGTCTCCGCACGCAGGGCCTCGAGCTCCTCGAGCGAGAGCTCCAACTGGCCGAGCATCTCGTTCATCTGCTCCGAGCTGCGGCCGAACTGCATGCGGCGCAGCTTGGCGATCACCAGCTTCAGGTGCTCGATCTCGGCGGCCTGTTCGCTCACCTTCGCCCGCAGGGCGATGACTTCGTCAGGAGAGGAAACAGGGGTGTTCGACATGGCGACATGATACCGGAGCATGCCGCCAAACGCCGTCAAATGACGCTAAAAAGCTCCTATAAGCCGCTATGCAGCGCGATTCGGCGCCGTTCTGACCGGACGCCGCCAGTCGATGCCCTCGAGCAGCATCGACAACTGGGCCGGCGTCAGCGCCACGGTCCCATGAGTCACCTGCGGCCAGACGAATTTACCGTTCTCGAGCCGCTTGGCGAACAGGCACAGCCCGTCGCCGTCCCACCACAGCACCTTGATCCGATCTCCACGCCGGCCCCGGAACACGAAGATCTGTCCGCTGAAGGGATCGGCTTGGAGTTGGGTCTGAACGAGCGCGGCCAGGCCGTCGAAGCCGCGCCGCATGTCGGTGATCCCGGCTGCGATCCAGATCCGCGTGCCCGCAGGCGGGACGATCACCGCAGCAGCACCGCGAGAACCTGCGCGAGCACCTGGGCGTCGGGACGTCCTTCGACAGTCAGCCGTGCGCCCTTGCGCTCGATCGTCAGCCGACCGAACGCGGCCGCTGAGGTATCGACCATCTCGGGCGCGTCCTCATCGTCGGTGTCGGCGAGGATGATCGGCACGAACGCAGCTCCCCCCAGGCGACCTTCCTGGTAGGCCTTGCGCCACGCGAAGATCTGGTTGGCGTTGACGTCGTGCTGGCGCGCAAGACGCGACACGGAAGCGCCCGGTTGCAGGGACTGCTCGACCACTGCACGCTTGAACTCAATCGAATGGCGGCGGTACGGGCCGCGCGGGCCGCGATGCGGGCGTTGGTCCAAATTTGTGTCCATGAATGCAACTGTGGGCACAAAGTTGGGTGCCCCCTCCGAGGGGGGATCGTCAGCGACAGCTACGCTGGAAGGAAGACGGCATCGCCCGGACGCTTACCATGCTCATATGGCCCATTTTCTCCGGCGAGTGGCTGTCACTTCAGGAGTTTCCATTGGTTCTCGTCGGGCAGGCGGTATCTAAACTGAGAGGGTGCCAACATTTCCCTGGCAGGAACCCATTTCTGGATCACTCTCGCCACCCCACCGCCAGCTACAAACTCGTTGCCGACCCTCTCTACGACGATCTGGTCGACTACGAACAGGTCGGACTGCCAATCGGTGTTCTCAGCATCAGAGACTTCATTAATCGTGAGGATGACCGTGTCCAGCCTCGTTCTCGATCCCTTCACCTCGACATGGATCGTTTCGCCTTCCTTCTCACACAGCAGATCGAACGGCTTTCCGAATTTTTGCACCCGAAACCCATGCATTACGTAGTGCTTCTTCGCAACCGATTCAGCGTACAACTCCACGGCACTGCGCATCTCAGGATCCTGCTCGTACCCCTGTGATCCGGCTGCCTCAGGATCGCCGTCTGTCGTGTCCTCATCAGCCTCCATTACAGCCGAGTTCGCACATTCTGAAGTCATACCTGAAGGGTGGGCTTCCTCTCCGTTATTCGTTAGCGGCCCCTTTCTGGAAAAAAGATCGACCAAGGTGCTCAAAAATTCGGTAAGACTTTCCTGTTCGATAACAAACATCCTTCCAACCTTGCTTCTTTCATCTTCTGGCCGATACCCTTGGTACTCCCGAGGAAACACAGTCATCGAAGATCCATCCCGAATCCCATAGGGCTTGGATTTCTTCGAAAATTCAACGCCGGGGATACTCTTCAGCGATTCGAAAGGCTCACGGGGATCGATAGCGATGTTGATTCCGCCTCCCTGTGTCCAGAAGAAGTAAATCGTCTTTCCTTCGGGTGTTTTAAATTCGTCCGATTTTTCCCTTGCCTTCGTCAAGCGGAACTTAATTTTACCGAGAAGATCCCGAACAGCTAGACGGCGTGTGTCCTTGTTTGTCATCTCCATATCTCTTTGTTCCTTATGTAAACTGATCAATGGGCTATTTCGCTGCTATCGCGAACACATAGTAGATCAAGGCGTAGCTCATCGAGTGAGCTACTTGTTTATCCATACTGCGACAAGGCCCGACGGAGCCGCGATCGCACTTCTTCCCGGAGCTCCAGGGGCTCAAGCACCTCAACCTCAGGGCCGAACCTAAGAACGTCTAGCAACAGTTCTCGCTGGTCGCTGTAAGGCACCTCGAGCACTAGGGAGCCATCTTCCAAGTAAGACGCCTTCTGCTCCGGATGCCAGACCTCGGCCTCGACCCACCGCGCCTGGAGCGCGGAGAAACGCAGCTTGGCCCACTTCCTCTCGCCGCCTGAAAAGATTCCGAAGTCCTTCCCGACCATCGCGCCGACCGCGGCCTTGTCCGCCTCGAACGCGGGCTCCTTGAGGACCTTTGCGTCCTCAACGCTGTCCAGCGCGAAGACCCGCAGTGCTTCTGCCTTGTGGCACCACGCGACGAGGTACCAGTTTTCCTTGTAATGAATGAGGCGTTGCGGGGAGACGACCCGGGTATTCCGTTCGTTCCGGCTTTTGGTGAAGTACAGCATTTCCAAGCGGTTCCTGCGTACCGTCGCCTGGGCTACGTTCTCGAAATGGGCCGCATCCCGCCGCCGAGCGGCCGAAGCCAGGATCTGAACGCGTGAGCGGATGTCCTCCGGTGTGTCGTCCGCTGCGCTCAACGCCAAGGTAATCCGCGTGATGAGCGGTTGAAGGTGCTCCGTCAGCAGTCCTGGTGCGATATGGGTGGCCAACGTGTCGATCATCAGGAGCGCGTAGATCTCGCTCGACGTGAACCAGGCCCGGGGCAATCCCAGCTTCCCAGACGACCAGCCCTTGTCCTCCAGGACGTAGCCGCGTTCGCGACCGCCTTCGCCCGGTTGCCACGTGATCGGCGCCTGGAATTGGTCACGCAGCACCTCGAGGTCGCGTTTGAAGGTGGCGTAGGAAACGCCCAACTCACGCAGAAAGACTTCTCGGGGTACAGGATGTCGTCGGGCCTCCAGGATGGCGACGATGTCGCGCAAGCGTGCCGCTTGGGCCATGTCAGTTTTCCCCTCTCAGGTAGGCAAAGGTATTCACGAGTGCCATCTCGCCGGGTGACTTGCAGCGCAGGTTGAGTAGTTTCGGACTGAAGATCACCACGGACAGGCATTTCGCCCGCGACACCGCCACATTGATGCGGTTCTTGCTGAACAGGAAGTCCAGGTTCCGGGGCAGGTATTCCGCGCTCGAGGTCGCCATCGATACGATGACCACCTCGGCTTCCTGGCCCTGGAACTTGTCCACCGTCCCGACCCGGGCACCCTTGGGCAGGAAGCGTTTCAGCAAATTGACCTGCATGTTATACGGCGCCACGACCAGGATATTGTCCAGGGTGAGAGGGTGTTCACTTCCTTCCCCGTCCCGGTATCGCTGGGTGAGGAGGCTCTCGACGATGTCCCGAACGGCAGACGCTTCTTCCTCGCTCCGTTGCGAGCAGGCGTCGTGCGAGATTGGGAAATAGCGGATCCCGGTCGGCTGGAGCGCCGGGTGGGCCGAACTATCGAGGGTGAGCCGCCTTTCGAGCATCGAAGCCGCTGAGCGGAGACGGGAGTCGTAGATCGCATCAGAAATGAAGCGGCAGACGTCGGGGTGCATCCGATAGGTCACATCCAAAAATATTCCCTTCTCCGTGGCGATTGTCGGCTCGCGATCCAGTAGGAATTCCAATGCCGACTCCCCGCTGCGGCCGGGGTGGCTGCCCTGGATTGGCTGCCCGAGTTGCATCTGGTCACCGAGCAGGATCAGGTTCTTTGCGCACATGCCCATCGCAATGGTGTTGGCCAGCGAGACCTGCCCGGCCTCGTCGATGAAGAGGTAGTCGAACGAGTCCCTGAAATTCGAGTTCGCAAGCAGCCAGGCAGTACCACCGACGAGTTGGGGCTTGGGATTGGCGTCGAGAAAGGCCGAGTTACTCCCGACGTTGATAATGTTCTCGCTGTCGATTCCCTGTTCTGCATTCGATATTTTCTTCATGCCGAAGTAGGGCTGCCCGAACTCCGCCATGCGCTTGTCGACTGCTTCGAGAAGGTTGTTGATGGCCTTGTGGCTGTTCGACGATACGGCTACCCGCTTGCCAGCCTTGAGCAGGGAGGCGATGAGGTGCGAGCCGGTGTAGGTCTTGCCCGTTCCCGGTGGTCCCTGGATGAACAGGTAGGACGAATCCAGTCGCTCGACCGCCGAAATGGCTGCTTCCAGGGGAGTCGAGTCAGCGCTGACGATCGGAAGGCCCGGATCAAGCCCGCGAATGTTCGGCGTCCGCCGTTGCAGGTAGTCCCGTATGGCCTTGTAACGGTTTCCCCCTTGGATAAGAGATTCTGCGAAGTCGAATACGGCGCCCTGCATTGCGGACATGTCTATCGGCGCACCGATCGACACCGACAGGGTGGCGGGAGGTTCGAGCTCATCCTTTCCCAAGCGAAGCTCGAGATCGGCGGCATTCCCATCCTCGTCAATCTTCCAGACCCTCACTTCCTTGAGGTTGTCGAGACGAAGGGGACGATCGCCAGGGCGTACCTTGAAATCCTGTTCAGGATAGCGGTACCGGTAGACGGGAAACCTATCGCCATCGCCAACGTACTCGGGATCATGGAGGCAGGCGATCACTTCCGGATCCTCGATCAACTCCTCCAGTTCGGCCTCACGGCGGTCGAAGATTGCCCACCATTGTGGCTTGGCGGCCCGGCGGTAGAAGTCGAGGAGCGAGTCGGCCAGTATGGCCAGCTCCGGATCGAGTTCCGGGTTCTCCGGATGAGCCACCAGGCGTTCGTGGTAGTTCTCCAGGCGCTTTTCGTGCTCCAAGGTCTTGTCCGACTTTGCGCGTGTCGGCTGCTTCGATTCCGTCTCGGCGACCTCAAACCACGACACATCCACGGGGCGCAGGGAGAGCAGCCAGTCACGTAGCTGCCAGGTCGAGCGGCAATCCTCCTCGTTGTACTGGCGGATGGACTCGAGGAGTTCGGGGGCCCTTGATTCCCGCCACTGCTCATAGGCGACGATACTGTCGGTCGCCTTCTTGACATCCGAGGAACGTTTCTCGGAGTAGAACGCCTCGATGGCTTTGATCGAGTAACTGTCCTTGGAGACGCGGAGACCCTCCCGCACCACCTTGTAAAGGTCGATTAAGCGGCCCTCGCGCAGGAGCTGGTCCACAGCGGATTCACGCACCCCGTGTGACGTCATCAGCCGCTTGATCGCCGTGTTCTCGTAGTGCGCGTAGTGGTAGAGGTGCATACCGGGATACGCTGCCCGGCGATCCATCACGAAGTCGATGAACTCGATGAACGCCCGTCGTTCTTCTTCGCGGGTGTGGGCCCAGAACGCCTTGAACACGGGCTTGCCGGCATCGAAGTAGTAGAGGCCAAACAAGTATTCGAGCCCCCCTTCCTCCATGGGGTCGCCTTCCATGTCGAAAAAGAGATCCCCCTGGTCCGGTTTTGGCAACCGGGCAAAACCCCGGCGCGATCCAATCTCCACTGGAAGCAACTCGACGGCCTGTTCGCCCGTCTCTCGTTCAAGCACCTGCAAACGTGCCTGCTCCCGGAGCTTCCACAGGGTCTCGGACGCAATCCTGGGCACGGCTTGCGTGGCCGAGAGCTCCCCAAGGGCGGCGACAGTACGGACGTCGGCGGCTTCGAGTCGCGCGATCTGCTGCCGGGTAATGCCCGCAACGGCAGACAAGTGGTCGTCCTTGATCCGCTTGGCGGCGCAACGCTCCCGCCAAGGGCACAGGCTGCAGTGGTCGCACGGGACCGGGTAAGGCACGTCGGTCGCATCGGGATACGCAGCGAGGTAACTGAGCAGTCTGGCCAGGAGCGAGCGGTAGTAGTGGAAATAGTCGCCGACTCGGAAGCTTTCCCGCTTCCCGTTCCCCAGTTCGACGTGCATATGGTGGGGGCGCTCGCCGGTTACGTCTGAGAGCAGATCGGAATAGAAGCAGAGCTGGAGGAGAAACTTCGCCTTGGTAGAGTGGGCGAGCTTGGTGTCCGCAACCTCATACAGCCACTGTCCGCCGCTGCCACGACCCGATCGCACTAGAAAGTCCGCGTGGCCCATCAGGTTGCCCCTCTTGAGCGTCGCCTGATAGATGACTTCAACGCCACGGAGGATGGCCGCCCGGGTGGCTTCGAGCTTCCTCTCGAGCGACCAGTCGGTACCGATCTCAACGAAGGACTCGGCCCCTTCCTTCAGGGTCGTGGAGAACCGCTCTTCGTGCTCGTATCCCTTGTTCTGGATGAGCCTGGCCTGATCGTCGTCCTCAGCTTTCTCCATCGGATGGTCGAGGTGATGGCGGTCAAGCCAGGTCCGATGAGCACATTCCGCGAAATAGGATAGATCGCTCGCGGATAGGACGATTTCTCCTGCCGGCTTTTGCATCCGTTCTCCTCCATCTCATGAAGGCGGAAACGGTATCACCAACACTGGCTTACAGGATGAGCCAGTTTTCACTTTCTACATGAAATTTGTGGCGCAGCCGGTGAGCCACATACTCTATCAAACTCCTCGCATCGTAAGGTCACGACGGGAGGTAGGTATGCAGCTCAGCAATCACGCGGTCGCCCAGATGCAGCAAAGGGCCATCTCCGAGACAACCGTCGGCTACCTCATGGAATGGGGCCGCAAGGTCTATGACCACCGCGGTGGCGTCGTTCGCTACTTCGACAAGGCGTCACGCTCTCAACTGCTCAGGCACGTCGGACCGGAGCAAGGGAAACAACTCGAGAACCAACTCGACGCTTATCTCGTGGTGACAACCAGCGGGCAGGTCATCACAGTCGGCCATCGCTACAAACGCATCAACCGCAACTAAGAGGGCACGCATGGGAATTTTGCTTGAGGGGTATAGCCTCGTATTCCAGATTGAAGCGCTCGACCAAAAATACCCGGGCGGGACGAACGGACTCGTTTACGACTGGAACAACGGCTCCTGGTGTTCGGACGGTACGATCGGGCGCCTCTCGTACTACCGCAAGGACGACGCATTTTGCTGCTTCGTCGCCCAAGCTGACAGAGGATTGAGGATCGAGGCGACACACGCCGCGGACGTAGCCATCTTCCTGCATGGCGGACACCCGTGGGCGCCGTGCCTCTGGGCAGAAGTGGAAACCACACCTGCCGGCCTTGTGTATTGCAGCCACGTCTCCGACAAATCGGAGCGAATCGTCCTGCCGAAGTACTTCCGGCACGAATGGTCGCTGGCCAGCTATGCCACCCAGGACGAGGCTGTCGTCGCACGTAACGTAGTTCCCCTCATCAGGTCAGCGAGGGGAGCTACATACCGCGACGAGCGGCTGGACAGAACGTTCCGTGGTCCGGGCTTCCTCGCACGCCACTGAGTGTTGATCCGCAATAGCGGACGTCAGCTACCGTTGTTCTGCAGGCGAAAGCGTCGCTTGAGTGAAGTTATGCTGTGGCCGAGGTACTGCCTGTTGCTGGAGGCATGCGGAAGGTGTTCCGTCTTACGTGCAGCTCCACGTAAGGCCGGGCAATCACCACAGCCACCATGCGAGGAGACTTGATCGCTGCATTCGCTATCGCCGCAAGGAAGGTTTGACGCAGGCCCCATCTTCATCCATCTTTCGATCCTTGCCCCACACGCGACCTACTTTCCAGACGTCATGCCCCTCACCCTCAGCCAGCTCGAACGCCACCTCTTCAAAGCCGCCGACATCCTGCGCGGCAAAATGGACGCCTCGGAGTTCAAGGAATACATCTTCGGCATGCTGTTCCTCAAGCGCTGCTCCGACGTCTTCGAGGAGCGCCAGCAGCAGGTGGTTGCCAACCTGGTTGCGGATGGCAATGACCAAGCCACGGCGCTCACCACCGCCGAAACCCGCAGCTGGTACCGCGCCGGCTTCTTCGTGCCCGAGCAGTCCCGCTGGGACTACCTGCTCAACGAGGCCCACCACGGCGTCGGCAACTACCTGAACAAGGCGCTGGCCGGGCTGGAAGAGCACAACGCGAGTCTTGCGGGGGTGCTGGAGCACATCGACTTCACTCGCAAGGTGGGCGCGACCACGCTGCCGGACCGCAAGCTGCGCGACCTCATCGAGCATTTCAGCGAATACCGCCTGCGCAACGACGACTTCGAATTTCCGGATCTCCTCGGCGCCGCCTATGAATACCTGATCGCCGACTTCGCCGATTCGGCCGGCAAGAAGGGCGGCGAGTTCTACACGCCGCGCTCAGTGGTGCGCATGATGGTGCGGCTGGTGAAGCCGCAGGAAGGTCACAGCGTATATGACCCCTGCTGTGGCTCGGGTGGTATGTTGATCCTGTCCAAGGAGTACCTCGACGAGCACGGCGGCGACTCGCGCCTGCTCTCGCTCTACGGACAGGAGACCTCCGGTTCGGTGTGGTCGATTGCGAAGATGAACATGCTCCTGCATGGCATCACGAGTGCGGATCTGAGAAACGACGACACTTTGACCGACCCGCAGCATGTGGAAGGCGGCGAGCTGATGCGCTTTGACCGTATCCTCACCAATCCGCCGTTCTCCATCGGCTACACGCCCACACAGCACTTCCCCGAGCGCTTCCGCTACGGCGCGGTGCCCGAGGGCGCCAAGAAGGCCGACCTGATGTTCCTGCAGCACATGGTCGCCTGCCTCAAGTCCGACGGCCTGCTCGCCACGGTCATGCCGCACGGCGTGCTGTTTCGCGGTGGCGACGAAAAGCGCATCCGCGCCGGCATGCTCGACGACGATCTGGTCGAGGCGGTCATTGGCCTCGCGCCCAATCTCTTCTACGGCACCGGCATCCCGGCCGCCATTCTCATCCTGCGCAACAAGGGCGCCAAGCCCGCCAACCGGCAGGGCAAGGTGCTGTTTATCAACGCCGACCGCGAGTTCTACGAGGGCCGCGCGCAGAACCACCTGCTGCCCGAGCACATCGAGAAGATCGTCTCCACCTACGAAGCGTTCAAGGACGAACCCGGCTTCTCGCGCATCGTGGGCATCGAAGAGCTGCGCGACAACGACTACAACCTCAACATCCGCCGCTACGCCGACAACACCCCCGACCCCGAACCGCAGGACGTGCGGGCGCATCTGGTGGGCGGCGTACCGATCAAGGAAGTGCGTGCCAAGCAAGCGCTGTTCGACGCCCACGGCTTCGATCCTATGGCGCTCTTCAAGGCGCGGGCCTCGGACACCGCCTACGTGGATTTCGCGGACGGCCTGAACGAGCGCGCAGACTTCAAACCCTCCATCGAAGCCAACCCCGGCCTGCAGACCAAGGAAGCGCGTCTGCGCGACGCCTTCGAGGCATGGTGGCGCGAACACGGCCCGCATATCACCGCGCTCACTGGCAACGGCAAGCACCTCACCCAGCTACGCGAAGACCTGCTCACCAGCTTCACCGCTGCGCTGGAGCCGCTGGCCATGCTCGACCCCTTCGCGGTGCGCGGCATCATCGCGGGCTTCTGGGAGCAGAACAAGAACGAGTTCCGTACCCTGCAGGCGCGGGGCGTCACAGGTGTCGTCGATGCCTGGCGCACCAGCATCATCACGCTGCTCGAAGACGATCAGAGCAAGGCCAACCCGCTCGATCACAAGCTGGTGGGCTTTCTGCTGGCCGACTACGTGGCCGCGCTCGAAGAACTGCAGGCCCGCAAGGCCGAGCTGGACGCACAGATCAAGGCCGCCGAGGCCACACCGGGCGACGATGACGAGGAAGTTGCGGAGGCAGACGAAGACGCCCCCACGCCCGAGCAGATCAAGGGCTGGAAGGCTGCGCGTACCAAGACAACCAAGCAGTTGAAGGAACAGCGCGCGAGCTTCGAGGCGCATCTCAATGAAGCGGTCGATGCGCTCGATCAGGAATCCGCCGCCGAGCTGGTGCTTACCATCCTGCGCAACGACCTCTCCGACCTGCTGGAGCGCTACGTGCGCCAGCAACGGCAGCAGATCATCACTGCCTTCGAGACCTGGTGGGACAAGTACCGGGTGACGCTGACCGACATCGAGACCGAGCGGGATGCGGCGGCGAGGCAGTTGCGGGGGTTTCTGGGGGCGCTGGGGTATGTCTGAATCTCAATCGCTAGACAGCCTTGCAATCGCAGTTAACGACAAGATCGCAATCGGCAAGGACCGGGAGAAGCCTTATATCGGCCTAGAGCATTTGGAGTCACAGGGCGCTCGGTTGCTCGGCTGGTCGCAGGCGGACTCATCGATCAGCACCAACTCGGTTTTCCGTTCAAACGATGTGCTTTTCGGGAAGCTTCGCCCGAATCTCAGGAAATGTGTCCTGGCTCCGTTCGACGGCTACTGCTCAACGGATATCGTTGTGCTTCGAGCCAAGCCGGGAATCGACCCCAGGTTTTTGGCAAGGGTATTTCAGACAGAATCGGTAGGAGCTGAAGCTGAAAAGACAGCTATCGGCACCAAGATGCCTCGTACATCGTGGGGGCAACTGAAGCACCACCTCGTTTTCGCGCCGCATCTGGATGAACAGTCGGCCATCGCCCGCATCCTCGACACCCTCGACACCCAGATCGAGAGAACCCAGGCCCTCATCGCCAAGCTCGAACAGGTCAAGGAAGGGCTGCTGCACGATCTGTTGACCCGTGGCGTCGATGAGAACGGCGAACTGCGCCCGAGCGCGGAGGATGCGCCGGAGTTGTACAAGGCGTCGGCGCTGGGGTTGATTCCGAGGGAGTGGGAGGCCATTCCGCTGAAGAGCGTCATCCAACACACCATTGACTTCAGGGGGCGCACCCCCAGAAAACTCGGCATGGACTGGGGTGGCGGGGACATTCTTGCTTTGTCAGCCAACAACGTACAGCCGGGGCGAATTGACACCTCTCGGGAAGCTTATTTTGGCAGTGAGGAGCTGTATCAGCGGTGGATGACGAACGGCTGCACACAGAAAGGCGACGTTCTGCTGACCATGGAAGCTCCGCTCGGAAATATTGCTCAAATTCCAGATGACGCGAAGTACATCCTCAGCCAACGGGTGATTGCCTTGCGCTTCGATCCAGCGCAAATTCTGAATGATTTTGCCTTCTGGCAGATGCAAAGCGAAGAGTTTCAGACCTCGATGGCACTTCGATCAACGGGCAGGGCAACCGCACTTATTCATCATAGCGGCTTGATCCCCAGGACCCGCATGCG
>JAHDXY010000469.1 GCA_023384005.1 Burkholderiaceae bacterium | reverse complement strand
GGTCGATCGGCATGGTCTTGTCGACGATGCCGCCGGTCTGGCCCTTCATCGGGTTCGGGCGCTGGTTCTTCTTGACGACGTTGATGCCTTCCACGACCAGGTGCGCATCATCGACGCGGCGCAGCACCGTGCCCTTCTTTCCCTTGTCGCGACCGGCGATCACCATCACCTCGTCGCCCTTGCGGATCTTCTGCATCGCGGACCCCCGTTTACAGGACTTCGGGAGCGAGCGACACGATCTTCATGAACCGCTCGGTGCGCAGTTCGCGCGTGACCGGTCCGAAGATGCGGGTGCCGATCGGCTCCAGCTTGGCATTGAGCAGGACCGCGGCGTTTCCGTCGAAACGCACCAGCGATCCGTCCGGCCGGCGCACGCCCTTGGCCGTACGCACGACCACGGCGTTGTAGATCTCGCCCTTCTTGACGCGACCCCGCGGCTGGGCTTCCTTGACGCTCACCTTGATGATGTCGCCAATGCCCGCGTAGCGTCGCTTGGAGCCACCCAGGACCTTGATACACATGACCGAGCGCGCGCCAGTGTTGTCGGCGACGCCTAGCGTCGACTGCATCTGAATCATTGCTGTTTCCGTCCCAACTTAATCCGTCGCCGGTCGCGCCGCGTAGTGCGCGCTCCGACCTGCGTCGGTCAGTCTTGGTCCCGTATTTCGGGTTGATTTCCCTTCTCTTCGCGCCCGCGCTGAAACATGGGAACGATTCCAGAAGGAAGCCTTAGATTATACCACTGTTTCTCGATTGCGCAAAGCCCGAAAGCGTGGCGCAGGCGCCGTCTCAAACGGCCGGCGTCGCGTCGACCCGCCGCGCGACGCGCCAGGCCTTGGTCTTTGAGATCGGGCGGCTCTCGACGATCTCCACCCTGTCACCCTCGTTGAGCGCCTCCTCGCAGTGGGCGTGGTACTTCGTGCTCTTGACGATGAACTTGCCGTAGATCGGGTGCTTGACCTTTCGCTCGACCAGCACGGTGACCGTCTTGGTCATCTTGTTGCTGACGACGCGCCCGACCAGGGTGCGCTTGAGCCCGGTGCCCGTCGGGGTGCTTGTCTGTTCGGTGCTCATTTCGCGGCGGCCTTCTGTCGGATCACTGTCTTTACGCGGGCGATGTCGCGCCGCGTCTTGCCCAGCTGGCTGCTGTTGGACATCTGCTGGGTCGCGTGCTGCATGCGCAAGGAGAAATGCGCCCTGAGCAACTCGGCGAGTTCCTTGTCGAGCGCCTCGCTGTCCTTGGCGCGCAGTTCACTGGCTTTCATCTGTATGCCTTCGTTGTACTTGGCGCGACGCTCAGGCGCCGACCATCCGGTTGACGAACACCGTCGCGATCGGCAGCTTTGCGGCGGCCAGACGGAACGCCTCGCGAGCGAGGGTCTCGTCGACGCCGTCCATCTCGTAGAGAACCTTGCCGGGCTGGATCTCCGCCACGTAGTACTCGACGTTGCCCTTGCCGTTGCCCATGCGGACTTCGGCGGGCTTCTTCGAGATCGGCTTGTCGGGGAAGATGCGGATCCAGATCCGCCCGCCGCGCTTGATGTGGCGCGTCATCGCGCGACGCGCCGCCTCGATCTGGCGCGCGGTGAGCCTGCCGCGGCCGGTCGCCTTCAGGCCGTAGTCTCCGAACGCGACCGAGGCGCCGCGCGTGGCGAGCCCCTTGTTGCGCCCCTTATGTTCCTTGCGGTATTTACGCCGAGCGGGTTGCAGCATCGCTCACTCCTTCATTCGCCTGTCTTGTTGTCGGTCCCGGACCCGGTCGCAGGCGCCGCAGCCTTGCGTACGCGCTTGGGCGCGGGCTTGGGCGCCTGGGCCGCAGTCGTCTCGGGAGCATCCTTGGCGGCCGCTTCCCCTTCGGGGCGGCGGCGCGCCGCGCCCGGGCGGGCGCCGGCCTTGGGCGGCAGGCGGCGGGTACGGCGCTCGTCGCGTTCCGGCGGCGGAGCGGCGTCCTTCTCCGCGGCCTGCGGGGCATCGTTGCGCCCGAGCATGT
>JAHDXY010000079.1:14738-15857 GCA_023384005.1 Burkholderiaceae bacterium | reverse complement strand
GCTTGTGCACGAAGAACTCGTCCGGGTTCACGGCGCCCTGCACCACCGTCTCGCCGAGTCCGTACGCGCTGGTGATGAAGACCACATCGGGAAAACCCGATTCGGTGTCGATCGTGAAGATCACGCCCGATGCGCCGAGGTCGCTGCGCACCATCCGCTGAACGCCTGCCGAAAGCGCGACATCGCCGTGGTGAAAGCCCTTGTGCACCCGATACGAAATGGCGCGGTCGTTGTACAGCGACGCGAAGACGTGGCGGACGCGCTCGAGCACCGCATCGATTCCGCTGACATTCAGGTAGGTCTCCTGCTGCCCGGCGAACGAGGCGTCCGGAAGATCCTCGGCAGTTGCCGATGAGCGTACGGCCACCGAGATCGACTCGCCCGATTCGGCGAGGAGCCGATCGTAGTGCACGCGAATCTCGGCTTCGAGGTCGGCCGGAAGCGTGCCCGCTTCGACCCAGGCCCTGATCTCGGCGCCGCACTCGGCGAGCGCCTTGACGTCTTCGGTGTTCAGGCCGTCGAGTCGCGCGGCGATGCGCGAGGTGAGATCGTTGGCGTCAAGAAAACGGCGAAACGCGTGCGCGGTCGTCGCGAAGCCCCCTGGCACGCGTACGCCGACCGCAGCAAGCTGGCTGATCATTTCCCCGAGCGAAGCATTCTTGCCGCCGACCGATTCGACATCGGTCATGCGCAATGCTTCGAAGGGGACGACCAGGCGCCCTTCGAGTTGATTCATTGTGCACGAGTCCGGGCATGATGAGAAATCCTGTCGGCGCCGGCCGATCGGATCCGATCGGCCGTCCGAAACACTGTACTGGCCCGACCGCGCCGCGCCGCGTGCCGGGGAGTTCCGGACGCGGCGTCGATTCGGGCCAGTGCAGCATTCCGTGCTGCGGGCAGGAGATTTTACTTCCTCCCGCGCGTCTGCGGCCTTGTTGGCTCCCGATCGTCGACAATGCGCCCTGGGAAACGATGGAGCGCGCGATGCCGGACACCCCTGCCGGAACCTACGACCGGACCGTCTTCTACATCTCCGACGGCACCGGAATCACCTCGGAGACATTCGGGCACTCGCTGCTGGTGCAGTTCGAACAGTTGCGGCTGCGCGAAGTGCGCCTT
>JAHDXY010000079.1:0-14728 GCA_023384005.1 Burkholderiaceae bacterium | reverse complement strand
CACGCCGGACAAGGCAGCCGACGCGGTGCGCAGGATCGCCTCGCAGGGCGCCGCCGACGGCTTGCGCCCGGTGGTGTTCAGCACGCTCGTGAGGTCCGACATCAACGAGATCGTTCGCGAGGTCGACGCGCTCTTCCTCGATCTCTTCTCCAGTTTCGTCGGCCCGCTCGAGCGCGAGTTCGGCGTCAAGTCGACGCACACGATGGGGCGTTCGCACACCGCTGCCGACACCGAGCAGTACAGTCGCAGGATCGGAGCGATCAACTTCTCTCTCGCTCACGACGACGGCCAGTCGCACACCGGGCTGAGCAAAGCCGACGTGATCCTGGTCGGCGTGTCGCGCAGCGGAAAGACGCCCACCAGCCTGTACCTCGCGATGCAGCACGGGATCCGCGCGGCGAACTACCCGCTTATTCCGGAGGATTTCGAGCGCGCCCAGTTGCCCGACGTGCTCTATCGCTTCAAGCACAAGCTGTTCGGCCTGTCGATCACGCCCGAGCGCCTCGCGGAAGTGCGTTTCGAGCGCCGCCCCAACAGCAGGTACGCATCGCTCGAGAATTGCCGCTACGAGGTGGCGCAGGCCGAATCGATGATGCGGCGCGAAGGCATACGCTGGCTGTCCTCTACGACGAAGTCGATCGAGGAGATCTCGGCGACGATCCTGCACGAATTGCAGATCCCGCGCCCCTGAACCGGGTGAATCCATCGCCGCGGCCCGCGAGCGCCCCGGCTCGATGCCCGCCCGCCGAGCCCGAAACGCGCCCGCCCGCCGCGCGATGCGCGCTCACCCGGGCTGCGTGCGCTGGCGCATCTGCTCGTACAGGCACAACGCGGCGGCAACGCCGACGTTGAGCGACTCGACCGCGTCGGACTGCGGTATCGCCACCCGCTGGCTCGCGCTCGCGAGCAGCCTCGCGTCGAGTCCCCCGCCCTCCTGCCCGAACAGCCAGATCGCGGGCGCGCGCAAGTCGACTTCCCAAAGCGCGCGCGCCTGCCGCGCCACCGCGGCTCGCACCGCGACGTCGATCCGCGCGGCGATCTCGTCCCACGCGACCGATTCGTGCAGATCCAGATGGAAATGCGCACCCATGCCGGCGCGCAGCACCTTGGGCGACCAGCACCAGGCGGTGCCCGGGGCGGTGAAGACCCGCCGCACCTTCACTGCCGCGCATGTGCGCAACACCGTGCCCACGTTGCCGGGGTCCTGCAGGCGATCGAGGTAGACGCAGTCGGCGTCGATGCGCGCGGGCAGGCGCGGGCGCGGGGTGTCGATCAGCATCAGGACGCCGACGCCATTCTCCAGAGCGCTGATCGACCTGAACAGCGCGTCGGCGAGCATCGTAGGCTGCACGGCGCTGCGCGCGAGCAGCGCGGCCACCTCCGGGTGCGCTTGTCCGGCCCGCGTGACGAACAGATCGCGCGGCGCGCCCCCGCCGTCGAGATACGCTGCGCACAGATGGACGCCCTCGATCACGCTCATTCCCCTCTTGCGCCGCTCGCGAGCCGATCCGCTCAGCTGGGCGAGTTCGCGCGCGGTCGCGTTGTCGCGAGAGCTGATCTCACGCACCGCGGGTCACCTGCCCTCGCCCTCAAGCACCGCGCGCACGGGGGAGAAGCTCCTGCGATGCTCGGGGCTGGGACCGTAGCGGCGCAGTGCGACGATGTGCGCGGGGGTCGGATATCCCTTGTGTGCGTCGAAGCCGTACTGCGGCCAGAGCAGGTGCAGCTCGCGCAGCGCCGCGTCGCGCGCCGTCTTCGCCAGGATCGACGCGGCCGAGATCGAAGCGTCGATCGCGTCACCGCCGACAAGCGTTTGCACCGTACAGCGCAGCGCTGGCGCGCGATTGCCGTCCACCAGCGCCAGCGACGGCGCGGGATCCAGGGACTCGACCGCGCGGCGCATCGCGAGCAGGCTGGCCTGCAGGATGTTGAGCCGATCGATCTCCTCGACGCTAGCGCTGGCCACGGCCCACGCGATCGCCTGCGCCCGGATCCGCGTCGCGAGCAGCTCGCGCCGCGCAGCGCTCAGCTTCTTGGAGTCGCGCAATCCGGCGATCGCCGCGCCCGGGTGGAGGATCACCGCGGCTGCATAGACAGGCCCCGCCAGCGGCCCGCGACCAGCCTCGTCGACCCCGCAGACGAGCACCTGCGCGGAGCCGGCGACGAGCGACGGCTGCTCGCGCTCAGGCATTCGCGCCTCGTGCCTTTGCCATCATGCCAAGCAGTACTTCGCTCGCTCGCGTCGCGCAGTCGCGACGCAACTCGGCGTGGATCTGCCCGAAGCGCCGTTCGATTCGCGCGCGCGAGACATCGTCGTCGAGCTGGTTCAGAAGAGCCGCGCCCATTGCCTGCGGGCGCGCCTCATCCTGCACGAACTCGGGCACGAGCGACTCCGAGCAGAGAATGTTCGGCAGACCGATCCAGGGAATCAGCGCCTGGCGACGCATGATCCGGTGGCTGAGCCATGCCATCCGGTAGGCGATGACCATCGGGCGGCGCATCAGCGCCGCTTCCAGCGTGGCGGTGCCGCTCGCGACGAGCACCGCGTCGGCAGCGGCGAGCGCAAGGTGCGAACGACCCTGGACGATCGTCAGGCGCAGCTGCGGCTGCGTGCGCGCCGCCAGGTCGCGCAGACGCGCGTACAGCGACTGCCCGGCCGCCGGAAGGACGAACTGCAGCCCGGGGCGCGCGCGCTGCATCCACGCCGCGGTTTCCAGAAACAGGGCCCCCATGTACTCGACCTCCGAGGGACGGCTTCCCGGCAGCAGCGCGATGGTCGCGTCGGCGCTCTCGAGCGCGAGGGCGGCGCGAGCGCCGGGGCGATCGACCTGCAGCGGAATCAGGTCGGCAAGCGGGTGGCCGACGTAGGTCGCCGGGATGCCGGCGTCGCGGTAGAGCTTCTCCTCGAAGGGAAAGACCAGCAGCATGTGATCGACTGCGGCACGGATGCGCGCGATGCGATCTGCGCGCCACGCCCAGACCGACGGACCGACGAAATGCGCGACCGCGATGCCGGCCTCGCGCAGGCGCCGCTCGAGCCCGAGGTTGAAGTCCGGCGCGTCCACTCCCAGAAACAGCGCCGGACGCCATTCGATCACGCGCTTGCGGATTGCGTTGCGCATCGCGAGCAGGCGCGGATAGGCCCGCAGCACCTCGACGTAGCCACGCACCGACAGCGCGTCGGTCGAATACCAGGCATCGAAACACTGCTCGGCCATCGCCGGGCCCCCGACGCCCGCGGCGACCAGTTCCGGGTCGGTGCGCCGCATGCCGCGCAGCACCGCCGCTACGAGAAGATCCCCCGAGGCTTCCGCGGCGACGACAGCGAGGCTGCTCATTCGCGCGATGCCGACCCGAGCGGCTCAGCGGACGATCCCGCGCGAGACCAGGCGCAGGAAGGACACGATCCGCTCGATCTCCTCGCTACCCGGTCCCTGCTGCAGCGCCTGCTCGGCCAGCCGCGTGCGCGCCTCGTCGAGCGTCAGCCCGCTCTTGTACAGCGTCTTGTAGGCGCGACGGATTGCGTTGATCGAGTCGTTTCCAAAGCCCCGGCGCCGGAGCCCTTCGCTGTTGATGCCGTGCGCCTGCGCCGTGTTGCCCGAGGCCATCACGAACGGCGGGATGTCGTGCAGCACGACCGTTCCGACGCCGGTCATCGCGTGCGCGCCGATCTTGCAGAACTGGTGCACGCCGGTGTAGCCGCCGAGAACGACCCAGTCACCGATGTGCACGTGCCCGCCGAGATTGGTGCTGTTGGCGAAGATCGTCTGATCGCCGACGACGCAATCGTGCGCGACGTGCACGCAGGCCATGATCCAGTTGTTCGAACCTATTCGCGTGACGCCGCGATCCTGCGCCGTACCGCGATTGAGCGTGACGAACTCGCGGATCGTGTTGCCGTCGCCGATCTCGAGTCGTGTCGGCTCGCCCGCGTACTTCTTGTCCTGCGGCGCTGCGCCGATCGACGCGAACTGGAACACGCGGTTGTCGCGGCCAATCGTCGTGTGCGGCTCGATCACCACGTGCGGGCCGATGACGGTGCCGGCGCCGATGCGCACCTCGGGACCGATGATCGAATACGGCCCGACCTCGACGCTGGAATCGAGCTCGGCGCGCGGGTCGACCAGCGCGCTGGCGTGAATGCGGTCCACGGCGGCGCCGGCCGTCAGCCGCTGGCCGGCGTGGCGCCCGCGGCGGCCTCGATCGCGCGCAGCGTGCACATCAGGTCGGCTTCGCATGCCACCTGTCCCTCGACGGTGCCTCGGGCGGCGTACTTCCAGATCGAGCGCGCGACCCGGGTGATCCTGACTTCGAGGCGCAGCTGGTCGCCCGGGACCACCGGACGCTTGAAGCGTGCGTTGTCGATGCCTACGAAGTAGTAGACCGAAGCCGCATCCGATACCCGCCCCATGCTCTGGAACGAAAGGATCCCGGCGGCTTGCGCCAGGGCTTCGATCTGCAAAACTCCCGGCATCACCGGCAGGTGCGGAAAGTGCCCGACGAAGAACGGCTCGTTGATCGACACGTTCTTTATCGCGACGATCCGCTCCCCCTTCTCGATCTCGAGCACGCGATCGACGAGCAGCATCGGATAGCGATGCGGCAAGTGCTCGAGAATTGCACGGATATCGAGAGTGGTCATCGCTTCAGTCCTCGCCTTGCTCATCGGAGCTGTCCATTGGAGCGCCGCGCACGGCCTGTTCGAGTGTACGCACCCGGTCGCGAAGCTCGGGAAGGCGGCGCACGATCGTCGCCGAACGTTCCCACCGGGCGTTGGGCATCAGCGGGAAAACGCCGCTGTAAAAGCCCGGTTCGGAAATCGACCTGGTCACCAGGCTCATCGCCGAGACGACCACGTCGTCGCAAATCTCCAGATGCCCGAGGATGCCCGCGCCGCCGCCGATCATGCAGCGCCGGCCGATCACGGCGCTGCCGGCGACACCCACGCAACCGGCTAGCGCGCTGTGCTCGCCGATGCGCACGTTGTGCGCGATCTGGATCAGGTTGTCGAGCTTGCAACCGTCGCCGATCACCGTGTCCTCGAGCGCGCCGCGGTCGATCGCGCAGTTCGCCCCGATCTCCACGTCGTCGCCGATCACCACCGTTCCGAGTTGCGGGATCTTCGACCAGCGCCCGTGTTCGCGGGCGAAACCAAAGCCGTCCGAACCGATCACCGTGCCGGAATGAACGATGCAGCGCGCGCCGAGCGTGCAGTCGCGGTAGACCGACACGTTCGCGTGCACGACGCTCGCGGCGCCGACGCGCACACCCCGGGCGAGCGTCGTGTGGGCTCCGATCGAACAGTCGTCCCCGACGACGACCCCGTCTTCGATCACGCAGTGCGCGCCGATGCGAACCCCCGCGCCCAACACTGCGCGGGGCGATACCGAGGCGCTCGGGTCGATTCCGGGCTGCGGTGCATCGCCCTCCATGACGTGCTCGAACCAGCGCGCGACGCGGCCGAAATGCGCGAGCGGGTCGTCGACGACTACCCGGACCACGTCTGGCGCCAACGCCGGCGAGAGCTCGGCCGAAACGATCACCGCCGAGGCGTGGGTGCCCCCCGCCGACGCGCGATGCCGCGGCGCTGCGAGAAAGCTCAGGTCGCCCGACCTGGCGCTGGCGAGCGGGGCGAGACGTACGATCGGCGGATCGGCGCCTTCGGGCTGCACCACGCCGCCGAATCGCTCGACCAGCGCGCGCAGCGCCACCGGATGGGGAAGCGAACGGGCCATTGCGCGACGTGGGCGCCGGCCGGCCTACTTGACGTTGGTCAGCGCGCGCAGGACCTTGTCGGTGATGTCCACACGGGGGCTGGCGTAAACCGCTTCCTGGAACACGAAATCGTACTTCTCCTGCTCTGCGAGCTGGCGGATCACGCGGTTCGCCTTCTCGACCACCTGCGCGAGTTCCTCGTTGCGACGCTGGTTGAGATCCTCGCGGAACTCGCGCTGCTTGCGCTGCAGGTCGCGTTCGAGCTCGCCGAACTCACGCTGCCGCCGGCCGCGCTCGGTGTCGTTCATGACCGCCGAATCGCGATCGAGCCGCTCGCCGAGCGACTTCAGTCGCGCCGCCATGTCCTGCAGCTCCTTGTCGCGCTTGCTGAACTCGGCCTCGAGCTTTTGCTGCGCAGCTTTCGCGGGCGCGGCGTCGCGCAGGATGCGCTCGGTGTTCACGTAGCCGATCTTGGCGGTTTCCTGCGCGTGCGCGACAGGGATCGCCATGGCGATCGCACACGCCAGCAGCCAGGGTCGGCAGTTCTTCATCGTGCGCAGTGTCTCGGGGATAGCCATCGGGGAAAATTGTCTCACAGAAGGCGTCGCGTTCCAGCGCTGGCTCAGAAACCGGTGCCGACCTGGAACTGCATTCGCTGGGTGCGATCGCTCGTGGCGCGATTGATCGGGAAGCCGACGCTCAGCTTGAGCGGCCCGATCGGCGAGGCCCAGTTCAGGCCCAGGCCGAAGGAATAGCGCAGGTCTCCCAGGTCGATGCTCCCTTGCTGATAGACGTTGCCGGCATCGAAGAAGACGAAGCTGCGAAAGCTGCGGTCCTTTCCGGTGCCGGGCAGCGGAAAGATGAACTCGACGCTGCCGATGACTTTGGTCTGCCCGCCCAGCGCGATGTCGTCGACCGGATCGCGCGGCCCGAGCGAGGACTGCGCGTAGCCGCGCACCGAACCGATCCCCCCGGCGTAGAAGTTCTTGAACAGCGGATAAGGCTGTCCGCCGAAACTCCTGCCGTGGCCCAGGTCGGCGTTCAGGGCGATCGTGTAGTCGCGCGAAACCGGCCAGTACCACTGGTCGGTATAGGTGGCACGCCCGTAGCGCAAGTCGAGCGCCGGAATCGAGAACTCGAGGGTTGCATTCTGGTATCGCCCCCGGGTCGGCGCGAAAGCGCTGTCGCGCGAGTCGCGGCGCCAGCCAACCGTGGCTAGAAGCGCTGCGCTTTGCGAGCCGAAATCCGCGACGTAGTCCTTGAAACGCAGCGGCGCGTTCGATCCCAGCTTCAGTTCGTTGGCTTCCACCACGAGTCCGAAGAAGATCCGGTCGACTTCGGTATAGGGGATGCCGTAACGCAGCCCGACCCCGGACGAACGCCACTGGTAGTCGCCGAGCTGCTGCTCGGCTGCGTTGAACAGGCGGGTGTAGAGGTCGAACGAGCGGCTGATGCCCTCGGGCGTGTAGTAGGGGTCGGTGTACGAAACGCTGATGTTGCGGCTCAGCTTGCTGGTATTGAGAGTCAAGCCGAGCGACTTGCCGGTGCCGAGGAAATTCTGCTGGTTGATCGCGCCGCTGAAGATGACCTTTTCCGCACTCGAGAAGCCCACCCCCACGCTGATCGCGCCCGACGCCTGTTCGGTCACGACCACGTTCAGGTCGACCTGATCGGGAGCTCCGGCTACCGGCACCGAATCGATTCGCACGTCGGTGAAGTAGCCCAGGCGCCCGATGCGTTCGCGAGAAACCCGGATCTTCTCGGAGTCGTACCAGGAATCCTCGAACTGGCGCAGTTCACGGCGCACGACTTCGTCGCGCGTGCGCGAATTTCCCGCGACATTGATGCGGCGCACGTAGACGCGGCGACCAGGATCGACCAGGACGTCGAAGGCGACCTCGCGCTTGTCGCGATCGACCTGCGGCACCGGGTTCACGCTGGCGAACGCGTAGCCCAGTGCACCCAGGCGTTCGAGAATCGCCTTTTGCGAATCGGCGAGCTTCTTGCCGGAGAAGGTCTCTCCGGGGGCGAGCAGCATCAACTGCTCGAACTCCTTGCCGCGACCGAGCAACTGCCCGGCAAAGCGCACCGCGCTCACACGGTACACGCCGCCCTCGCTGATCCCGATCGTCAGGTTGACGTCCTCGCGGTCTGGAGAGATCGACACTTCGGTGGAGTCGACGGCGAATTCCAGGTAACCGCGGTCGAGGTAGAACGATCGCAGCGCTTCCAGGTCACCCGAGAGCTTCTCGCGCGCATAGCGATCGCTCTTCGTGTACCAGGAAAACCATCCGCTCGTGGCGAGCTTGAACTCCTCGAGCAGTTGCTTCTCGGTGAACGCCTTGTTCCCGATGATCCGGATCGAACTGATCCGCGCCGATTCGCCCTCTTCGACCGCGAGCGAGATCCCCACCCGATTGCGTTCCAGCGGAGTGACGGTCGAGGTCACACGCACCGCGTACTTGCCGCGGCTCAGGTACTGGCGCTTGAGTTCCTGCTCGGCGCGTTCGAGCACTGCACGATCGAAGATCCGGCTCTCGGCCAGACCGTTGTCGCGCAGCGCGCGCTTGACGGTGTCCTCGTCGAATTCGGTCGTACCGGTAACCGTCACCGAGGCGATGGCGGGGCGCTCGTCGACCAGCACGACGAGAACGTCACCCTGCACCTCGAGACGCACGTCCTTGAAGAACCCCGTCGCGAACAGCGCGCGGACCGCCGCGGCCGCCTTGTCCTGGGTGAGAAGCTCCCCGACCTTGACCGGCAGGTAACCGAACACCGTGCCCGGCTCGGTGCGCTGCACGCCGTCGAGTCGGATGTCACGCACGACGAAGGGCTCGAACGCATTGACGAACTGGGAGACGAGTGCGGCGGCGAGCCCCGCGGCGACGCGAAGCGCAGCCTTCGAGCGAATGCCGCGCCCGGGGCGCAGAAAGGGCATCACGATCCGATCAGGCGGGTTAAATCATTGAACAGGGCAAGTACCATCATCGCAGCGATCATGGCGAGCCCCGCTTTCTGGGTCAGTTCAACGACGCGCTCCGACAGCGGTCGGCCGCGCAACGCCTCGAGTGCGTAATATACCAAATGGCCTCCGTCGAGCACCGGGATCGGCAGCAGGTTGAGCACGCCGAGGCTGATGCTGATCAGCGCGAGAAACGAGACGTAGGCGAACCAGCCGACGCGCGCGCTCTGGCCGGCGTAGTCCGCGATCGACACCGGCCCGCTCAGATTGCGCCAGGACAGCTCGCCGGTGAACATCTTTCCGAGCATGCGCAACGAGAACACCGACATGTCCCAGGTCTGACGCGTCGCCCGCGCGAGCGCCTCCAGCCCCCCGTACCGCACCTCCACCGTCTCGACACGGTGGCTGATGCTCGCGCCGATGCGCCCGATCATGCGGCCAGCGTCCTCGGCCCTTTCAGACGCCTTCGCGTCTGGAATCACCTCGATGCGCAGATCGTCGGAGCCGCGACGGATGTCGAGCACGAGCGGCTTCGCCGGGTGGGCACGAATGATCTCGATCAGTTCAGAGGCACGCGTGAGGCCGGTGCCTGCGGCGGCCACGACCTCGTCGCCCGATCTGAGCCCTGCGCGCAGCGCTGCGCTCTCGGGCAGCACGCTCGCCACCAGGACCCGTCCGCCCGCCAGCTCCAGCCCGAGCGAGCGCAGGAAGTCGCGCTCGATCTCGCCGGGCGGCAGCGCGGCCGTGTGCACCGCGACCGTCCGGCGTGCTCCGCCGCGATCGATCTCGAGCTGCGCGGCGCGGCGCTCGATCACCGGATCGATCATCCGCAGGCGCAGCTCATTCCACGATCGCAGCTCGCGTCCGTCGATCGTGACGATCCGGTCGCCATCGACCAGACCCGCGCTGGCCGCCGCGCTCGCTGCGGGGGGCTGCCCCACCACCGCGGCCGGCTCGATCACGCCGATCAGGTTCAACGACAGGTAGAGCGCGATCGCCAGCAGGAAGTTCGCGATCGGCCCGGCAGCGACGATCGCGCTTCGCCGCGCGAGCGACTGGCGCGAAAACGCCCTGGGAAGATCCTGCTCCGGAATCGGGAGGCTCGAGGGCTCGCGTTCATCGAGCATGCGCACGTAGCCGCCGAGCGGAATCGCCGCTACCACCCATTCGGTACGATCGGCGCCGACGTGCCAGGAAATCAGCGGACGGCCGAAACCGATCGAGAACCGCAGCACTTTCACGCCGCACCAGCGGGCGACCAGGTAGTGGCCCAGCTCGTGGACGAAGATCAGCAGTGTCAGAGCGACCAGGAACGAGAAAAGGGTCTGGATGAACGTCATGCGACGGTCCTCAGGATGCGATCAGCTGCCAGTGTGCGGGCTTTGGCATCGAGCGCAAGGACGTCGTTCACATCGCGCGGCGCGGGATGCGAACCGAAGTCCTGGAGAACGGCGTCGGACAGCTGCGCGATCTCGCAAAACCCGATCCGCCCGCGCAGGAAGGCGTCGACCGCGATTTCGTTGCTTGCATTGAGCGCGCACACCGCCGCCGGCCCGTCGCGCAGCGCCTCGCGTGCCAGGCGAAGACAGGGAAACCTCAGCGGATCCGGGGCTTCGAAGTCGAGCCGCGCGATCGACGCGAGATCCAGGACCGAGACGCCGCTCGCGATGCGCGCCGGGTGTCCCAGCGCGTGTGCGATCGGCGTTCGCATGTCGGGGTGTCCAAGTTGGGCGAGCACCGAACCGTCGAGGTACTCGACCAGCGAATGGATCACGCTCTGCGGGTGCACGACGATCTCGATGTCCGCTTGCGCCACGCCGAACAGCAGCTGCGCCTCGATCAGCTCCAGGCCCTTGTTCATCATCGTCGCAGAATCGACCGAGATCTTTCGCCCCATGCTCCAGTTCGGGTGTGCACAGGCCTGTTCCGGGGTGGCGGCACGCATCTGCTCGAGCGTCCACGAGCGAAACGGACCACCGGAGGCGGTCAGCAGGATGCGGCGTACGCCTGAGCCATCCAGTGCGCCCGCTCCGATCCCTGCGCCCGGCGGCAGGCACTGAAAGATCGCATTGTGTTCGCTGTCGATCGGCAGGACCGTCGCGCCCGACTCACGGCACGCCTGGACGAATACCGGGCCGGCCATGACGAGCGCCTCCTTGTTCGCCAGCAGGATGCGCTTGCCGGCACGCGCCGCCGCGATCGTCGCCTCGAGTCCGGCCGCGCCGACGATCGCCGCCACCACCGTATCGACTTCGGGGTGCGCCGCGACCTGCGCGAGCGCCTCGGGCCCGTCGATCACCTCGACCCTGCAACCCGAAACGCGCAACATCGCCTGCAGGCTCGCCGCCTCGACTGCGCCGGGCACCGCGGCGTACTTCGGTCGAAAGCGCAGGCACAGCGATGCGAGCCGATCGATTCGCTCGCGCCCCGAGAGCGCGAACACGCGAAAGCGATCCGGGTTGCGGGCGATCACATCGAGCGTACTGTCGCCGATCGAACCGGTCGCGCCGAGCACTGTGATCGATTGCATGGCCCGATTATCGCAGCACGAGGTAGAGCAGCAAGGCCGCAGGCATCGCCGGGAGCAGCGCATCGATCCGGTCGAGTACGCCGCCGTGGCCCGGAAGGATCGTACCGCTGTCCTTGACTCCCGCGCGACGCTTGAGCAGCGACTCGTGCAGGTCCCCGACGATCGACAAGGCCACCAGCGCGACCAGTGCCGCTACCGCGAGCCAGGGCGAGAGCGATCGCACCAGCAGCGCCGGGAGCGACTCCGAGAGCGACGGTACGCCGGCGGCGAGCAGGCCGGCCGCGACGACCGCCGCCGCGCCACCGAAGGCACCCTCCCAGCTCTTGCCCGGGCTGATCGACGGGGCGAGCTTGCGCCGCCCGAACGCGCGGCCGACGAAGTAGGCCCCGACGTCGGCGACCCACACCACGGCCATCGACGACAGCAGCGCAACGGGACCGATCGCGCGCAGCTCGTACAGCGCGATCCAGCAACCGAACAGCAGCGCCGCGCCCAGCGGCCATCCGCCGCGATGCGCCGCGTGTCGCGCGAGCCTCGCCGGGCCGAGAACGCTCCAGAACACCGTGAGCAGCAGGCAAGCGGCGAGCAACGCGCCCTCGGGCCAGTTCCAGCGTGCGCGCGCGACGAGCACTGCTCCCCCGGCGAGCGCGACCAGCGCCACCGCCGTGCGCCGGCGCGCGCGATCCGGCACGAGATTCGCCCATTCCCAGCCTGCGACTGCAAGGAACGCAAGGCTTACCACTCCCCAGACCCAGTCGGGTGCGACGAGAATCGCCGGCAGCAGGACGGCAAGCAGGACGACGGCGGTGACGATTCGCTTCGCGAGCATCGCAGCTCTGCGCGCGCCGGCTCAGGCCGAGGTCGCGACTTGCGCGCTGGTGCGCCCGAAGCGCCGTTCGCGATTACGGTACGACGCGATCGCGTCGTCCAGCGCACGGGCGTCGAAGTCGGGCCAGAAGGCATCGGTGAAATAGAACTCGCTGTAGGCCAGCTGCCAGAGCAGGAAGTTGCTGATCCGCTGTTCGCCGCCGGTGCGCACGAACAGGTCGGGCTCGGGGGCGTAGGCCATCGCGAGGTGCGGCGCGAGCGCCTCCTCGGTGATCAGCTCGGGATCGTTCGCGATCTCCGGACGCTTGGCGAGCAGGCGACGCATCGCCTGGACGATGTCCCAGCGTCCGCCGTAGTTGGCGGCGATCGTGAGCGTCATCCGGGTATTGCCGGCAGTGCGCTCGATCGCCGAAGCGATCAGCTCGCGCAGCCGACGCTCGAAGGCGGAAAGGTCCCCCACGACGCACAGGCGGATGCCGTTGTCGGAGAGCTGCGCGACTTCGCGTTCGAGCGCGTTGACGAACAGGCGCATCAGCAGCGAGACCTCTTCCGCGGGGCGCCTCCAGTTCTCCGAACTGAACGCGAACAGGGTCAGGTACTCGACGCCGCGCCGCGCGCAGGCCTCGACCACCGTGCGCACCGCCTCGACGCCCTTGGCATGGCCTGCGACGCGGGGCAAACGCCTGGTGGTGGCCCAGCGTCCGTTTCCGTCCATGATGATCGCGACATGGCGGGGAACGTCGCGCACGACCGGGATCTGCTGTGTGGAACTCGGAAAACCTTTCATTGGCGCCGCGCTCAGACCGTCATGATCTCCTGCTCCTTGGAAGCGAGCAGCGTGTCGATCTCGGCGACGCAGTGATCGGTGAGCTTCTGGATCTCATCCTGGGCGCGTCGTTCTTCGTCTTCGGAGATCTCCTTGTCCTTGAGCAGCTTCTTGAGGTGATCGTTGGCGTCGCGGCGCAGGTTGCGGATCGCGACTCTGGCGTGCTCGGCTTCGGACCTGACCACCTTGGTCAGCTCGCGTCGCCGCTCTTCGGACAACGGCGGCATCGGGACCCGGATCGACTCGCCCATCAACACCGGGTTCAGGCCCAGGTCCGAATCGCGAATCGCCTTGTCGATCACGGCGGCCATCTTCCTTTCCCAGGGAGACACGCCCAGCGTGCGCGCGTCGAGCACCACGACGTTCGCGACCTGGCTGACCGGCACCATCGAGCCGTAGTAATCGACGTGAACGTGATCGAGCAGTCCGGCGTGCGGGCGCCCCGTGCGGATCTTGCCGAAAGCGCTCTGCAGCGCCTCGATCGATTTGTGCATTTTCTGATCGGCGTTCTTCCTGATGTCGGCAACGCTCATCGGTCCTCCTTGTAGTTCCTCGCCCTCGCGCTCACACGTGCACGAGCGTTCCCTCGTCTTCACCCAGAACGACGCGGCGCAACGCTCCTTCCTTGACGATCGAGAACACCTTGATCGGCAGGCGCTGGTCGCGGCAAAGCGACAGCGCGGTTGCGTCCATGATCTTCAGCTTGCGCGCGATCGCATCGTCGAAGCTGATCGACTGATACCGCTCGGCGCTGGCGTCGAGCGCCGGATCGGCGCTGTACACACCGTCGACCTTGGTCGCCTTGAGAACGACCTCCGCGCCGATCTCCGCACCGCGCAGCGCCGCCGCGGTATCGGTGGTAAAAAACGGGTTCCCGGTGCCGGCCGCGAAGATCACCACCTTGCCTTCTTCGAGGTAGCGAAGCGCCTTCGGCCGGATATACGGCTCGACCACCTGCTCGATCTTCAGGGCCGACTGTACCCGTGCCTCGACCCCGACCTGGCGCAGCGCGTCCTGCAGGGCGAGCGAGTTCATGACGGTCGCGAGCATGCCCATGTAATCGGCGGTCGCACGGTCCATCCCTGCGGCACCGAGCGCCACGCCACGAAAGATGTTCCCGCCGCCGATCACCAGCGCGATCTCCACGCCGAGCGCGCTGATCGCGCCGATGTCGCGCACCATGCGCTCGATGGTCGATCGATTGATGCCGTAGGAATCGTCGCCCATCAGCGCCTCGCCCGAGAGCTTGAGCAGCACCCTGCGAAACACCGGAGTGGCCTGTGGGATGTCGCGGCGCGCGGCCTCCGGTGAACCTGTTGCGACCGTCGAAACCGAACTCACCGTCACCCCCCCGTCGCTCGTTGGCCCGCGCGCAGCGTTGCGGGCAGCGCCAGTCCTGCGCGTTGCGGCGTCGACGCGGAGCCGGGCGGCGCAGGCACTTCAGCGGCGATTATCGCCGAATTCGGCGGGCTGCTGCCGCCGGGCGCGTTCAGCGCGCCGCGGCCGCAGCCTGTGCCGCGACCTCGGCCGCGAAGTCGTTGACCTTCTTTTCGATCCCCTCTCCGACCACGTACAGAGTGAAACTCGCCACCGACGCGCCGCGGTTCCCGAGCAGTTGCTCGACACTGAGCTTGTCGTCCTTGACGAAAGTCTGCCCGAGCAGCGTCACCTCTTTGAGGTACTTCTGGACCGTGCCCTCTACCATCTTGGCGACGATCTCAGGCGGTTTGCCGGACTCGGCTGCCTTTTGCGTCGCGATCGAGCGCTCGCGCTCGATGTCGGCCGCGGGGACGCCGTCCTTTGACAGCGCCGCGGGGCGCAACGCCGCGATGTGATTGTATAGCGCGACACAGATGCGGCGGCTCAT
>JAHDXY010000078.1 GCA_023384005.1 Burkholderiaceae bacterium | reverse complement strand
CAGACGATCCGCAACGCGCTCGACGCCGGCGCGCGCGGCTTCATCCCGAAGACCTCGCCGCACCGCGTGCTCGTCGACGCGCTGCAACTCGTGCTCGACGGCGGCACCTACATTCCGCCGAACATCCTGCAGGGCCGTCCGGCGATCGCCGCCGCGGCCGAGCCCTACCGCCCGATCGTGCACGGCGCGCCTTCCGCCGGAACGCGCGCGCACCAGCACCCGCAGTTGTCCGAGCGCCAGCGCCAGATCGTCGAGTTGCTCGCCGAAGGCCTGACGACGAAGGAGATCTGTCGCCAGCTGAACATCTCGCCGAACACCGTGAAGACCCACGTGGCGAGCATCTTTCGCGCGCTCGGCGTGCGCAACCGCACGCAGGTGGTGGCGGTCACGCAGGCCTGGATGCAGCGGCGCACCCTGCAGTAGCGCCCTGCAGCAGTACCCTGCAGAGCGCCCTGTCGTAGCGGCCCGTGCGCGCGCGGCTCAGCCCTCGCGCGCGGTCAGTTCCTCCAGCTTCTCGTTTAGCCGCTCGACCGTGATCGGCTTGTGCAGCACCGGGATACCCGAGTCGGCCGCGCGGCGCAGAACTTCCGGGCGGGTGTCCCCGGTCACGAGCACGAACACGCACCGCGTCAGGCGCACGCGCAATTCGCGGATCAGCGCGATTCCGTCGATCGCCCCCGGAAGCCCGTAGTCGACGAGCGCGACGTCCGGGATGAATCGCCCCAGTGCGGTGACCATCAACGCCTCGTCGCCATCGAGCGCGAACCGGGCCTCGATGCCCAGCGTGCGGAAGAGCGTCGACATCGCGTCGACGACCAGGCGATCGTCCTCCACCACCAGGATGTTCGAGACCGACAGCCGCGTGCCGTAGCGCGCCGCGCGCTCTCCCGATCCCCCGCCGGCGTGGTAGGGCGCGATCGCGTTCGGAAGGCGCAGGTCGAAGCGCGACCCGCGTCCCACGGCGGAGGTGAGTTTCGCCTCGCCGCCGAGCAACCCCACCAGGCGGCGAACGATCGACAGCCCCAGGCCGAGTCCCTGCGCGCGGTCGCGATGCGGGTTCTCTCCCTGGAAATAGTCGTCGAAGACCCGGTTCTGGATTTCGTTCGGAATTCCGCGTCCGGAGTCGGTGACCGAGAGCAGCATCGCGCTTCCCTCGGCGCGAAGGTCGATCTGTATCGATCCCTCGTCGGTGAACTTGATCGCATTGTCCACGAGGTTGCGCAGGATCCTGCGCACCAGCTCCGGATCGGTGAACAGCTCGGCCTCGTCGTTCGTCGCGCGCAGGTTCAGCCGCCGCGCCGCCGCGCGCGGCTTGAACTCTGCCACGACCGGCGCGATGATTTCGTCGGGCGTGCACACGCGGCGGTGCGCCTCGATGATGCCCGCCTCGAGCCGCGAGACCTCGAGCAGCGACGACAGGATCTCCTCGAGCGCACGCAACGGCGCCTCGAACTTCGACGCCACGTTGCGCACCGACTGCGCGTCGCGCGAGGCGAACAGCGCGCTGAGCAGCAGGTTCATCGAGGTGACCGGCTGGCGCAGGTCATGGCTGGCGGCCGCGAGGAACTGGGATTTCGCGCGCATCGCAGTTTCGAGCTCCACCCCGTGCTGCTCCATCCTGCGCACCAGCTCCTCCTCGCGCAACTTCGAGCGGATCGCCGCGCGAATCGCGTCGTACGCGTCTCCCGCCGCTTCCCTGACGTAGATCAGCATGACCAGGAGGATCAGCGCGATGATCAGGCCCGGCGTGCGTGCGCTCAGCATCCAAGCGAAGGCCAGCGGCCCGAGCACGCCGGCACCGAACAGGAACGAAGAGGTCGGGCTCGACAGCGACACCACCACCGCGCCGGTATAGGCCGCCAGGTAGGCGATCGAGAAAACGATCCGCTCCTCGAGCGAGAGAACGGGGAACCAGATCAGCGCGCCGGCGCCGACGACCAGCCCGCTCAGGACCCAGACCGTCACGACGATGCGCAGCCGCCGCTGCAGCAGCTGCGGCGTGCTTCCCGCGTTCGCGTACGCGACGCAAAGCAGCTGGCGGATGATCGCGAGCGCGCTGACCACGCCTGCCCAGGTGAGGAGCACGCGCATCGACGCGCTGTCGAGCGCGACGAACACCAGCAGCCAGACCACGACCAGCGTAGCGAAGGGGAAGCGCCGGCCCTGCTTGAGGAAGATGCAGTGCAGCTCCGCGCTGATCGCTTCGGAGTAGGGGTCCTCTGGGGCGACCTTCTCGTCGCCTTCTTTGGGCTTCAGTGCCATGGCGCGGAGATTTTGCCGATTAGACCACGCACCACGCGGTGAAGAAAGCCACGATCCGCTGCCGTTCAGCCGCTCAGCATCCGGTATCCGATCGCCGCCGCGGCGAGCGAGCCCA
Organism: Burkholderiaceae bacterium; assembly: GCA_023384005.1. Taxonomy (GTDB): domain Bacteria; phylum Pseudomonadota; class Gammaproteobacteria; order Burkholderiales; family Burkholderiaceae_E; genus Quisquiliibacterium. The sequence continues at coordinate 13,545 of JAHDXY010000078.1, read as the reverse complement.
GCACGTGCACCAGCGTGTGACCGATCGCCCACGCGAAATCCCCGCGCTGGAGCAATTCGAGCGACTCGATCGAGAAGGTCGAGAAGGTCGTGAGCGCACCGAGGAAGCCGGCCACCACGAACAGCCGCCAGGCCGGGGAGAGTTCGGGATGGCGCGCGAGCCAGGCGACGGCGGCGCCGATCAGCAGCCCTCCCACGAGGTTTGCCGCGAGCGTGCCCAGCGGCAGGCGCGGCGCGACCTGGTTGAGCGCGGCGCCGAGCGCGAAACGCAGCCACGCGCCGAGCACGGCGCCCGCCGCGATCGCCGCGAAACCCGGCCAGCCTGTCTGTGATAGCAACTGCGCAGCCCCGTCAGTCGGGCTTCGGCGGCTCGCGCCACCGCGCCGCGGCCTGCTCGTCCGACGAACGCGCTTCGACCCAACGCGCGCCGCCGTCGGTGTGCTCCTTCTTCCAGAACGGCGCCTCGGTCTTCAGGTAGTCCATGATGAACTCGCATGCGGCGAAGGCGTCGCCGCGATGCGCCGAGGTCACGATCACCAGCACGATCTGGTCGGCGGGGCGCAACTCGCCGACGCGATGCACTACGCTCGTGCCGAGGAGATCCCAACGCGCGCCGGCCTGCTCGCAGATCTCGCGCAGCGCGCGTTCGGTCATCGCCGGATAGTGCTCGAGCGTCATCGAGCTGACGCCGCTGCCGTCGCTGACGTCGCGCACCGTCCCGACGAACACCGCAACCGCCCCCACCCGGGGATCGTTCATGCGCAACGCCGCGATCTCGGCACCGACGTCGAAGTCCGCGGTCTGTACGCGTACCGGCAACTCAGCCTCCGGTGACCGGCGGAAAAAAGGCGACCTCTGCGCCCTCGTGCAGGCTCGCCGAGGGCGCCGCGAGCGCCTGGTCGACGGCGACGCGCACCGCGCGACCGTCGGCAAAGGCCTCGCTCCACGCGCCGCCGCGCGCGCGCAACCATTCGCGCAACCCCGCCGCCGTGTCGACCGCGTCGGGCAGCCGGAGCGCCTCGCGCTCGACGCCGAGCGACTCGCGCAAGCCCGCGAAATACAGCACCGTCACGTTCACGACATCAATCCCCTGAACGGCAGGAAGCGGACCGCGTCGCCGCGCGCGATCGCCTTTCCCGCCGGGTTGTCGATCAGTCCGTCGGCCCAGACCGTGGAGGTGAGAACAGCCGATCCCTGGTTCGGGTACAGGTCGAGTCCCGAGCGCGCGTTGACGCGCGCGCGCAGGAACTCGCGCCTGCGGTCCGGGCGCGGCCAATCGAAATCGGCGCGCACCGGGAACGCCGGCGCCTCGAGCGCTGCCGCTCCCTGCAGGCGCAGGATGAACGGGCGCGCGAGCAGCACGAAGGTCACGAAACTCGAGACCGGGTTTCCGGGAAGCCCGATGAAGTGCGCGAAAGCGTCGGCGCCGGGTTCGGAGCGATCGCCCGCCGGCCGGTGCGCCGCGGCATCGCGACCCGGCGCGCGGCGCACGCGCCCGTAGGCCAGCGGCTTTCCGGGTTTCATCGCGATCTGCCACAGGTCGATCTCGCCTTCGGCCTGCACCGCCGGCTTGACGTGGTCCTCGTCGCCGACCGACACGCCACCCGAGGTCACGATCAGATCGTTGCCGCGCGCGGCTTCGCGCAAGGCCTCGCGGGTCGCGCGCAGCGAATCGGGAACGATTCCGAGGTCGGTGACGACACAGCCGAGCGCGCGCAGCAGCGCCGTCAGGATGAAACGATTGCTGTTGTAGATCGCGCCGGCGGGCAACGGCTCACCCGGCATCACCAGTTCGTCGCCGGTGAAGAAACACGCGACACGCACCCTGCGGCGCACGCTCAGGCGCGCGACGCCTACCGACGCCGCGAGCCCCGTGCACTGGGCGTCGAGCTTCGTTCCGGCAGCGAGGATCACGCTGCCCGCCGCGATGTCCTCGCCGCGGCGACGGATCCACTCGCCCTCGCTCGGGCGAACCGCGATCAGCACGTGCTCGCCGTCGACCTCGGCCTGCTCCTGCATGACGACCGCGTCGGCGCCCGGCGGAATCGCCGCGCCGGTGAAGATGCGCGCCGCCGTACCCGGCGCGAGCGCCGCGCCGACCTGCTCGGCGGCGATGCGCTGCGCCACGCGCAGTCGCGTCGCGCCGCCAGCCAGATCGGCCGAGCGCACCGCATAGCCGTCCATCTGCGTGTTGTCCATCGGCGGCACGTCGAGCGTCGAGCGCTGGTCGTGCGCCAGCACGCGCCCCGCCGCCTCGATCGTCGCGACCTCCTCGGTCGCGCCAAGCGGTACGGCGCGCGCGATCAGCGCGGCGTAGGCGTCATCGAACGAGCGCAAGTCTGGTCTCATTCGCCTGGTCGAAATGGTCGAGGATGAACTGCGCAATCGCGTCCGGATCGTTGAGGTCGAGCCGGGGCAACGTGGAATCGATCGCAACGTCGGTCGCGACGGCGACGATGTTCGGATCCCGGGGGCTGAGCATCGGGCGCCCGTGCGCCGGCCGGTGCACCTCGATCTTCGGGATCTCGGCGTGCTTGTAGCCCTCGACCAGTACCAGGTCGCAAGCCGCGAAACGCGCGAGCTGCTCGTTGAGCGTCGGCTCTTGCTCGTCGCGCAGCTCGTGCATCAGGACCCAGCGTTGCGACGACGTGATCAGCACCTCGCAAGCGCCCGCCTCGCGATGGCGGTACGAGTCCTTTCCTGGGCGATCGATGTCGAACAGGTGATGGGCATGCTTGACCAGCGACACGCGAAGCCCGCGCAGGACGAACCGCGGAATCAGCTGCTCGATCAGCGTCGTCTTGCCCGACCCGGAATAGCCGGCGAATCCGAAGACCTTCATGGCACGAGTGTACCGCCGGCGCAACGCACGCGCGCGGCGCGCGCCGCCGCGCCGCGCAAGGGCAGGCCGACGACGATCAGGCTGCCGGCAACGATCAGCGCCATGCCGGCGAGCGCCTGCGCGCCGAGCCGTTCGTCGGGCAGCAGGGCGGCCTCACGGCAGCGGCTCGCATCGCTCGGCCACGTAGCGTTTGAGCAGTTCGACGTCTGCGGGCATCAGCGTGAAGCGCTGCGCTTTCGCCTCGATCCCGTCGAAGGCCGCGGGGCGCGGCGGCTCGTGCCCGAGCGCCTCGACGATCGTGTCGGAGAACTTGACCGCGAGCGCGGTCTCCAGGCAGACCATCGGCACGCCCGCCTCTCGATGGCGCTCGGCGACGAACATGCCGTCCGCGGTGTGCGGATCGACCGTCACGCCGAAACCGGCGTCGACGCCGCGGATCGTCGCCACGCGATCGGCGTGCGTGCTCCTGCCCGAGACGAAACCGAAATCGGACACGCGCGCGAACTCCGGCGTGCCGGCGAGGTCGAACGCGCCTTGCGTGCCGAGTTCGCGCCACAGCCGTTTCACCCAGGCCTTGTCGCCGCCCAGCAGGTCGTGGACGAAGCGCTCGAAGTTCGACGCCCTGGAGATGTCCATCGACGGACTGCTGGTCGCGAAGGTCTCCGACCCGCGACGCACGCGATACGCGCCGGTGCGGAAGAACTCGTCGAGCACGTCGTTCTCGTTGGTGGCCACGACCAGCTTGCGCACCGGCAGGCCCATCATCCGCGCGACGTGCCCGGCGAGCACGTTGCCGAAGTTCCCGGATGGCACCGCGAACGACACCGGCTGGTCGTTGGACCACGTGACCGCGAAGTAGGCCTTGAAGTAATAGACCACCTGCGCCAGCACGCGCGCCCAGTTGATCGAGTTCACCGTTCCGATCGAATAGCGCTTCTTGAACTGCAAGTCGCCGGACACCGACTTGACCATGTCCTGGGCGTCGTCGAACACGCCGAACACCGCGATGTTGAAGATGTTCGCGTCGCCCAGCGAATACATCTGCGCGCGCTGGAACGCGCTCATGCGCATGTACGGCGAGAGCATGAACACGCGCACGTGCGCTTTGCCGCGCATTGCGTACTCGGCGGCGCTTCCGGTGTCGCCGGACGTGGCTCCGACGATGTTCAGGCGCCGATCCTCGCGCGCGAGAACGTATTCGAAGAGGTTGCCCAGCAACTGCATCGCCACGTCCTTGAACGCGAGCGTGGGGCCGTTGGAGAGCCTGAGCAGATAGAGCTCGTCCTCGAGCGCGAGGACCGGCGTGATGTCGTCGCTGCCGAAGGCACTCGCGGTGTAGGTGCGCTCGACCAGCGCGCGCAGGTCGTTCTCGTCGATGTCGCCCGCGTACAGGCGGACGATCTCGAAGGCGAGCCGCGGGTACGCGAGCGTGCGCCAGCGCGTGAGCGTCGCGTCGTCGATCGCCGGATAGCTTTGCGGAATCACCAGCCCGCCGTCGGGCGCGAGCCCGCCGAGCAGCACTTCGCCGAACGGCGTCGGGTCCATCCCGCCGCGCGTGGACAGGTAGAGCATCGGTCAGTCCAGGTCTTCGAGACGGATGCGCGTGACCTTCGTCAGCACGCTCGGCAGCGCCTCGATCCGGGCGATCGCGGCGTTGGCCTGCTTCTCGATCGTGCGGTGGGTGAGCAGAACGATGTCGGTCTCGGCTTCGCCGCGCGCCGGCTCGCGCTGCAGCACCGCGTCGATCGAGATCCGCGCATCGGCCAGGATTCGCGTGATGTCGGCGAGCACGCCGGGCTCGTCGGCGACGCGCAGCCGCAGATAGTAGGCGGTGTGCACGTCCTCGATCGGAAGGATCGGCAGATCGGCCGCGAGCGACTCGGTCTGGAACGCGAGGTGCGGGACGCGGTTGTCCGGATCGGCGGTGAGCATGCGCGCGACATCGACCAGATCGGCCACCACCGCGCTCGCCGTAGGCTCGGCGCCCGCGCCCTTGCCGTAGTACATCGTGTCGCCCACCGCGTCTCCCCTGACCCAGACCGCGTTCATCGCGCCCTCGACGTTCGCGATCAGGCGCGCCGCCGGTATCAGCGTCGGGTGTACGCGCAACTCCACCCCGCGCGGGCCGCCGGGCTCGTCGCGCCGCCGTGTGATTCCGAGCAGCTTGATCCTGTAGCCCAGTTGTTCGGCATAGCGGATGTCTTCGGCCTGCAGCCTGGTGATGCCCTCGACGTAGCACTTGTCGAACGACACCGGAATACCGAACGCCAGCGACGCCAGGATCGTGGCCTTGTGCGCTGCGTCCACCCCCTCGATGTCGAAGGTGGGATCGGCCTCTGCGTAACCGAGGCGTTGCGCCTCGGCGAGCGCGGCATCGAAGCTCATCCCCTTGTCGCGCATTTCCGAGAGGATGAAGTTGGTGGTTCCGTTGATGATCCCGGCGACCCACTCGATGCGGTTCGCGCTCAGCCCCTCTCGCACCGCCTTGACGATCGGTATGCCGCCGGCGACCGCTGCCTCGAAGGCGACCATCACCCCCTTGCGCTGCGCGGCCTCGAAGATCTCGTTGCCGTGCACGGCGAGCAGCGCCTTGTTCGCGGTGACCACGTGCTTGCCGTTGTCGATCGCGGCGAGCACCAGATCCTTCGCGATCCGGTATCCGCCGACCAACTCGATCACGATGTCGATCTGCGGGTCGCGCACCACCTCATACGCGTCGCCTGTGACCTGCGCGCGCCCGGCCGCCACCCTTTCGGCGCGCTCGGTGTCGAGGTCGGCGATGCGGGTGATCTCGATTCGCCGCCCGACCCGGCGCGTGATTTCGGCCTGGTTGCGCGCGAGGACGTCGAAACTTCCCCCGCCCACCGTGCCGACTCCCAGCAGCCCGACGCGCACCGGACCGAATTTCTCGACTCCCATCGTCTCTCTTCCCTCGCTCAAGCTGCCGCCCTGGGCACGAATCCGTCCTTGCGAAACATCTCGCGAATGCCTCGCACCGCCTGCCTGATGCGGTGCTCGTTCTCGATCAGCGCGAAGCGCACATGATCGTCGCCCAGTTCGCCGAAGCCCACGCCCGGCGAAACCGCGACCTTGGCCTCGGTCAGCAGCTTCTTGGCGAACTCGAGCGAACCCATCGCGCGGTACGGCTGCGGGATCTCGGCCCAGATGTACATCGAAGCCTTGGGCACGTCGACCATCCAGCCCGCCTCCAGGAGCCCGCGGGCGAGCACGTCGCGGCGGCGCTGGTACTTCAGGCGAACCTCCTCGACGCACTGCTGCGGCCCGTCGAGCGCCGCGATCGCGGCGACCTGAATCGGCGTGAAGGTGCCGTAGTCGTGATAGCTCTTCAGGCGCGCGAGTGCCCCGACCAGTTCGCGGTTTCCGACCATGAAGCCGATCCGCCACCCGGCCATGTTGTAGCTCTTGCTCATCGTGAAGAACTCGACGGCCACGTCGCGCGCTCCCGGCACCTCCATGATCGAGGGCGCGCGGAAATCGTCGAACACGATGTCGGCGTAGGCGAGGTCGTGCACGACGATGATCGCGTGGCGCGTGGCCAGCGCCACGACCTTTTCGAAGAACGACAGGTCGGCGCACATCGCCGTCGGGTTGCTCGGAAACCCGAGGATCATCATCTTGGGCTTCGGGTCGCACTGCTCGACCGCGCGCTCGAGTTCGTCGTAGAAGTCGAGGCTGCGCGTCATCGGCACCGAACGCGTCTCGGCGCCGGCGATCACCGCGCCGTAGATGTGGATCGGGTAGCTCGGATTGGGCACCAGCACCACGTCGCCGCGATCGAGCGTCGCGAGCATCATGTGCGCCAGCCCTTCCTTCGATCCGATCGTGACGATCGCCTCTGTCTCCGGGTCGATGTCCACCGCATAGCGGCGCCGGTACCAGTCGGAGATCGCCTTGCGCAACCGCGGGATGCCCTTCGAAACCGAGTAGCCGTGGGTGTCGGGTTTCTTCGACGCCTCGACCAGCTTGTCGATGATGTGCTGCGGGGCCGGCCCGTCGGGATCGCCCATGCTCATGTCGATGATGTCCTCGCCGCGCCGGCGGGCCGCCATCTTCAACTCGGCCGTGATGTTGAACACGTACGGCGGCAGGCGCTTGATGCGAGAGAACTCGCGCGGGGATGTCATCTCGAGACTCCGGTGAGCGCTGCGGCCCTTGAGGGGACGCGGCTTCGATGCAGTGCAATAAACCGGTGAATGTAGCATTATCAGCCACTTAGCGCTGGCTGCCGGCGCGCCAGGCAAGTCCCGCAGAGCACCGATGAAACTGCAACCCGAGATCAACCCCGCGCTGAACACGGTCACCGCCTACGGCGAGGGCTTCGTCGAAATCAATGCCCGTCGCTTCGAGGTCGCCTTGATCGTGCGGCCCGAGGGCGAAGTGATCGCCTGGGAAGCACGGCAGTTCGAGCTGCTCGCGCCGGAGCACTTCGAGCTGATCGCCGCGCACGCACCCGACCTCGTCGTCCTGGGCACCGGAGCGCGCCAGCGCTTTCCCGATCCGAGCCTGACGGCGTCGCTCGCGCGCGCCGCGATCGGCGTCGAGGTGATGGACACGCGCGCGGCGTGTCGCACCTACAACATCCTGATGAGCGAAGGACGCAAGGTCCTCGCCGCGCTTCTGCCGCCCTAGGCGCGGCGACCCGGGCCGGTGCGTGCCGGCAACGCGCAGCGCCACCGGCTTGCGGCGCGCGACGGGTGCTGTGCTATCGTTTCGCGAAGCATGCGCGGTGGAGTTCCCTGGGTGGCAGTTGCGGTTGGAAAGATGGTTCCGGATTTCGAAGCGGATTCGACCGCGGGAAGAATCAGGCTCTCGTCGTTCGCGCAGCGGCGGCTCGTGCTGTTCTTCTACCCGAAGGACAACACGCCCGGGTGCACCCTCCAGGGTTCGCACTTTCGCGACCACTACCCCGCGTTCCAGGCCGCCGGCGCCGAGATACTCGGCGTTTCACGCGACAGCCTTCGTTCGCACGAGGGATTTCGGGCCCGGCACGAGTTCCCCTTCCACCTGATCTCGGATCCCGACGAGGCGCTTTGCACGGCGTTCGCGGTCATGAAGATCAAGAACATGTACGGAAAGCAGGTCAGGGGCATCGAACGCTCCACCTTCCTGATCGGCGCCGATCGCACGCTGCTGCGCGAATGGCGCGGACTGAAAGTGCCCGGCCATGTCGAACAGGTCCTGGAGTTCGTCCAGTCGCTCTGAGTCCCACACCGAACCCGAAAGCCGATGCCACTGCCGAAAGCCCCCGCCAAGCCCGCTACCCTTCTCGATCTCGCGACCGCTGCCAAGGCCCGCGCGGCGGCGCCCGCAACACCGACAAAACCGGTCGCCACGGTGACCGAGCGCGAGGCCGTGCGCGAGGCCGTGCGCGAGCCTGCGCCGGCGAGCGCGGACGAGGCGCGCAAGCGCGACTCACCCCCGACCGCCGCCGCGCCTGCCGCCAGGGCCGACCCGGGGGCGATCGCTGCGCGCGGCACTGCCGGCGGCGTGGTCCGCCTTCCCTCCGATCGCAACAAGAGCCGCGCGCAGCCGCGGCGACTGGCCGAAGCGGCCAAGCTGTTCGTCCTCGACACCAACGTTCTGATGCACGATCCCGCGAGCCTGTTTCGCTTCGCCGAGCACGACGTCTACCTGCCGATGATGACGCTCGAGGAACTCGACAACCACAAGCGCGGCATGTCGGAGGTCTCGCGCAACGCGCGCCAGGTCAGCCGCTCGCTCGACGCGCTGATCGCCACCGTCCAGGGATCGATCGACGAAGGCATCGCGCTGTCGACGCTGGGGAACCGCGAAGCGCAGGGACGGCTCTATTTCCAGACCCACGCGATCGCCGGGATCCTACCCAGCAGCCTGCCGGTGGGCAAGGCCGACAACCACATCCTGGGCGTGGTTCGCGAACTGCACGACCGCTTCGCCGGACGCGAGGTGGTGCTGGTGTCCAAGGACATCAACATGAGGATCAAGGCGCGCACGCTCGGGCTGCCCGCCAACGACTACCTCAACGACCAGGTCCTCGAGGACACCGACCTGCTCTACACGGGGATCGCCGCGCTGCCGTCGAACTTCTGGGACCGCCACGGCAAGGGCGTCGAATCGTGGCAGCAGGGCGGCAGCACCTTCTACCGGCTGAGCGGTCCGATGGTGCCCTCGTTCACGATCAACCAGTTCGTTTATCTGGAAGGCGACTCGCCGCTGCTCGCGCAGGTCAAGGAACTCAACGGGCGCACCGCGGTGCTGCAGACGCTGCGCGATTTCGGGCACCCCAAGCACGCGATCTGGGGGATCACGGCACGCAACCGCGAGCAGAACTTCGCGCTCAACCTGCTGATGAATCCCGATATCGACTTCGTTACGCTGCTCGGGCAAGCCGGCACCGGGAAGACGCTGCTCGCGCTCGCCGCGGGGCTGGTGCAAACGATCGAGGCGCGCCGCTACACCGAGATCATCATGACGCGCGCCACGGTTCCGGTAGGCGACGACATCGGCTACCTGCCGGGCACCGAAGAGGAAAAGATGCAGCCCTGGATGGGCGCGCTCGAAGACAACCTCGAGATCCTGAACAAGGGCGAGACGGGCGCCGGCGAGTGGGGCCGATCCACCGCGATCGACATGATCCGGGCGCGCGTCAAGGTCAAGGCGCTTTCGTTCATGCGAGGGCGCACCTTCGTGAGCAAGTTCCTGATCATCGACGAGGCGCAAAACCTCACGCCCAAGCAGATGAAGACCCTCGTGACGCGTGCCGGACCGGGAACGAAGGTCGTGTGCCTGGGAAACATCGCGCAGATCGACACCCCTTACCTGACCGAAGGGTCCTCGGGGCTGACCTATGTCGTGGACCGCTTCAAGGGGTGGGCGCACGCCGGCCACGTGACGCTGCAGCGCGGCGAACGCTCGCGCCTTGCGGACTTCGCCGGCGAGGCGCTGTAGCGGCGCACGCGCGCCGTCGCCGCAGCGCGCCGCGCTACAGCGACGCGTAGTTCTCGAACTTGGTGTAATGCCCGACGAAGGTGACGCGCACCGTTCCGATCGGCCCGTTGCGCTGCTTGCCGATGATGATCTCGGCCGTGCCCTTGTCGGGGGAGTCGGGGTTGTAGACCTCGTCGCGGTAGATGAACAGGATCAGGTCGGCATCCTGTTCGATCGCCCCCGATTCGCGCAGGTCCGACATCACGGGGCGCTTGTTCGGGCGCTGCTCGAGCGAGCGATTGAGCTGCGAGATAGCGACCACCGGGCAATTGAGCTCCTTGGCGAGCGCCTTCAGCCCGCGCGAGATCTCCGAGATCTCGGTGGCGCGGTTCTCGCCCGAGGACGTCGCTCCCATCAGTTGCAGGTAGTCGACGACGATCGCGCCGAGCTGGCCGCACTGGCGCGACAGCCGGCGCGCGCGCGCACGCAACTCGAGCGCGTTGAGCGCGGGCGTCTCGTCGATGTAGATCTGCGCTTCCTGCATCTTCTGGATCGCGCTCGTCAGGCGCGGCCAGTCGTCGTCGACCAGCCTGCCGGTGCGAAGCCGCTGCTGGTCGAGCCGCCCTACCGAACACACGAGCCGCATCGCGAGCTGCGTCGCGCCCATTTCCATGCTGAACACGGCCACCGGCAGGCCCTGGTCGATCGCGATGTGTTCGGCGATGTTCAGCGCGAGCGAGGTCTTGCCCATCGACGGGCGCCCGGCGATGATCACCAGGTCGCCCGGCTGCAATCCCGAGGTGTAGCGGTCGAGGTCGACGAAACCGGTGGGCACGCCGGTGATGTCGCTCGGGTTCTCCTGGCTGTAGAGCTGGTCGACCCGTTCGACCACGCGTCCGAGCAGGTCCTGCAACGGCTGGAATCCCACTGCGCCGCGCGCGCCGTCTTCCGAGATCTGGAAGATCTTCGATTCGGCCTCGTCGAGGATCTGCCGGGTCTCCTTGCCCAGGGGGTTGAGCGCGGCGGTGGTGATCGCCTCGGAGGTCGCGATCAGCTGGCGAAGGATCGCGCGATCGCGAACGATCTCGCCGTATCGGCGGATGTTCGCCGCCGAGGGCGTTTCCTGCGCGAGCGAGTTCAGGTACTGCAGGCCGCCTGCCTCGTCGGCCTTGGCGTTGGAGCCTAGCGCCTCGAACACCGTGATCACGTCGGCGGGATGACCGCGCTCGATCAGCCGCGCCACCTGCTGCCAGATCAGGCGGTGATCGTAGCGATAGAAGTCCTCCTCGCGCAGGACGTCGGCGACGCGGTCGAAGGCGGTGTTGTCGAGCAGCAGGCCGCCGAGCACCGACTGCTCGGCTTCGATCGAGTGCGGCGGGACGCGCAGCGCGGCGAGCTCGCGGTCGCCCGCTCCCTGCGCCTGGGCGCCGGGTGCGCGATCACCGGAAGGAAATACGACGGACATCCACGCATCTTACAAAAAAGAACGGGGCGCTCGCGCCCCTTTTCTTGCCGCTCGTCGCGCACCACGAGGGTGCGCTGCGATCAACTCGCTTCGGCCAGCACCGACACGGTGATCTCGGCCTTCGCGTCGCTGTGAAGCGACACCTCGACCTTGTGATCGCCGACGTTCTTGATCTGTCCGCTCGCCATGTGGACCATGGCTTTTTGCACCTCGAAGCCCTGCTTGCGCAAAGCGTCGGCGATATTGGCGTTGGTGACCGAACCGAACAGGCGCCCGTCTACACCGGCCTTCTCGGTGAGCTGCACGGTCAGCCCTCCCAGCTTCTCGGCGGCGGACTGCGCGGCGCTCAGCTTGTCGGCCTGGATCTTCTCGAGGTCGGCGCGGCGCACATCGAACTCCTTGATCGCCGCTTCGGTCGCGCGTCGCGCCTTGCCGTGCGGAATCAGGAAGTTGCGCGCGTAGCCGTCCTTGACCTTGACGACATCGCCGAGCTGGCCAAGGTTGACGACTTTCTCCAGCAGGATGATCTGCATCTGTCTTCTCCTTGCGCGATCAGTGGTTGTCGGTGAACGGCAGCAGCGCCAGGAAACGCGCGCGCTTGATCGCGGTGGTGAGCTGTCGCTGGTAGCGCGCCTTGGTGCCGGTGAGTCGCGCGGGGATGATCTTGCCTGTCTCGGTGATGAAATCCTTCAGGACGTCGATGTCCTTGTAGTCGATCTGTTCGACGTTCTCCGCGGTGAAACGGCAGAATTTCTTGCGCTTGAACAACGCGCTTTGCGAAGGACGCTTCTTGCGATTGTCTTTGGAACCACGGCGAAAGTACGCCATATCACACCTCGATCAGTTCAAATTCGGTTACGTTGAGCAGCATCAGCCTGGACGCCTTGCGCCTGGGCGCCAGAAACCCGCTCGCGAAGATCGACGCACCCAGCGAGACGCGCTCGGCGCGCTCGGCGAGCCGCCCGGCAAACACGGCGGCGACTTCCAGCTCGATCGTGCGTTGCGCGCCCGCCTGCATCTGCTGCGACGTGTGTCGCAGCGTCGCCGAAAGCAGTGCAACGCCGCCCGGGCTGAAGCGCAGCGACCCGCGCTCGGCGAGCGTGGCCCGCAGTTGCACGAAGTTGCACGGCTGCGGCGGGAGCGACACGTTCCATCACGCCTTGGCGACCGTCACCGGTTCGCGATCTTCGAGCAGGTTGGCACCGCACGCCACGCCGCTCAGGACGCTGCGTCGGAGGTCGACCTGCGCGACTCGTCCCGCTGGAGCTGCTTCATCATCGGCGAAGGCGCGGTCTGCGCACTGGACATGAGCACGGTCAGGTGCCGCAGCACCGCGTCGTTGAAGCGAAAGCCGTGCTCGAGCTCGGCCAGCGTTGCGGCCGCGCACTCGATGTTCATCATCACGTAGTGGGCCTTGGCGATCTTCTCGATCGGGTAAGCCAGCTGGCGACGACCCCAGTCCTCGATACGGTGGATCTTGCCTTGCTGGGCTTCGACCAGCGCCTTGTAGCGCTCGATCATCGCGGGCACCTGCTCGCTCTGATCTGGGTGGACGATGAAAACGATCTCGTAATGACGCATTCGGGCTCCTCGTGGTCGGTGGCTGCCCGCCGGCGTCAGGCGGTGCAGCAAGGATTCATCAGTGGTGAACCGATAATTCTATCAGTCAGGCCCCGGGTTCGTCCAGCCGGTGTTCTGCCCGCAATAGATGCACTGCAGGATCGAGCGCTCGCGCAGGTCGATCCGCGCCAGGAACTCGCTCGCGCCGCCGATCCCGCGGAACGCGCCGAAACCGCGGACCAGGAATTCGTGCATCGCGGTCACTCCGGCGATCCGCGCCGGCGCGGCCATCGCCCGCAGGACGCCCCCGAGCAGCGGATGGCGCACGAGGCGGTCGAGCGAGCGCCCGATCGACAGGACCAGGTCGAGCTGGTGCTCGCGATCGCCGCGCCCGCAGGCATGCCGGTAGGCCTGGGCGTACTGCGCCTCGTCGATTCCCCGATCCAGGCGCGAGCCCAGCGCACCTGCGAGCGCCTCGTCCAGACGCTCGGTGAGCGCGTCGAGTTCGACCGCATCGGCGATCGTGCCGAGCGCGGCGTTCGGGAGCATCCGCGCGAGCGTCGGAATCACCCGCGCGAGTTCGGTGTCGCGCTGCGAGAAGTCCTTTCCGCCATACAGGTCGTCGAGGAAGAACCGCGCCGCCGCCCGGTACCGGGGATCGTCGAGCAGGTCGGCGTGGGTGCGCCCGAGTCGCCGCGCCTGCCAGTGCTTGAGCGCGGCGTTGCGCGCGCGCAGCACCGGATCGGCCGCGA
>JAHDXY010000077.1 GCA_023384005.1 Burkholderiaceae bacterium | reverse complement strand
GACACGGCGTTCTTCGACAAGCGATCGAAGTTCGTCCACTACCGCCCCAGAACCGCGGTCCTGAACAACCTCGAGTTCGATCACGCCGACATCTTCCCGGACCTCGCGGCGATCGAGACGCAGTTCCACCATCTCGTGAGGACCGTGCCGGCGAGCGGGCGCGTCGTCGTCAATGCCACCGACGCGGCGCTCGCGCGCGTGCTGGCGCGCGGGTTGTGGAGCGAGCGCGACGCCTTCGACTGCCCGCAGGGCTGGCAGGCGGGCGAAGTCGAACATACGCGCGACGCCAGCGTGTTCGACGTGCGTCGCGCCGGAACGATCGTCGCGCGCTGCAGCCTGCGGTTGCCCGGCGCGCACAGCCGCTCGAACGCGCTGGCCGCGATCGCGGCGGCGGCGCATGTCGGCGTCGAGCCGCGCGCGGCGGTCGACGCGCTGGCGCGTTTCGGCGGGGTCGCGAGGCGGCTTCAGTCGAGGGGAGTCGCGCGCGGCGTCGAGGTGATCGACGACTTCGCGCACCATCCGAGCGCGATCGCCACGACGATCGAGGGGCTGCGCGACAGGCTCGCGGGCAGCGGGCGCATCCTCGCGGTACTCGAGCCGCGGTCGAACACGATGAAGCTGGGAACGATGAAGACCATGCTGGCGGCGAGCCTCGCCGGCGCGGACCGCGTGTTCGCCTATGGGGGCGGGATCGACTGGGACGTCGCCGCGGCGCGCGCGCCGCTGGGCGAGCGCCTCGTGTGCGAACGCGAGCTCGGCCGGCTGGTGGCGGCGATCGTTCGCAGCGCGCGCCCCGGGGACCGGATCCTGGTGATGAGCAACGGCGGCTTCGGAGGGATCCACGCCCGCCTGCTCGCCGCGCTGGGTGAACGACAGGAAATCGATAGTGAGTGATCACAGACCTGAAAGACCACGCCTGATCTACCTGCATGGCTTTCGTTCGTCGCCGAAATCGTTCAAAGGGCAGCTGCTCGAGGAACGGATGCGCGAACTCGGTCGCGGCGCCGACTATGTCTGCCCGCAGTTGCCGGCGTCGCCGCTAGAGGCGGTGTCGCTGGTGCGCCGCGCGCTGCGCCCCGACGTGGCGGACACGCTGGTGGGCAGCTCGCTGGGCGGGTTCTACGCGACCTGGCTGGCCGAGCGGCTGGGATGCCGCGCGGTGCTGATCAACCCCGCGGTCTTTCCGGCCCGCGACCTGCGCGCGCAACTGGGCGTGCAGACGATGTACCAAGACGACACGCCCTTCGAGTTCCTGCCCGGGCACGTCGACGAACTGCTGTCGCTGCAGGTGAGCGCGATCACTTTCCCGCAGCGCTACCTGCTGATCGCAGCCACTGGCGACGAGTTGCTCGACTGGCGCGAGATGGTCGCGCACTACCCGGGCGCCAGGCAGATCGTGGTCCGGGGCGGCGACCACGGACTGTCGGCTTTCGCGGCCTACGCGCACGAGGTGCTTGCGTTCGCCGGGGTCGGTGCGCGCCCGCGCCCCGGCGACTAGAACGGCGGATCGGAATCGGCCGGGACGCGGGTAGATCGGAATGAGAGAGTGGCGATGCGATTGAAAGACAGGGTGGCGATCATCACCGGGGCGGCTGGCGGGATCGGTCTGGCGACCGCGGCACGCTTCGCGCGCGAAGGCGCGCACGTGGTGGTGGCCGATCTCGGCGCCGAGCGGGTGGAAGCAGCCGCGCGGCAACTGCGCGAGAGCGAGGGCGGGCAGGTGCTCGGCTGCGCAGTCGACGTGACCGACCGCGTGCAGGTCGACGCGATGGTCGCGCAGGTGCTCGCGCGCTGGGGCCGGATCGACATCCTGCTGAACAACGCCGGGATCACGAAGGACGCGCGACTGGTGCGAATGACCGAGGCGCAGTTCGACCAGGTGATCGGCGTGAACCTCAAGGCGGTGTTCGAATGCGCGCAGGCCGTGGCCGGACCGATGATCGATCGCGGCAGCGGCGTGATCATCAATGCGTCGTCGGTCGTCGGGCTGTACGGGAACTTCGGGCAGACCAACTACGCGGCGTCCAAGGCGGGGGTGATCGGGTTCACCAAGACGTGGGCGCGCGAGCTGGGACCCAAGGGGATTCGCTCGGTGGCGGTGTGCCCCGGATTCATCGAGACCGCGATCCTGGACACGATTCCGGCGGCCGTGATGCAGAACATGGTCGATCGCGTCCCGCTGGGGCGGATGGGAAAGGTCGACGAGGTGGCGAGCGTGTACGCGTTTCTCGCCTCGGACGACGCGAGCTACGTCAACGGCGCGGTGATCGAGGTGTCGGGCGGAATCATGATGTGAGCCGGGCGAGCAGCAGCATCGCGACGCCCGCGACCATTGGCGCGATGCCGGCGAGTTCGCGCCGCGAGCTGTGCTGCGCGAAGACCTTGCGCGACGCTGCCTGCGCGAACAGGATCTCGACCAGGCCGACGGTGCGCACGGCCGCGGCGGGCTGCA
The DNA here is from genome assembly GCA_023384005.1 of Burkholderiaceae bacterium. GTDB lineage: Bacteria > Pseudomonadota > Gammaproteobacteria > Burkholderiales > Burkholderiaceae_E > Quisquiliibacterium. The sequence continues at coordinate 13,473 of JAHDXY010000077.1, read as the reverse complement.
GCGCGAAGGCCAGGAACCACATCCGAGAAGCGAGCGCGCCGGTGGCGCCGGCCAGCAGCGATGGTCGCCAGGCGCGCAGCACGGCACGCAGCACCTGCGGCGCGCGCACTGCCAGCCAGACGCTGAGCAGCGCGGCCTGCAGCGTGAGCGAAGCCGCCAGGGTGGTGGTCGCGCGCACCTGGAAGTCGGCCTCGCCCAGCGCGAGGATCGCGCCGCGAAACCCGACGGCCGAGAGCGCGAACATCGCGCCGGCGCCGACCCCGAACAGCGCCGGACGCAGCGCGGCGGCGCCGCGCGGCAGTCCCCCGGCGGGGATCGACATCAGCAACACCCCGGCGGTGGCCACGAGCACGGCGATCGTGCCGGCCACTCCGAGCGACTCCCCGAGGAACGCGAATCCGAACACCGCGATCTGTACCGGTTCGGTCTTGACGTAGGCGGTGCTCACCACGAAGCTGCGCTCGCGCATCGCCGCGAGCATCAGCGCGGTTGCGAAGACCTGCGTCAGCGCCCCGAGCGAGGTCCACGCGGCGAAGGCCCACGATGGCGCGATTCCCTGCAATCCGGTGGTCGCTGCGGTGAGCGCGAGCAGCGCCAGGCCGAAGGGCAGGCCGAACAGGAAGCGCACGTGGGTCGCGCCGATCGTTCCCAGGCGAGCGGTGAGGCTGCGCTGCAGGGCATTGCGGACGGTCTGCGCGCCTGCCGCGCCTACCGTGAAAGCGATCCAGATCCAGCCGGGCATCGTGGGCCTCTTCGCGGCGTCGGCCGCGATTCTAGGCGCGCGCCCGGCGCGCGCGAGCGTCGCCGCCCGCGCGCGGCGCGGCGCCGACGATCGGGCCGACGGGTGCGGGCGGCGCGGTGCCGACCCCGCCCGTATAATCGGGGCCTCCATGACCCACGTCCTGTTCGAGGAAGACGGCGGCTTCAAGGCGGGGACGGTGCTCTCGGAGTCCGGCGCCAGCCTGCAGGTCGAGCACGCCAGCGGCAAGCGCGGCAAGGTCAAGGCCGCGCACGTGCTGATGCGCTACGAGACCCCCTCGCCGGGGGACCTGCTCGCGCAGGCGCAGACGGTCGCGCGCGAGATCGACGTCGGCTTCCTGTGGGAGTGCGCGCCGCAGGACGAGTTCGGCTTCGAGGATCTCGCCCGCGAGTACTTCGGCGGTGCGCCCGGCCCCGCGCAGCGCGCAGGATTGCTCACGCGCCTGCACGAGGCGCCGGTCTACTTCTATCGCAAGGGCCGAGGGCGTTACCGGCCGGCACCGCCGGAAACGCTCAAGCTCGCGCTCGCGGCCCTCGAGCGGCGCCAGCGCGAGGAGCTGGACATCGAACGGATGTCGCAGGCGATGGCCGAGGGACGGCTGCCCGGGCGCATCGCGCTGATGGCGGCCGATCTGCTGGTGCGGCCCGACAAGCAAGGCGTCGAGTACCGCGCGCTGGCGCGCGCTTGCGAGCAGTCGCACAAGATGCCGGAGCGCCTGCTGGTGGAAATCGGCGCCTTCGAGTCGGCGCGCGCGCTGCACATGCGCCGATTCGAGCGCGAGTACTTCCCCGCGGGCACCGGTTTCCCGAGCGCGGCCGGGCTTTCCCAAACCGAGCCGCCCGAGGCGCTGCTCGCCGCCTTGCCGGCGGCGGCGTGCGAGGCGTTCTCGGTCGACGATTCGAGTACGACCGAGATCGACGACGCGCTCTCGGTGCAGACGCTGCCAGACGGAAGACTGCGGGTCGGCGTGCACATCGCCGCGCCGGCGATCGCGATCGGGCGCGACACGCCGCTCGATCTGATCGCGCGCGAGCGCATGTCCACCGTGTACATGCCTGACGAGAAGATCACGATGCTGCCGCCCGAGGTGGTCGGACGCTACTCGCTCGACGCCGGCTGCGAACGCCCGGCGCTGTCGCTGTACGCCGACCTCGACGCCGACGGCAGGTCGATCCGCGAGCTGTTCACACGCCTCGAGCGGGTGCGCATCGCCGAGAACCTGCGCAACGACCAGCTCGAGGCGGTCGTGACCGAAGCGGCGCTCGACGATCCCGACGCGCCGTTGCCCTTTGGCGCCGAGTTGCGCGCGCTGTGGCGCTTCACGCAGGCGCTGGGAGCCGGGCGCGAGCGCGTGCGCGGCAAACCCGAGCCGCGCTTTCGCACCGAGTTCGCGTTTCACGTCGAGGGCGAGGAGGTGGAGATCGTCCAGCGCAGGCGCGACGCGCCGCTCGACCGGATCGTCGCCGAGCTGATGATCCTGGTCAACAGCGAGTGGGGCAGCACGCTCGTCACGCACGACGCGCCGGGTGTGTACCGTTCGCAGCAGGCCGGGCGGGTTCGCATGAGCACGCACGCGCTGCCGCACGAGGGACTGGGCGTCGCGCAGTACCTCTGGTCGACTTCGCCCCTGCGCCGCTACGTCGACCTGACCAACCAGCGCCAGCTGATCGCCGTGCTCGCCGGCGAGCATGCGCCCTTCTCGTCCAACGACGCGGAGCTGTTCGCGATCATCTCCGCGTTCGACGCACGTCACGCCGCGTACGCCGACTGCCAGACGCGGATGGAACGCTACTGGTGCCTGCGCTGGGTCGCGCAGCACCGGCTCGCGCGTGCCGACGCGGTGTGCGTGCGCGACGACCTGGTGCGCCTGGCCGATGCGCCGCTGTACTTTCGCATGTCCGATCTGCCGGCGCTTCCCCCCGGGCGCAGGATCGAGGTCGACATAGTCGCCACCGACGAGATCGACCTGTCGGTGCAGGCACGTTACGTCGGCCTGGCGCAGGAGGTGGCTGCGGGTGCGCCAGCGGCGCCTTTCGACTCGTCCGGCGACGACGTGGCCGACGAGGCCGAGTTCGCCGAGCAGGGCTGAGGCGCGATGCGCGCGCTTTCGTCGGTCGTGGCGCGAACGCCCCTGCACCGCGGTGCATTGTCGTTGCGCGATCCGCTCACCGTCGGCGTGCTCGCTTCGGTCGCGCTGCACGCGCTGGTGCTGGCGCTGAAGTTCACGCCGCCGGCCCCGGTGCGCTTCGCCCCGCAGGATTCGCGCCTGGAAGTCGTGCTGCTCAACGCGCGCACCGAAAGCAAGCCGCTCAAGCACGAGGTGCTCGCGCAAGTCGACATGGAAGGCGGTGGCGATCGCGACACCGGACGGGCGCGTTCGCCCTTGCCCGCCGATTCGCGGGTCTCCGACGGCACCGAGCTGCGCGAGCAGCGCCGCCGCGTGCAGGAGCTCGAGCAGCAGCAGCGCAGGCTGCTGGCGATGGCGCAGGGCGCGCACCGGATGCCCACGCCGCACGATCGTCCCGAGAGCGCAGCGACCATCGCGCCCGGGGCGGACGACCAGGACGTCGACCAGGCGGTCAAGCGCTTGCAGGCCCAGATCGACCGGCAGATCTCCGACTACAACAAGCGCCCGAAGCGCCTGACCTACGGGGTGAACGCGATCGGCGTCAGCTATGCGCGCTACGTCGAGGATTGGGCCACCCGCATCGAGCGCATCGGCACCGAGCGATACCCCCCCGAGGCGCGCGGACGCCTGTACGACTCGCTGATCATCACGGTGGAAATCGATCGCCACGGCAACGTGGTCGACGTGATCATCAACCGCAAGTCGCGCCACGAAGCGCTGAACCGGGCGGTCCGTCAGATCGTCTTCGCCGGGGCCCCCTACGAGCGGTTTCCGGCGGAGATGGCGCGCGAGGGCGACATCCTGCAGATCGTTCGCACCTGGACCTTCACCAACGACTCGCTCGCGACGCGCGCGACGACGCCCCAGTGAGCGACCGATACGCGGTGATCGGGAATCCGGTCGCGCATAGCCGCTCGCCGGCGATCCACGCGCTGTTCGCGGCGCAGACCGGGCAGGACATCGTCTACGGCCGCCTGCTCGCTCCGACCGGAGGTTTCGTCGCGGCGGTGGAGCGTTTTCGCGACGAGGGTGGCGCGGGCCTGAACGTGACGCTGCCGTTCAAGGTCGACGCATACCGCTATTGCGCCAGATGTGCGCCCAGGGCGCAGGCGGCCGGCGCGGTGAACACGATCTCGTTCTTGGCCGGCGAGGCGTTGGGCGAGAACACCGACGGCGCCGGCCTGGTGCGCGACATCGAGCACCGCGTCGGACTGGCGTTGCGCGGCGCGCGCGTGCTCCTTCTCGGCGCCGGCGGCGCGGCGCGTGGCGTGGTCGCGCCGCTGCTCGATGCGGGGATCGCCGCGCTCGCGATCGTCAATCGCAGCGAGGCGCGAGCGGTCGAACTCGCCGCGGCCGCGGGCGATCCGCGCGTGAGCGGCGCCGGCTATCCGTCGCTGGGCGAAGCCGACTCATCGCCGGCAACCGGCGCGCGATTCGACCTGATCGTCAACGCGACCTCGTCCGCGCTCGCGCACGCCGCGCCGCCCGTGCCCGCGCCGGTGCTGCGTGGCGCCGCGCTCGCCTACGAGATGATGTACGGCGCGAGCGACACGCCTTTCATGCGCGCGGCGCGCGATGCGTCGGTCGGGCGGGTAGTCGACGGGCTGGGAATGCTGGTCGAGCAGGCCGCCGAGTCATTCAGCTTGTGGCGCGGGGTGCGACCGCAGACCGATCCGGTATACGAACGGATCCGCCGCGAACTCGCCGGCGCCTGAGGTCGCCGACGATGGTCATGCGCACGCGTAGCGGTCGCGCCGGCCGCCGCGCCGAGGGCGCTGGCGCGAAACCGCAAGCGAAGCCGCAAGCGAAGCCGCAAGCGAAGCCGGGAACGAAGCGATCGGGAACCCGCGCGCCGCGCACGATGGCGCGGCGCGTGCTGCGCGGCGCGTCGATCGCGATGGGAGTTGCGCTCGCCGTTCTCGCGCTGCTGCAGTCGTGGTACCTGGTGCAGGTCCTGTGGTTGACGCAGTTCGACCCGGGCAGCACCAGCTTCATGAGCGATCGGCTCGAGCGCATGCGCGAGAAGGACCCGAAGGCCCGACTCAAGCAGCGCTGGGTCCCCTACGCGCAGATCTCGCCGCACCTGGGCCGTGCGGTGATCGCGGCAGAGGATGCGCGCTTCACCATCCACGAAGGCGTCGACTGGGAGGCGATCGAGAAGGCGATCGGTGACAACCTGCGCAAGGGGCGGGTGGTGCGCGGCGGTTCGACGATCACGATGCAGCTCGCGAAGAACCTGTTTCTCTCGGGCGAGCGCAGCTATCTGCGCAAGGCGCAGGAGGTCGCGATCACCTACATGATCGAGGCGGTGATGAGCAAGCGCAGGATCCTCGAGATCTACCTGAACGTGGCCGAGTGGGGCGAGGGCGTGTTCGGCGCCGAAGCCGCGGCGCGCCACTACTGGAACGTTCCGGCGAGCCAGCTCGGTCCGAACCAGGCGGCGACCCTCGCGGCGATGCTGCCGCGGCCGCGTTACTTCGACCGCAACCGCGACTCGCCGCTGCTGGCGCGTCGCGTCGAGTTCGTGCAACGCTGGATGGGCGGCGTCGCGCTCCCCTGATCGCGCGGTTCGCGCGGGTGGCGCGAGCGCCGGGGCGAAGGCGCGCGGCCTGAGGGCCCTTGCGCAGCCGAGGAGTTCCGAACTGCGGGCCGACGGCCTACAATGCGCGCTGCCGCAATTGCCGCCACAGGGCGGTCGCGGGCCGCGGCCCGTAGACGAGCGTGGACAAGACCCCGAGACATCGACCGAGCAAGATCCGCCGCAACGACCGCTGACACCTTGGCTCGGCGCGTCGGATTACGACGAACATGGCCGAGCACGACACCAGGGAAATCGATACGGCGGGCGCCGTCGCGGCGCCGGCGGCGGCGCCGCCCGACCCCGAGGACGCGTCGCGCGCGCTCGAGCAGGGACAGCAGTTGTTGCGTCGGCACCGGCTGGTCGAGGAACTGAGCGATCGCCAGCAACACGGCGACAGCGAGGAAAGGCGCGAGCTGGTCGAGCAGATCGTCCACCGCCACGCGCTCGACGATCTGCGCGGGCGGATCGAAGGACTGCACCCGGCCGACGTCGCCTACATCCTCGAGGGCCTTCCGCTCGAGGAACGGCTGATCATCTGGGACCTGGTAGGTGCGGATCGCGACGGCGAGATCCTTCTCGAGGTTTCGGACTCGGTGCGCGAGACGCTGATCGAGTCGATGAATCGCGAAGAACTCGTCGGCGCGGTCGAGTCGCTCGACGCCGACGAGATCGCCGACCTCGCTCCCGATCTGCCCGCCGACGTCGTCGAGGAAGTCAGCCGCCAGCTCACGCAGGACGAGCGCGACCAGCTGCGCGCGGCGCTGTCCTACGAAGAGGACACGGTCGGCGCGCGGATGGACTTCGATTTTGTCAAGGTGCGCGACGACATCACGCTCGAGACCGTCCTGCGCTACCTGCGCCGCTTCGACGAGTTGCCCGAGAACACCGATCAGGTGTTCGTGGTCGACCGCAACAACGCGCTCACCGGCGCGCTGCGGCTGGGCGATCTGCTGGTGAACGAGCCCGATGCCACGGTGGCCGAGGTGATGCACACCGACGTTCTCTCGCTCGACCCGATGGACGAAGTCGAGGAGGCGGCGCAGGCATTCGAACGCTACGACCTGCTGTCGGCGCCGGTGGTCGATGCGCAGGGCCGGCTGGTCGGGCGGCTCACCGTCGCCGAGGTTCTGGACGTCATCCGCGAGGAAGGCGAAGCCGACCTGCTGCAGCGCGCCGGCCTGCGCGAAGAGGAAGACCTGTTCGCGAGCGTGTGGAGCTCGGCGAAGAACCGCTGGCTTTGGCTGGCGCTGAACCTGTGCACGGCGTTCTTCGCCTCGCGCGTGATCGACGCCTTCGAGGGCACGATCGGAAAGGTGGTCGCGCTCGCCGCGCTGATGCCGATCGTCGCAGGGATCGCCGGGAACTCCGGCAACCAGACGATGACGCTGATCATCCGCTCGCTCGCGCTCGGGCAGATCAACGCGTCGAGCGCGCGGCGCCTGCTCGCCAAGGAGCTCGCGATCGCCGGGCTCAACGGCATCGTGTGGGGCGGGATCGCCGGGCTCTTTGTCTGGTGGCTGTACAGCACCTCGGATCAGGGCCCGATGCTGGGTTTCACGATGACGCTCGCGATGATCCTGAACCTGCTGGTCGGCGCGCTGATCGCGATGGCGGTGCCGCTCGGCCTCGAGCGCGCCGGTCGCGACCCCGCGATCGGCTCGTCGGTGCTGCTCACCTTCGGCACCGACAGCATGGGGTTTTTCATCTTCCTCGGTCTGGCTACGCTCCTGTTTCGCTAGCCGCGGCGAAACGCTCGAGCCAGTGGTCGGCGTCGCCGAAGGCCTGCGAGATCATCGTCAGTCGCTTGAAGGTGTGGCTCACCTTCATCTCGTTGGTCATTCCCATGCCGCCGTGCAGCTGGATCGACTCCTGTCCGACGTGTCGCGCGGCGTCGCTGATCTTCACGTGCGCCGCAGCCACGACGCGACCGCGTTCACGTGCGTCGAGCGCGGAGTCGACCCGGGCGCAGGCCAGATAGGCGATCGACCTGGCCTGCTCGGTGCTGATGCACATGTCGACCATCCGGTGCTGCAGCGCCTGGAACGCGCCGATCGGCACCCCGAACTGCTTGCGGGTCTTCAGGTATTCGAGCGTCGCATCGCAGGCCGACTTCATCGCGCCGACCGCCTCGGCGCAGGTGAGCGCGGTGGCGAAGTCGACCGCCTCTTCGAGCGCGTCCAGTCCCGCGCCCTGCGCGCCGAGCAGCGCGCCGGCGCCGACGCGAACGCCGCGCAGTACGACGTCGGCCGCGCGCATGCTGTCCTGCGTGCGGTAGGTCTCGAGCGTCACGCCAGCGGCCTTCGGGTCGACGAGAAACAGGCTCAGTCCGTCGCGATCGCCGGGCGCACCGGAGCTGCGCGCGGTGACGACGATCGTCCCGGCCGCGGGCGCGCCTTCTACCGCGATCTTCTCGCCCTGCAGCACCCAGCCCTCGCCGTCGCGTCGCGCGCTGGTCGCCGCACCGGCGAGCGCGTAGCGCGAGTCGCGCTCGGCCCAGGCGAGCGCGAGCCTCGTGTTTCCGGCGATCACCGCGGGCAGCAGCGCGCGGCGCTGCGCTTCGCTGCCGGCGCGCTCGACCATCCGCGCCAGCGACACCGTCGCCGCGAAGGGTTCGAGCAGCAGGCCCTCGCCGATCGCCTCCATCACCGCGACCAGGTCCGTGGCGCCGCGCCCGAAGCCGCCATCGTCCTCGCCGATCGCGAGTCCGAGCAGGCCGAGTTCGGCCATCGTCGCCCACGCAGTGGCGCTGAATCCCTCGGCCGAGGCCACGATCTTCTTGCGTGCCTCGAAGTCGTAGTGCCGTTCGATCATGCGGCGCACGCTGTCGGCGAGCAGTTTCTGGTCTTCGTTCAGTTCAAAGTTCATGGTGGGTGCGCTCAAAGGCCCAGGGCCATCTTCGAATAGATGTTGCGCTGGATCTCGTTGGAGCCGGCGTAGATCGAAGTCTTGCGGAAATTGAAGTAGCGCGACGCGAGCGACGCGGTGAACGCGTCGAAGCCCTCGTACGCGACGGGCTTGAACGCACGCGCCGCCGGCCCGGCCACCTGCATCGTGAGTTCGGTGAGCGACTGCTGGATCTCGGTGCCCTTGATCTTGAGCATCGAGACCTCGGGCCCGATGTTGCCGGTGCGGCGCATCTCGTCGAGGAAGCGCATGTTGGTGATCTCCAGCGCCATCAGCTCGACCTCGACGCGCGAGAGGCGGTCGCGAAACCTGGGGTCCTCGAGCAGCATGCGCCCGTTCACTCTGGCCTTCGCGGCCATTGCCTTGAGCTTGGCGAGTTCGCGCTTTGATCCGCCGATGCGGCCCGTGTTCAGGCGCTCGTGGCCGAGCAGGTGCTTGGCCACCGTCCAGCCCTTGTTCTCCTCGTGCACGAGGTTTTCCACCGGGACCTCGACGTCGTCGAAGAACACCTCGTTGACCTCGTGGCCCTCGTCGAGCAGCACCAGCGGCCGAACGGTGATGCCGGGAGTGGCCATGTCGATCAGCAGGAAACTGATCCCGTCCTGCTTCTTGGCCGCGTCGAAGTCGGTGCGCACCAGGCAGAAGATCCAGTCGCCGTAGTGCCCGAGCGTCGTCCAGGTCTTCTGGCCGCTGACCACGTACTTGTCGCCGCGACGCTCGGCACGCGTCTTCAGCGATGCCAGGTCGGACCCGGCACCGGGTTCCGAATAGCCCTGGCACCAGAACACGCTGCCGTCGTAGATGCCCGGCAGGTGGCGCTTTTTCTGCTCGTCGCTGCCAAAGCGCAGCAGCACCGGCGCGCACATGGTCGGGCCGAAGGGCGCCACGGGCGGCGCGCCGGCGAGCGCCGACTCCTCCTCGAAGATGTAGCGCTGCACCGCGCTCCAGCCGGTGCCGCCCCATTCCTCGGGCCACGAGGGCGCGATCCAGCCCTTCGCGGCCAGGATCTTGTGCCAGCGCACGAGGTCGTCCTTGGACAACTCCCGGTACTCGAGCACCTTGGTGCGCAGGTCGGACGGTATGTTGGCGTCCAGCCACTCGCGCGCTTCGTCGCGAAATGCCGAGTCCTCGGCGGAGAAGTTCAGGTCCATCGAAAATGCCTCGCGTCGTCGGTCGTGCGAGCATATAACATTCGTCGTCATGGCAGCCTTCGCCTACGCCGAACTGTTCACGCTTCACGGGCTGCTCTCGGCGCTGGGGCTGCTCGTCTACACGGTCGGTTCGCGCACCCTGCAGCAGCGCCGGCACCCGTCCGCGGCGATCGGCTGGGTGATGCTGATCCTGTTGTTGCCCGAGGCCGGCGTGCCGCTTTATCTGCTGTTCGGCACGCGCAAGCTGCCCAAGGCCAAGTCGCGCGTGGTGCTTCGTCCGCGCGCGGTCGACGAGCGCGTCGCGCCCGCGTGGGCGCAGAGGCTCACCGCCTCGATGGGGCTCGCCCCGCCGCTCGCGTTGTGGGACCTGCGGCTGCACCAGGACGGCGGACAGGCGCGCCGCGCGCTCGACGAGCTGGTCGACGGCGCGCAGCAATCGCTCGACGTGAGCACCTTCCTGCTCGGGCGCGACGCGTTCGGCGATCGTTTCGTCGCGCGTCTCGCGCGCCGCGCGCGCGACGGCGTGCGCGTACGCATGCTGGTCGACGGCGTCGGGGCGCTGATGGGTGGGCGGCGCGATTTCTCCTCGCTCAGGGCGAGCGGGATCGAGGTCGTTCGCTTCGTGCCGCCGCTGCGCTGGCCCGTGCAGTGGCCGCCCCGGGGCCGGACCAACCTGCGCAATCACAGAAAACTCGTGATCGCCGACTGCGAGCGGCTCTGGAGCGGAGGGCGCAACCTCGCCGGCGAGTACTTCGACGGCGTCGACGGCCGCGAGCCGTGGCAGGACCTCAGCTTCGACCTGCGCGGTCCGGTGGTGGCCGAGGCGGTGTCGCTGTTCCAGGCCGACTGGGCGTTCGCGCGCAGGGACGACGTGGACGGCTCACCGGACGCGCCCGGAGTCGATGCGCCGGCGCACTCCTACGACGACGTGATCGAACGCGGCCTGTCGGTGGCGCAGCTGATTCCGACCGGGCCCGATTACGCCGACGACACCCTGCACATGCTGCTGCTCGCGGCGTTTCACGGCGCGCGAACGCGCATTCTCGCCGTGACTCCGTACCTGGTCCCGGACGAGAGCCTGCTCACCGCGCTGGTGCTCGCGGCGCGGCGCGGCGTGCGCGTCGACGTGCTGGTCCCGGAGCGCTCGAACCACCGGCTCGCGGACATCGCCCGCAACCGCTCGATCCGCGAGCTCAACGCCGCGGGAGCGTTCGTCTGGCTCTCGGGTCCGATGACGCACGCCAAGGCGGTCGTGGTCGACGGCACGCTGGCGTTGTGCGGTTCGCTCAACCTGGACAGCCGAAGCCTGTTCCTGAACTACGAGCTGATGACCGCATTCTACTCGCGGCGCGACGTCGAGCGCTTCGCCACGTGGATCGAGAACGCCCGCAGCAGCGCGAGGCCGTGCGCGCCCGCCGCTCCGGGGCCTTTGCGCAGCATCGGCGAGGGCCTCGTGCTGTGGCTGGGCTTCCAGCTCTGAGCGCGGGTGGCGGCGCCCGCCTACTCGTAGCGCAGCGCTTCGATCGGCAGCAGGCGCGAGGCCTTGCGCGCCGGATAGAAGCCGAAGAACACCCCGACCGCGGCCGCGAACCCGACCGCGAGAACGACCGCTTCGGGCCGCATCACGGTGGCCCAGCCGGCGAAGCTTCCGATCGCGTACGAGCTCCCCACGCCGAGCGCGACGCCGATCACTCCGCCGATCAGCGACAGCGTGACCGCCTCGATCAGGAACTGGCTGAGGATGTCGCGCCCGCGCGCGCCTACCGCCATGCGCAGACCGATCTCGCGAGTGCGCTCGGTGACCGAGACCAGCATGATGTTCATGATCCCGATTCCGCCCACCAGCAGCGACACCGACGCGACCGCGGCCAGCAGCAGCGACAGCACGCGGCTCGACTGCTCCTGCGCCTGCAGCATCTCGGTGAGGTTGCGGATCGTGAAGTCGTCCTCCTGGCCCGACTGCAGGCGATGGCGCTGGCGCAGCAGTTCGCGGATGCGCTCCTCGGCCACTTTCATGTCGGCGCCTTCGGCGACCTTGACGTTGATCACGCCGACGCGACGCAGCCGGCCGTGGGCGGAGCCGAAGAGCCGGCTGCGCGCGGTGGAAAGCGGCACGAACAGCACGTCGTCCTGATCCTGGCCGAGCGCGCTCTGCCCCTTTCGCTCGAGCACGCCGATGATCGTGATCGGCACCTTGCGCACGCGGATCGTCTGGTCGACGACCGACTCCGGCGGCATGTTCTCGCCGAACAGCTGGCGCACCGTCGTCTGCCCGATCAGGCCGACCTTCGCCGCCCCGGACAGCTCGTTGGGTTCGAAGCCGCGGCCCGAGACGATCTTCCACTCGCGCACCTCGAAGTACTCGGGCGTCGCGCCGTAGATCACCGACGACCAGTTGGTGCTGCCGTTGACCATCTGCCCGGAGCCTCGCAGCGAGGGGGCCGACACCACGTTCTCGACCTCGATCGCGATCGCGCGCGCGTCGTCCTCGGTGAGCGTTTGCGCGGCGCCGGCCCCCAGCCGGATCCCGGAGCTGGTGGTCGAGCCCGGCAGCACGATCATCACGTTCGAACCGAGGCTGCGGATCTGCTCCTCGACGCGCGCCTGCGCCCCGCCGCCCACCGCGATCATCGCGATCACCGCCGCGACGCCGATGATGATCCCGAGCATCGTGAGCATCGAGCGCAGCAGGTTCACGCGCAGCGCGTTGAGCGCGACTCGAAGCGTAGAGAGAAAACCCATCGTCGCCTCGCTCAGCGTTGCGCGCGGGCGTCGTCCGCGCGCGGGTCGGCGGATGTTTCGCGCGCGACGCCGGCCGGGGGCTGGCCCGGAGTTCCGGCCTCGGCGAGCGCTTGCGTCGCGTCGCGCGCGGCGCGCGCCTCGTCAGAGACCGCGCAGCCGTCGCGAAAGACGACGATGCGCGCGGCGAACGCCGAGATGTCGTGCTCGTGCGTGACGAGCACGACCGTCATCCCCTCGCGGTTCAGTTGCTGCAGCAGCGCCATCACCTCGAGGCTGGTGCGCGAATCGAGCGCCCCGGTCGGTTCGTCGGCGAGGATGAGCACCGGGTCGTTGACCAGTGCGCGTGCAATCGCGACGCGCTGCTGCTGCCCGCCCGAGAGCTGGCGCGGGTGGTGATCGAGCCGGTCGCCCAGCCCCACCTGTTCGAGCCTGCGACGCGCGCGTTCGCGGCGCTCGGCCGCCGGGGTCGAGGAATACAGCAGCGGAAGCTCGACGTTCTCCAGCGCCGAGGTGCGCGCGAGCAGGTTGAACTGCTGGAACACGAAGCCGATGCGACGGTTGCGGATCGCGGCCAGTTCATCGGCGGAGAGGTCTTCGACCGCCTCGCCGGCGAGTTCGTAGTGACCGCTGCTCGGCAGGTCGAGGCAACCGATGACGTTCATGAAAGTGGACTTGCCCGAGCCGCTCGGGCCCATCACCGCGACCATCTCGCCCTGTGCGATATCGAGCGTCACTCCGCGCAGCGCGTGCACGGTGGTGTCGCCCATCCGGTAGATCTTGCACAGGTCGCGGGTGCGCACGAGCGGCGAATCCACCTGTGCGGGCCTCAGAAGGGAAGCCTCGGCGTGGACGGCTGCGCCGCCCGCGCCGCGCTCGACGCGCTGATGGTCCCGGTCAGCACCGTGTCGCCTTCCTTCAATCCCTCTGCGCTCGCTTCGGTGAAGCTGCCGTCGGTGAGGCCGGTGCGCACCTGCAAGGGCCTGGGTTTGCCCGATTCGTCGAGGACGAAGATCCGCCCGCGCGAGGCCTGCCGCCCGCCGGCCTCGGCGACGATCTCCTGGTAGCGGGTGCGCTGCTCGGGCGTGAGGATCTCGGAGACACGCTCCCGAAGCTCGGCCCGATTGCGCTCCGAGAGCCGCGCGCGTTCGGCTTCAGGCGCCTGGCGCACCGCGAGGACCTTCTCGCGCATCCCGGCGTAGATCGCGTC
>JAHDXY010000468.1 GCA_023384005.1 Burkholderiaceae bacterium | reverse complement strand
GTGTTCGCCGCGCACCGCCGCTGCGGCGCGCTCGGAGCTGTCGACGCGATCGACCGCGAAGCCCGCGTCACGCAGCCCCGCGGCAACCGCGTCGGCGACCAGCGCATCGTCCTCGACCACCAGTATTCGCATCCCGGCTCCGCTCGACCTGCGGCTGCCCCGGGGCAGCCACGCGCATCCGGCGGTGCGCTGCCGCGAGACGCCCGGCTCAGATCTTAACGCGCCTCGACGCGCGCCCGACGGCGTGAAGCGCGCCAGTGGCGCAGGAGCTCGAACAGCGCCGGCAGGCCGGGAATCACGATGAACGCGAGCGTCACCCACTCGAAGTGCTCCTTGACCCACGCGGTGTTGCCGATCAGGAAGCCGAGCGTCGACAGCGAGACCACCCAGAGCACCGCGCCGACGACGTTGTAGAGCGCGAACTTCGGATAGCTCATCTGCGCGATGCCGGCGACGAAGGGTGCGAAGGTGCGAACGAAGGGCAGGAAGCGCGCCACCACGATCGTGATCGCGCCGTGGCGCTCGTAGAACGCGTGGGTGCGATCGAAGGCAGCGCGATTGAACCAGCGCGATTTCTCCCAGCCGAACACGCGCGGGCCGAAGAAACGGCCCACCGAGTAGTTCAGCGCGTCGCCGAGGATCGCCGCCGTGGTGAGGAGCACGATCAGAAGCGGCAAACTCATCCCGCCCACGCCCGCGATCGTTCCGGCGACGAACAGTAGCGAGTCCCCGGGCAGGAACGGCATCACGACCAGACCGGTCTCGACGAACACGATCAGGAACAGCAGCGCGTACACCCAGGGACCATAGCCCTCGACGATCGCGGCGAGATGGCGGTCAAGATGCAGGAAGATGTCGATCAGCTGCGAGAGGTCCATCGCTGTCCCGGGGAGGGCGAACCGGGTCGGATCATAACCGGTCGATATAATCGGACCCCGACCGAAGTCACGCCCCTGCCCATGAAATCGCCGCCACCGCCGCCGCGGCGCTCGATCCGCCAGCTCGACGACACGCTGATCAGCCAGATCGCTGCCGGCGAGGTGGTCGAGCGTCCGGCATCGGTCGTCAAGGAACTGCTCGAGAACGCGATCGACGCCGGCGCGACGCGGGTCGAGCTGCGCGTCGACGAGGGCGGGGTGCGCAGGGTTGCGGTGAGCGACGACGGTGCGGGCATCGCGCGCGACCAGCTCGCACTCGCGCTGATGCGACACGCGACCAGCAAGGTCGCCTCGCTCGACGAACTCGAGCGCGTCGCGACGCTGGGGTTTCGCGGCGAGGCGCTCGCGGCGATCGCCTCGGTGGCGAGGGTGCGCATCACCTCGCGCACCGCCGACGATCCGCACGCCTGCGCGATCGACAGCGCAAGCGGCGAACTCGCGCCCTCGCCCGGCGGCGTCGGCACGACGGTGGAGGTGTTCGACCTCTACGCGCGCACGCCGGCGCGGCGCAAGTTCCTGAAATCCACCGCCACCGAGGCGGCGCACTGCACCGAGGCGCTGCGGCGAGTCTCGATCGCGCATCCCGAGGTCGCGTTCACGGCGTTCTCGCAGGGACGACGCGTCGAGCAGCGCGGAGCCGAGACCTGGCGCGTGCGTGCGCTCGCGGCGCTCGGCGACGACTACGCGAAGGCGCACCGGGTGATCGACAGCGGCACGCAGGCGCTCGGCCTGCGCGGCGTGCTCGGGCTGCCAACGCTGAGCCGCGGCCGCGCCGATCGCCAGTTCCTGTTCGTGAACGGGCGTTTCGTGCGCGACCGGGTCCTGGGCCACGCGCTGCGCCAGGCATACGCCGACCTGTTGCACGGCGAACGCCACCCCGCCTATGTGCTGTTCCTGGACCTCGACCCCGCACTGGTCGACGCCAACGTGCATCCGGCGAAGATCGAGGTGCGGTTTCGCGATCCGCAGGCCGTGCACCGGCTCGTCTTCAACGCCGTGCGCGATGCGCTGCGGGTCGGCGCCGCCCAGCATCCGTCGCTCGCGGCCAGCGCCGGCGACGCGGCGCGCGCG
>JAHDXY010000467.1:908-2010 GCA_023384005.1 Burkholderiaceae bacterium | reverse complement strand
CGGCCTCCATCAGCTCGGAGGCGATCACGATGTCGACCTCGCCCGGCACCGGGCTGAGCGCGAGTACCGGGCGGCTCCCCGCGGGCACCGCGGCTTCGCGAAAGAGCTCCAGGTAGTAGATCGTCGCGCCGGTGCGTTGCGCCACGCCGGGGACCGACGTCGACTGGGCGACGAAGCCGTTGCACTGCGCGAGATCGACCAGCCAGTCGGCCAGGACACCACCTCCCTCGCCGCCCATCGCGAGGATAGCGATCGTGATCGCGCGCTCGTCGCTCATGCCGCGAGGCCGTGCAGGCGTCGCTCGATCCGTCGCTGCAACCACCCGATCAGCGCCAGGCGCAGGCGCGACACGAAGCGATCGAAGCGCGTCGGGTTGTAAACGATCGACGCGCGATAGAACGACGGACACAGCACAGCGGCGTGCGCCACCTCGCCGCACAACCCGCAGCCGACGCAACTGTCGATCACGGTCGCGACGGGGTCGTCGCGCAGCGGATCCGTGTTCGCAGTGATCGTCAGCGAAGGACAACCCGAGAGGCGGATGCACGAATGGTCGCCGGTGCACGTGTCCGGATCGACGCCGAAGCGCTCGCGCACGACGCGCCGCCCCTCGGCGATCTGCTCGCGCACTTGCGGCCTGACGCGACGCTGGCGGTTGAGCATGCACTCGCTCTGCGCGACCACCACCTTCGGGCCCCTCTCTTTGGTCGTCAGCGCTTCGCGCAATGCGTCGCGCATCTGCCCGAGGCTGTAGGTGTTGGTCACCGTGCGCGCCCACTCGACCCCGACGCCGCGCACCGCCTTCTCGATCGGATGGTCGGTGCTGCGAATCGGGTTGACCGCCTTCGACGAGAGCACATCCTGCCCGCCGGTGGCGGCCGAATAGCCGTTGTCGACGACGAGCAGCACGTTGTCGCTGCGGTTGAACACCGCATTGCCGACGCCGCTGGTCAGTCCGTTGTGCCAGAACCCGCCGTCGCCCATCACCGCGAGCGCGCGATTCTCGCCCTCGCCACCGTTGAAGGCGGCGGCGGCCCCCCCCCCCCCCCCCGATACCCCCGTGGGGGGCGCCCGCGCGGAGGGGGGGGGGGACGGGGGCGGG
>JAHDXY010000467.1:0-898 GCA_023384005.1 Burkholderiaceae bacterium | reverse complement strand
CCCGCCCACCCCAGCCCGTATCCCATCGTGGTCGCGCCGATCTCGAAGGGCGGGAGGATCGAGAAGAGGTGGCAGCCGATGTCGCAGCTCACATGGCGCGGGCCGAGTTCGCGCTCGAGCAGCTTGAGCGCCGTGAAGATCGGGCGTTCCGGGCAGCCGGTGCAAAACGACGGCGGGCGCGGTTGCACTTCGTTCGCAGCCGCCCGGATGGCGAGCGCGCGCGCCGCGTCCTGCGCGGTCCCCCCGGCTTGATCGGCCGGCGCCGGT
Source organism: Burkholderiaceae bacterium (assembly GCA_023384005.1). Taxonomy (GTDB): domain Bacteria; phylum Pseudomonadota; class Gammaproteobacteria; order Burkholderiales; family Burkholderiaceae_E; genus Quisquiliibacterium. Next base: position 631 of record JAHDXY010000467.1, on the reverse strand, counting down.
GCGAGCCGCTCGCGCGCATAGATCCCGGCAAAATCCTTCACCGCCGCGAGCATCACGTCGCCGGTATACTCGCCCGCCATCGGCAGCAGGTCCTTGCCGTGTACGCGCGTCTGCGATCCGGCCTTGCGAAGGATCGAATTCACGGCCTGCTCGATATAGTCGGGCTGGCCTTCTTCGACCAGCAGAATCGCGCGCTTGCCGCGGCAAAAACGCACGAACTCGGCGTCCACCAGCGGGTAAGTGACGTTGAGCACGTACAGGGGCATCTGCGAGTTGCCGAACGCGTCGGCCAGTCCCAGCAGCTCCAGCGAACGAAGCACGCTGTTGTACATCCCGCCCTGAAGGACGGTTCCGACGTCCATCGCCTGCTCGGCGAAGAACTCGTTGAGCGCGTGCTCCTGGATGAACCGGACCGCCGCGGGCCAGCGCCGCCGGACCTTGTCCTGCTCGTGCAGGTAGCTCGCCGGAGGCAGCACGATGCGATTGGTGTCGCGCACCGGTTCGCGCATCGCCTGCGCGGGCGTGAACTCGGCACGCCGGTTGTCGCGTGCGGTGAAGCGGCCGTGCACGTGGCAGGCGCGGATGCGCAGCTCGAGCATCACCGGCGTATTGCTCGCCTCGGACAGTTCGA
>JAHDXY010000466.1 GCA_023384005.1 Burkholderiaceae bacterium | reverse complement strand
ATCGAGCCCGCAACCCGTTATACATCAGGTGGTTCCTCTCTTCGATCCTCCGGGTGATCCCGGTCCAGGTCAGGCTATTTAGTGTCCGTCCCTAAACGGGCATTTTCGTCGATGAGCATCGGTAAATCGACAGGTCCGAATTGAGTTTACGTAGCGTTTGTTGGTGTTCGCCAGGGATCGAAGGTGCGTTTGAGGCTCTTCGCGAGATAGTTTGGTGGTTACGGAGCGCTTCGGGACAAAGCCGCCCGTTCGACGGTGCCGATGGGGTCTGCTGAACGAGGAGGCGTCGCTATTCGAGTTGATAGCGAGCGAGCAAGCTGAGGTTGTAGGCGACGACCGAAGACCACACGTAAGCTTCGAAGTGAGGCAGTCCCTTCCAGGTGCAACGCGCCAAGCCGTAAGCACGTTTCAAACACGAGATGCCGGCTTCGATCCCCGCGCGAAAATTGCGCAAGCGCCGATAGACCCACTGACTCTTGACCATGTCAGCGATCGCAAGCCCGCGCTTCTTGTGAAAGGCGATGTCTTCGACGCCGTGTGCCTTTGCCGCTTGCAGATTGCCGGGACTTGCATAGCCACCATCCGCGGCAACCTGTCTCGGCATCGCACCGTAATGCGCTCGATGGCGCTCGAGCATTGGCATGAAACGCTGGCTGTCGACAGGGTTCCCTTGCTCGATGACCAGGTCGAGGATGAGACCGCTGCGTCCCGAAGACAGATTGAGTTTGTGCCCGTATTGAACGTCACGCGCCCCCTTGACGATGATGTCGGTATGGGGCTTGAACAAGCTCACACACTTCTCGTTCGCGGGCACCTTTTCACCCCCGAACACGCGCCGCTCGGTCTGCGAAATGACCTGCAGGACAAGCGTTTCGTAGTGTTCCACCTGAGCCAGCCAACCGGCCAGCTCAATGCCCGTGACGCGCCCACTCAGCAACTGCTCACGCGCCGTCGATACCGCGGCCAGGGTCGCGCGCGTGGTCGCGATCAGATCGCGATACAGCGGCCGGCGTTGCTTCGCGCCGCGGGTGTACCACAATGCGCGCGCTCGCTTCTTCGCCAACCGTTGGTGGTTCACGAAGCTGAGCCGCGGCGCGCCGGGCAACTCGCGCGCCTGCTTGAGCAGTCGAACCAGCACGCGCACCCCGTCCCACAGCAGATGGCTGTCGCTCGGCGCGTGGATAGGACTGTCCGTCACCGTGCTATCGATCCGAATGCGCTGCGCCGGTTCGATGCGCGTCTGTTGGGCCGTGCTCATCAGCGTGCGATGTATGAACTCCCACGTCGAGGGCTGGATCGCCGAGATAACCCGTTGCAACGTAGACTTCTTCGGCCGCTCGTTACCCGGCAACCGGGCGAAGGCTTGAAAGCTCGCCGAGTCCTGCAGATGAAAGGCCAGCTCCTCATAACTCAATTGGCGGTGCTGCTTCAGTATCGCGCAGCGCAGCGCGCTCTTAGCCGACAGCCCGCGGCGGCCGGTAGGCTTCAAGCCGCGGCCGCATAAATCGTTCATGACCCGTGTCAGGACGCTGCGATGGCCATCCAGCCACGCCGACATGCTCTCCAGCTCGCGACCCAGGTCATGGTCGGCAAACAGCTCGTATATACTCGCTTGGGCAGTGCGCTTCTGGCGCATTCCCCCTCCTGTGGTGTCCGTGATTGCGTGGAAAATCAGTGGTATGAAGTTCCATTAGATCACGACCCACTGGAGGTTTCGATCCCTCAGCGTCGTTCTTTTCTAATTATTTCAATAAGATTGTGTTTAGGGACGGACACTATTTAGGTTCGGCAGCGCACCGATCAGTCGACGAAGTTTTCGGTAGTCTGTCGCGATGGTAGGTGTGGCCAACCTCCGCTGACTATCGGCGCGTGACCTGACTCGAATGGGCGGCGGTAGATCAGCCAAGTTGGGCGGCCAACCGGCAGTTCAATCATCGACTCTCGCTGCCCGGCTAAACCATCAAAGGAGGAGAGCCATGCGAACGTCGGGATCACGGTCAATGCCTGCTGCGCC
>JAHDXY010000076.1 GCA_023384005.1 Burkholderiaceae bacterium | reverse complement strand
GGGCCATCGACCGCGACCGCCGGCCCGGGCGCTTCCTGCTCACCGGCTCGGCCAACCTGCTCCTGATGCGGCAGGTGTCGGAGTCGCTGGCCGGCCGCGCGAGCTACCTCACGCTCTGGCCCATGACCCGGCGCGAGCAGCTCGGTCTCGCGCGCGCGGGGCGTTGGGACGAGCTGCTGGCTACGCCCGATGCGCAGTGGCGCGACCTCTTGGCGGCCGGGGATGACGCCGAGGAAGACTGGCAGGCGCTCGCGCTGCGCGGCGGTTTCCCCACGCCGGCGCTGGAACTCACGACGCCGGCCGAGCGCGCCATCTGGTTCGACGGCTACGTGCGCACCTATCTCGAACGCGACCTGCAGGACCTCGCCTCGATCAGCGCGCTGCCCGACTTCCGCCGCCTGATGCAGGCCGCCTGCCTGCGGCTGGGGCAGCTCCTCAACCAGACCGAGCTGGGCCGCGATGTCGGCCTGCCGCAGCCAACGGTACACCGCTGGCTCAACCTGCTGGAGACCTCGTACCTGCTCGTGCGCCTGCCGGCCTACGCGGTGAACCGCACCAAGCGACTCATCAAATCGCCCAAGATCTTCTGGGGCGACACCGGCGTCGCGCTGCACCTGGGCGCCACCGCGCCCGAGGGCGCGCACCTGGAGAACCTGGTGCTGCACGACCTGCTCGCCTGGCGCGATGCGCGGGTGGACCGCGTGGAACTCGCCTACTGGCGCACCACGATCGGGGAGGAAGTGGACTTCGTGATCGAGGCTGGCGGCAAGCTGCTGCCGATCGAGGTGAAGGCCACCTCGAAGCCGCGCCTGGGCGACTGCGCGCACCTGCGCACCTTCCGGCAGGAGTACGGCCGCAAGGCGCGCGCCGGGATCCTGCTGCACACCGGTCGCACGGTCGAGTGGCTCACCCCCGACGTGCTGGCCGTGCCCTGGTGGAGGGTGCTGTGAGGCGGCATAGTACGAAAGTCGCGGGACCGAAGCCGTGGCAAGAGCCACCCAAGAGGACAGGTAGTGGCAAGAACGACCAAGAAGAAGCCCAGCGATAGCGCCACCAGCGCCACGGTTGGCTACGAAGCCCAACTCTGGCAGATGGCCGACGCGCTGCGCGGCAGCATGGACGCGGCCGAGTACAAGCACGTCGTTCTCGGCCTCATCTTTCTGAAGTACATCTCCGACGCATTCGAGGAAAAGCACGCCACGCTGGAGACCGAGAAGGCCCAAGGCGCCGACGCCGAAGACCCCGACGAATACCGCGCGCTGAGCATCTTCTGGGTGCCACCCGAGGCACGCTGGCCGCACCTGAAGGCGCAGGCGCGCCAAAGCACGGTCGGCCAACTCGTCGACGACGCGATGGCCGGCATCGAACGCGACAACCCGGCATTGAAGGGCGTACTGCCCAAGGACTACGCCCGCCCGGCGCTAGACAAAGTCCGCCTCGGCCAACTGATCGACATGATCAGCAACATCAAGGTCGGCGACGAAGCCAGCCGCGCCAAGGATGTGCTCGGCCGCGTCTACGAATACTTCCTGTCGCAATTCGCCAGCGCCGAAGGCAAGAAGGGCGGCGAGTTCTACACGCCGCGCTGCGTCGTGAAGCTCCTGGTCGAGATGCTCGAGCCCTACCGCGGCCGGGTGTACGACCCGTGCTGCGGCTCGTCGGGCATGTTCGTGCAGTCGGTGGAGTTCATCCGCGCGCACGCGACCGGGAATGGAAATGCAGGCAACGGTCACGGCGGCAACACTGGCGCCAAGACCAAGGCCGACATCTCGATCTACGGGCAGGAATCCAACTACACCACGTGGCGCCTGGCGCGCATGAACCTCGCCATCCGCGGCATCGACTCCGGCCAGATCGCGCAGGGCGACACCTTTCACAACGACCGCCACCCCGACCTCAAGGCCGACTTCATCCTCGCCAACCCGCCCTTCAACATCTCCGACTGGGGCGGCGAACGTCTGCGCGACGACAAGCGCTGGCAATACGGCGCACCGCCTGCCGGCAACGCCAACTTCGCCTGGGTGCAGCACATCGTGCACCACCTCGCGCCCGCGGGCGTGGCCGGCTTCGTGCTGGCCAACGGCTCGATGTCGTCCAACCAGTCGGGCGAAGGCGAGATTCGCAAGAGCCTGATCGAGGCCGACCTCGTGGACTGCATGGTCGCGCTTCCCGGGCAGCTTTTCTACTCGACGCAAATCCCCGCGTGCCTGTGGTTTCTGGCGCGCGACCGCAAGAACGGCAAGTTCCGCGACCGCCGCGAGCAGGTGCTGTTCATCGACGCGCGCAAGCTCGGCGTGATGGTGGACCGCACCCACAAGGAGCTGGCTGACGAGGACATCGCGCGCATCGCCGACACCTACCACGCCTGGCGCGGCGAAAAGGAGGCGGGCGAGTACGCCGACGTGCCGGGCTATTGCATGAGCGCGCCGCTGGACGAGGTGCGTAAGCATGGCCATGTCCTCACGCCCGGGCGCTATGTCGGCATCGAGGCGGTGGAGGACGATGGCGAGCCGTTCGAGGCGAAGATGCGGCGGCTTACGGCGATACTGCGGGAGCAGCAGGCGGAGGGGGCGAAGCTGGATGCTGCGATTGCTGCCAACCTGAAGGAACTCGGCTTCTGGAGCGGATCGTGATGACACCCGACCCCGCCAGAGTCGCCGCCTTGATCGCCAACCGCACCCGCCCCCCAATCGCCGTGCAGGTCGAAAGCGCGACAGTCGAGGGCCAGGCGGTGCTCGTCATCGAAGTGCCGGCGCAACGCCAGCCAGTGGCCACCAGCGAAGGCGTCTTTCTGCGTCGCACGCTGGGCGGTGACGGCAGGCCCGCCTGCGTGCCCATGGACGGCTACGCGGTGCAGTCGCTGCAAGCCGACCGCGGACTGCTCGACCCCTCGGCGCAGATCGTCGCCGATGCGCGCTGGGAACAACTCGACCCGCTGGAGTTCGAGCGCTTCCGGCGCAGCGTACGCGAGCGGCGCGGGCGCAGCGACGAATCCCTGCTCGACCTGCCCGATCTCGAACTGGCCAAGGCGCTGGGCGTGGTGGACGCCAACGGCAGCGTTCGCGGCGTGCGACTGGCAGCCCTGCTGCTCTTCGCCAAGGACGACGCCCTGCGCCGCTACATGCCCGGTCACGAGGTCGCCTTTCAGGTGCTGCGCGGGCTCGACGTGGAGGTCAACGACTTCTTCCGCTGGCCGCTCCTGCGCGTGATGGAAGAGTGCGAGGCGCGCATCCGCGCCCGCAATCGCGAGCAGGAACTGATGGTGGGCCTGCTGCGCGTGGGCGTGCCCGACTACCCGGAGCGCGCGTTGCGCGAAGCGCTGGCCAATGCCCTGATCCACCGTGACTACCAGCGTCTCGGCGCCGTGCACTTCCAGTGGCAGACCGACCATATCGAGATCACCAGTCCCGGCGGCTTTCCCGAGGGCGTGCGGCTCGACAACCTGCTCGTCACCGCGCCGCGCCCGAGGAACCCCTTGCTGGCCGACGCCTTCAAGCGTGCCGGCATCGTCGAGCGCACCGCCCGCGGCATCGACACCATCTTCTACGAACAACTGCGCAACGGCCGCCCCGCACCCTCCTATGCGCGCAGCAACGAAGCCACGGTGAGCGTCGTCATCCCCGGCGGCGCGGCCAACCTCGACTTCGTGCGCCTGCTGGTGACCGAAGCCCAGCACGGGCGCGATCTCGCACTCGACGAACTGCTCATCGTCAACACGCTGTGGCAGGCGCGCAGCCTCACCACCGACGATGCCGCCCGCCTCGTGCAGAAGCCGGAAGCCGAAGCCCGCGCCGCGCTGCACCGCCTTGTCGAAGCCGGGCTCGTCGAAGAGCGCGGCCAGAAGAAGGGCCGCACCTGGCACCTCTCCGCCGCGACCTACAGGCTGCTCGGCGACAAGGCCGGCTATGTTCGCCAGCGCGGCTTCGAGCCGCTGCAGCAGGAACAGATGGTGCTGCAATACATGGAAAAGCACGGGCGGATCACCCGGCGCGAGGCGGCGGAGCTGTGCCGGATCACCGGCCCGCAGGCCTACCGGCTGCTCGATCGCCTGTCGCGACAAGGACTTGTCGAGCGCGAGGGCGAGCGTGGGCGGGGCGTCAGCTACCGGAGGACGCCCCGGTGAGCGCCGGAAATGCACGGAAATGCACGGCAATTGCACGCGTGCATTCATTTGCGCGGCGCGTGCATTTGGCGGCTGAGGTCGGCTGGCTGCGGGCCGAGGCCGCGAGGGACGATGCTGCCATTGCCGCCAACCTCAGGGAGCTTGGGAATGGCAGGTGAGTGGAGGCAGGCTTCGATCGGCGCACTGTGTGATGCCGGAGTTGCTGAACTGCAGACAGGGCCGTTTGGCACGCAGCTCCACGCATACGACTACGTGGACGTCGGCGTCCCAGTGGTGCCAACCGAGGCGATCCGAGGCAGGCAGATCGATCATGCGGTTCTTCCGAAGATCACGCAGGCGAAAGCGCAGGAACTTGAGAGACACCGGCTTAGACCAGGCGACATCCTGTTCGCCAGGCGCGGAGTGCAAGCCACTGGACACATTGGGTGCGTTCGCGCGGCCGAGGACGGATTCATCTGCGGCACAGGGGCGATACGCCTGCGAGTCACTCGCGCTACGGACGAGATTGACCCCAACTACCTCTCACATGTCCTTGCGGACCCGGCCTCGGTCGAGTGGTTCAAGTTCCATGCGATTGGCGCAACGATGCCGAACCTCAACGAGGGAATCATCCGGTCGTTTCCATTGTCCGTTCCGCCATTCACCGAGCAACGCGCCATCGCTCACATCCTCGGCACGCTGGACGACAAGATCGAGTTGAACCGACGCATGAACGAGACGCTGGAGGCGATGGCGCGCGCGCTCTTCAAGTCGTGGTTCGTGGACTTCGACCCCGTCCGCGCCAAGGCCGAAGGCCGCGACCCCGGCCTCCCCAAGCCCCTCGCCGACCTCTTCCCTGACCGATTCGTTGAGTCTGAGGTCGGCGAGATTCCGGAGGGGTGGGAGGTGCAGTCAGTCGGCGACCATGTGGTCAATTTCGACTCGAAGCGCGTTCCCGTTTCGGGGGCTGACCGTTCCGAGCGTCAAGGCCCGTACCCCTATCACGGCGCAGCCGGAGTGATGGACTACATGGACGACTACCTGTTTGACGGCATCCACCTGCTAGTCGGCGAAGATGGATCCGTGGTGCAGAACAATGGGACGGCGGTCAGGCAATACGTATGGGGCAAGATTTGGGTGAACAACCATGCTCACGTTCTCCAAGGCAAAGGCGCGGTGAGTACCGAGCAACTCTATTTGTACTTCCACTTTGAACCTGTCGCACCGTATGTGACTGGTGCTGTGCAGCCGAAGCTGTCGCAAGGTCGGATGAACACGATGCCGTTCGTGTACGCGCGCGAGGGGCTGTGCCGTGCTTTCGAGCGAACCATCCAGCCATGGTTCGCGAAACTCCGCGCCAGCGTTGGTGAGACGAAGACCCTCGCCGTATTGCGCGACGCGCTACTGCCAAAGCTCATTTCCGGCGAACTGAAGGTCGCGCAATTCACTAACGGGCCAAGCCATGAATAGCGTCAACGGCTCCCGCGGTTCAGAGTGGCGGAAGTGGGATCTGCACCTCCACGCCCCGGGCACGAAACAGAACGATCAATTTGAATCGACTGATGGTAGAGATGTATGGGATGAATACTGCCGGAGGCTGCACGATTCAGACGTGCAGGCATTTGGCATCACAGACTACTTCTCGGCGGATAGCTACTTTGCCTTGCGCCACAAGTACAAAGAGCGCTATCCCGAGTCCATGAAGGCGTTCTTTCCCAACATCGAGCTTCGGACGAACGATGTTGTCAACAAGGAGCAGGAAGAGGTCAACATCCATCTGATCTTTAATCCTTTCCGCCCCGACCACGACGACAAGATCAGGTCGTTTCTGGCTTCGCTCAAGACGAACAAGACTGAGAGCGGCGACCGAGAGGTGAGGGCGACAGAACTTAGACATGTGAACGACTACGCCGCCGCAACCACGACGCGACTATTCATCCGAGCGGCGCTTGAGGATACCTACGGCAAAGGCGCCGACCTGCTGGAGTGCGTCCTCATCGTCACCGCTGCGAACAATGACGGCATCAGAGCCGAACGCGGGAAGAGGCGCAAACTGCTGATTACGGACGAGCTCGACAAGTTCAGCGATGCCTTCTTTGGCAATTCCGGGAACGCCGAGTACTTCCTGAGAACGGATCGCGCCGAAGACAAGGCCGAGCACACTGAACGGAAACCCGTGCTGTCCGGCTGCGATGCCCATTCCTTTGCCGATCTCGATGAAAGACTCGGGCAGGTTGTTTCCGACGCCACTGACGGCATCGTGAACGAGCCGACCTGGATCAAGTCGGACCTGACCTTCGAAGGCCTCAAGCAGACCATCTTCGAGCCGGCCAACCGCGTCTTCATCGGCGCGGAGCCCGACATCGAGCGAAGGGTCCGAGAAAACAAGACGCGCTATATCGAGTTCCTGCGTATCGATTGCGTCGACGGTTACCGGCAGGATCAGCACGGCGCTTGGTTCAGCGGCGAGGAGATTCCTCTCGGTAAAGAGCTGGTCGCGATCATCGGGAACAAGGGGAGCGGCAAGAGCGCAGTGACAGACATCATTGGTTTGCTCGGCAATAGCCACAACCAGACATCTAAGGGCTTGGTGGGCGCCAAGTCCGAAGAACTCTTTTCATTCCTGAACAAAGAGAAATTCCTCAAAGGCGGATGCGCCAAGCACTTCCAAGGCATCCTGCATTGGTACGAGGGCGAGCCTGATCGGAAACTACTGGATGCGCAGGTGGCGACGCACCTGCCAGAGAAAGTCGAATACCTGCCCCAGAAATACCTGGAGAGAATCTGCGCGAATATCGCCGACGATGAGTTCCGGGCGACTCTGAATGAAGTGATCTTCCGCTACGTCAAACCTCAGGATCAGCACGGCAAGAAAGATCTCGATGACCTGATCCAGTACCGCACGCAGCAGGCGCAGGAAGACATCGCTCAGAAGAAGCGGGACCTTCATCAGGCCAACGCGAACGTCATTGCCGCCGAGAAGAAGCTGACGGAGGACTACCGCAAAGTAATCGAAGAGAAGATCAGACTCAAGAACGAGGAGATTGGGGCTCACGCTAAGGCTGCGCCGCAGGAAAAGCCGAACCCGGAAGCCAGCGCGGGAACGCCAACGACGGAGTCGGTACAAGTAGACCGTCTCACGCAGCTGATCGCGGGGCTCGCCGACCAAATCACGCAACTGGAAGCGGAGCAAGTCACGGTTAGTGCCGCGGCCGAGAAACTCGATCAGGTACGCAAGGCCATCGAGCGCGAGGCCGGCGCTCTGCGGAGGCTCGAGATCAATCATCGGGAAACGCTCGAGGCCGCTGGCCTTCGCTTCGACCAGATCGTAAACCTCACTCTGGATTACACGGCCATCGATGTGGCCATTACGACACAGAGGCAGCGATTGTTGGAGATCAAGGCCCTACTTCTCACCGGTGACGACGTCGCCGCGATAGAAGGACCTGATTTGGTCACGGCGCAAACAACCCGCGACGCAGCGCAAGGCGCAAGCCTCGTCTGCAAGAAGGCAGCGCTGGAGATGCAAAGAGCCGAAATCGTGGAGCGGCTCGGCAAGCCGGCGCGCGAGTATCAGCAGTATCTAAGCGAGCTGAAGCTATGGACGGACCGGGAGAAGGAGTTACGCGGCGACGACCAGAATCCGGGCGCCGAGACGCTTGAGGGGCTGGAGAAAGAACTCGTTAATATCAGCGCGCTCTATCCGGAACATCGGCGCGCGGCCCACGCCGAACGGGAGCGGCTCAGCAGGGAGGTCTTCAGCAAGAAGCGCGGACTTACGCAGTTCTATAACGCGGTCAAGCAATCCATTGACGGCGAGATCGCCAAGTGTCGCGAGCATCTTGGCGAGTACGACATCTCTATCGAGGCGGGGCTTCGGTTCAGTCCCTCATTCTTCGATGAATTCCTGAAGTTCATCAATCAAAGCGCCCGGGGTAGCTTTCACGGGCAGGAGGAAGGGCGGGCCAAGTTGCACGAGGTGACGGATGCCGTAACCGATTGGGAGGATGAGCAGCAAGTCTTCACGGCACTCACGGCAATTGTCGAGGCCCTGCATACAGACAAGCGCGAGGACATGTCTCCGCAGAATGTTTCCCGTGACGTGTTCAAGCAGATGAAGGGCCAGAAGCCCGTTCAGGAGCTATACGACTACCTCTTTGGCTTTGAGTATCTGGGCACGAAGTATGACTTGAAGGTCGATGGCAAAGACCTGAGCGAACTCTCGCCCGGAGAGCGCGGCGGGTTGCTGCTGATCTTCTATCTCATGCTGGACCGACAGGACATTCCGCTCGTTATCGACCAGCCCGAGGACAATTTGGACAACAAGAGTGTCTACGAAATACTGGTCACATTCATTAAGCAGGCCAAGAAGCGAAGGCAGATCATTCTGGTGACGCATAACCCAAATCTCGCGGTCGTCGCCGACGCGGAGCAGATCATTCATGTCTCGATCGATAAGGTCGACGGCAAGCACGACTTTGACTTCTTCTCCGGCGGTATCGAGGAGCCGCGCATTAATCAGGCTGTGATCGATATTCTCGAAGGGACGATGCCCGCGTTCGACAATCGACGATTGAAGTACCGAAAGCAACGGCGGGTGGTGTGATCGCGTTCTCGGAATCCAGTATTGAGGAGGCTACCCTCGCTTGGCTCGAAAGCGTCGGCTGGCAGGTTCGCAATGGCGCCGAAATCGCTCCCAACGAACCGGCAGCCGAGCGCGACGACTGCGACCGGGTGCTCCTTGCGCGCTTGGGGGGCCGCGCGTGCCACGCGACGCCGCCGCGTGGAATGGGAGGGTGTCGTATGAACTCTGCGGATACGATTCCCGGCGGCGAAGTCCTCGTCTACGAAGCGCCCGACGGCGGCGTACGGGTGGAAGTCAAGCTCGACCGCGATACGGTTTGGCTGACGCAGCGTCAGATGTCGGACCTGTTTGAGACGACGCCAGGAAGGCAAGCGGCAGGTGCAGCGTCATGGTGATGAACATGCTCGCTGAGCCAGCCGCGTGAGCGCATTCACCGAATCCATCGTCGAGCAGGCCGCACTCGCCTGGCTCGAAAGCGCAGGCTGGCAGCCCCGATACGGCACCCAGATCGCCCCCGGCGAAACCGCAGCCGAACGCGACAACTACGCCCAGGTCGTCCTCTCCCAGCGCCTGCGCGATGCGCTCGCCCGGCTCAACCCGGCGCTGCCGGCCGAGGCGCTCGGCGATGCCTTCCGCAAACTCACTCGCCCCGAAGGCGCCGACCTCATCGTCCGCAACCGAGCACTGCACCGCCTTCTGGTGGACGGCGTCACCGTCGAATATCGCGACGCCGACGGCAACATCCGCGGCGCGCAGGCGCGGGTCATCGACTTCGACGACCCGGCGAGCAACGACTGGCTGGCAGTGAACCAGTTCAGCGTGATCGAGAACAAGCGCTCGCGCCGGCCGGATGTGGTGCTGTTCGTGAACGGCCTGCCGCTCGCAGTGCTGGAATTGAAGAACGCCGCCGCTGAAAACGCCACGATCTGGAGTGCCTTCCAGCAGCTCCAGACCTACCAGGCCGAGGTATCGGCGCTGTTCGCACCGAACGCGCTGCTCGCCGTCTCCGACGGCGTGGAGGCGCGCGTGGGCACGCTCGGCGCCGGGCGCGAGTGGTTCAAGCCCTGGCGAACGATTGCTGGAGAGACGCTGGCCGCCGCGGACATACCCGAGCTGCAGGTGCTGATCGAGGGCCTGTGCGCGCCGCGGCGCTTTCTCGACCTGTTGCGCGACTTCATCGTGTTCGAAGACGATGGAGGCCGCATCGTCAAGAAGATGGCCGGCTACCATCAGTTTCACGCGGTGCAGGTGGCGGTGGGCGAGACGCTCCGCGCCGCGCAGCTGCACCGCGCGGCCGAGCGCGCCGCCGAGCCCGAAGGACGGTATGAGGCTGGCCGCAAGCCAGGTGGCCAACCCGGCGACCGGCGCGTGGGCGTGGTGTGGCACACGCAGGGTTCGGGCAAGAGCCTGACGATGGCGTTCTACGCCGGCCGCATCATCCGCGAGCCGGCGATGGAAAACCCGACCCTCGTCGTACTCACCGACCGCAACGACCTCGACGACCAGCTCTTTTCCACCTTCGTGCGCTGCCGCGATCTGCTGCGCCAGCCACCGAGTCAGGCCCAGAGCCGCGCAAACCTGCGCGAGTTGCTCAGCGTGGCGGCCGGCGGCGTGGTATTCACCACCATCCACAAGTTCTTCCCCGAGGAAAAGGGCGACCAGCACCCGACGCTCTCGGCTCGCCGCAACATCGTGGTCATCGCCGACGAGGCGCACCGCAGCCAGTACGACTTCATCGATGGCTACGCGCGCCACATGCGCGACGCACTGCCGCACGCCTCGTTCATCGGCTTTACCGGCACGCCGATCGAGCTGCAAGACGCCAACACGCGCGCGGTGTTCGGCGACTACATCAGCGTCTACGACATCCAGCGCGCCGTGCAAGACGGCGCCACGGTGCCGATCTACTATGAGAGCCGGCTGGCCAAGCTCGCTCTGGACGAAGCCGAGCGACCGAATATCGATGCCGGGTTCGAGGAGGCCACCGAGGGCGAGGAGGTCGAGCGCAAAGAGAAGCTCAAGACCCGGTGGGCACAGCTCGAAGCGGTGGTCGGCGCTGAAAAACGCTTGGAGCTTGTGGCCAAGGACATCGTCGAGCACTTCGAGAAGCGGCTCGAAGCGATGGACGGCAAGGCGATGATCGTCTGCATGAGCCGGCGCATCTGCGTGGCGCTGTACCGCGAAATCGTCAAGCTGCGACCCCAATGGGGAAACAACGGCGACGACGGCGACGACGAACACGGCGCGCTCAAGGTGGTGATGACCGGCTCGGCCTCCGACCCGGCCGACTGGCAGCAGCACATCCGCAACAAGCCGCGACGCGAGGCGCTCGCCAAACGTTTTCGCGACCCAAAGGATTCGTTTCGGCTCGTCATCGTGCGCGATATGTGGCTCACCGGCTTCGATGCGCCGAGCCTGCACACGATGTACATCGACAAGGCGATGCGCGGCCACGGGCTGATGCAGGCGATCGCCCGCGTGAACCGCGTGTTCAAGGACAAGCCGGGTGGGCTGGTGGTGGACTATCTGGGTCTGGCGCAAGAACTGAAGCAGGCACTGGCCACCTACACCGAGAGCGGCGGCAGCGGGCGCACCGCGCTCGACCAGAACGAAGCGGTCGCCGTAATGCTCGAGAAGTACGAGGTGTGCGGCGGGCTCTTTCACGGCTTCGATTGGTCGAAGTGGACGACCGGCACGCCGCAAGAGCGACTCAGCGTGCTGCCGGCCGCGCAGGAGCACATCCTGGCGCAGGAAAGCGGAAAGGAGCGGTGCGTGGGCGCGGTGCGCGAACTGTCGCAGGCGTTCGCGCTGGCGGTGCCGCACGCCGAAGCGCTGCGCATTCGCGACGACGTGGCCTTCTTCCAGGCAGTGCAGGCGGTGCTCGCCAAGCGAGCGCCGGGCGACGCGCGGCCCGAGGAAGACATCGAGCAGGCGGTGCGGAGAATCATCTCGCGCGCGGTCGCGCCCGAGGGCGTGATCGACATCTTCGCCGCCGCCGGGCTGGCCAAGCCCGACATCTCGATCCTCTCGGAAGAGTTTCTGTCCGAGGTGCGCGGGATGCCCCAGCGCAACCTTGCAGTAGAGCTGTTGCAAAAACTTCTCAAGGGCGAGTTGGCCACCCGCCGACGCAAGAACGTCGTGCAGGCGCGCTCGTTCGCCGAAATGCTGGAGCAGACCATCCGCCGCTACCAGAACCGCTCCATCGAGGCGGCGCAGGTGATCGAAGAGCTGATCGGGCTTGCAAAGGAAATGCGCGAAGCCCACGCGCGCGGTGACGCGCTCAAGCTGTCGGAAGACGAGCTCGCGTTCTACGACGCGCTGGAGACCAACGACAGTGCGGTGAAGGTGCTCGGCGACGACACGCTGCGCACGATCGCGCAGGAGCTGGTCAAGACCGTGCGCGCGAACGTCACCATCGACTGGACGCTGCGCGAGAACGTCCGCGCGCAGTTGCGCGTGCTGGTCAAGCGCATCCTGCGCAAGTACGGCTACCCGCCGGACAAGCAGGAGAAGGCAACCGAGACCGTGCTGGAGCAGGCGGCGCTGCTGTCGGACGAGTGGGCGACCGCTTGATCGCAGCGCGGGTGGTCGCAGTCTTTCGAGAGCGGGCCTCCATCGCCGGGCTGCACGCTGCGCAACCCGAAACAGCGCTCGCCATTGATTTATCTTGGTTGCCCATCCTAAAATAAGACCAGCAACTATTTCAGGTTCGCCTGCCATGCACCGACCTGCTCCCGGCCGCTACGTCCCAGTCACAACGGCCGGAGAGCCGTTCCAGGCCTTCGTGCCGGCGCCGCTGCCACCGGAGCCGCCAGTCGTCTGGTCGGCCGCGTTGCGGCGTCGCTTCGACGCGGCGCTGGTAGCGCTCGGGCGCTTGGACGCCGTCACGTCGCTCCTGCCCAACGCGGCGCTCCTGCTCTACAGCTTCGTGCGCAAGGAGGCAGTCCTGTCCTCGCAGATCGAAGGAACGCAGTCGTCGCTGGCGGACCTGATGCTGTACGAGATCGACGAACAGCCGGGCGTGCCGATGGACGATGCACGCGAGGTCAGCCGCTGCGTGGCGGCGCTCGAACGTGGCCTCGACGAGTTGCGGGGCGGACTGCCGCTGTGCACGCGCCTGCTTGCCGCCATGCACGAAACGCTGATGAGCCACCCCGGCGGTCGCGGCAAGGCACCCGGGGAACTACGCCGCTCGCAGGTCTGGATCGGCGGCACGCGGCCCGGCAACGCGGTTTTCGTCCCACCGCCGGCTGATGCGGTGCCAGATTGCCTGGCGGCGCTCGAGCGTTTCCTCAACGATGACCCGGAGCCGGTCCCGCCACTGATCAAGGCGGCGCTCGTCCACGTCCAGTTCGAGACCATCCATCCGTTCCTCGACGGAAACGGGCGCATCGGGCGGCTCCTGATCGTGCTGCAGCTCGTGGCCGACGGCGTGCTGCGCGAGCCGATGCTGTACCCGAGCCTCTTCTTCAAGACCCATCGCGCGCTGTATTACGAGCTGCTGAACGAGGTACGCCTGCGAGGGGACTGGGAGCGCTGGCTCGATTTCTTCACCGAGGGTATCGAGGCGACCGCGACACAGGCCGTGGCGACGGCGAATGCATTGCTCGCGCTGGTCAATGCGGATCGCGACCGCATCGCCGGACTGGGGCGCGCGGCAGCATCGGCGCTCGCGGTGCACCAGGCGCTGCAGCGCCGACCGATCGCGTCGTCCGCCGCGCTGGTCAACGCCACGCGGCTCACGCCGGCCACCGTCAACAAGTCGCTCGCGCACCTGGAGCGCATCGGCATCGTGGGTGAACTCACCCACCGGCAGCGCGGCCGCGTGTTCAGCTATCGCAAGTACGTCGAGGGACTGACTGCCGGACTGGAGGCGCCCAGATGAGCCAGCTCGACGTGCTCCTGGCTGCGCACGCGCGCCTCGTTCATGTCGATCACCATCCTTCGATGATTGACCTCCTCGCGCGACCGGCCCCCAAGCGAGCCGTCCAGTCCCCAGCCCAGCCCCCTCCAGGCGCATACTCTGTTGGACAAGGCTGCGCGTTGACATCCCTCCCGGCTCTGGTAGCATCCCGCCGCCCATTGAGGCAAATTCCTTCCGAGCGCGTGCGCGCATGAATGAGGAGCCCCGACTGAAGTGACTGAACACGCGAGCTTATTCCGTCCACGAATGGAAGACGGTCAGGCAACTGCACGGGCGATGAGAACGAACAAGCGCGCGACAGAGCCCTGCCAGTGATTTTTGATCTGCCCGCGTACGATGACCACCGACTGGTCGCCATCCACCGGGATCCGCACCGCAATCTGGTCGCCATCATCGCGATTCACCGGAGCTTCCGTGGCCGGGCGCTCGGCGGGTGCCGGGCACAAGCCTACCCGTCGGAGCGCGAGGCATTGATCGATGTCCTGCGGCTGTCCCGTGGCATGTCGTACAAGAGCGCGATGGCCGGTGTGCCGTGCGGCGGAGCGAAATCCGTGGTGCTGATGGACGGTACCGCGAACCGTCGCCAGCTCTTCGAAGCCATGGGCGAGGTGATCGAGAGCTACCAGGGCCGGTACGTCACGGCGGTCGATGCGGGACTCGAGGACGCTGATCTGCTCGCGATGAAATCGCGCACCCCATGGGTACTGGGAACCGACGACACCGCCGGCCACAACACCGCGACGGGTGTCTTGATCGGGATCCGTAGCGCGGTAAAACGCAAGCTCGGCAAGGGGAGACTGGCCGGTGTGTCGGTAGCCATTCAAGGCGTGGGCCGGGTCGGCTCGGAACTGGCGAAACTGCTTGCGGCAGAGAACGCGCGGTTGATCGTATGCGACGTCGACCCTGCGCGCGCCGCCCGTTGCGCGGCACAAGTAGGCGCGGCAGTCATTGGTAACGATGAGATCCTGGATGCCGCGGCCGACGTCTTCGCGCCCTGCGCGCTGGGTGGGGTCATCAACGACGACGCCGTCGCCAGATTGACCACCCCCATCGTCTGCGGCGCGGCCAACAATCAGCTGGAACTTCCTATCCACGGCGACCGGTTGCGCGACAAGGGCATCTTCTACGCTCCTGACTATGTCGTCAATTCAGGGGGTCTGATCGGCGGAGTGTGTGAGTTGCTGAAGCATGACGAAGCATGGATGAAGGACCGGTTGGGGAACATCGCGGCGACGCTGGACGAGATCGCCGACTATGCGTCCTCACATCGGATCTCGGAGAGCGCCGCGGCCGACCGGATCGCAGAAGCTCGCCTCGTAAAGAATGAGCAGGAAGGCTGATCCCGACTGCCTGACGGCCGGACTCGCGAATGCGCGCCAGCGCGCGCGACCGACGCGTCTCGCCGAGCCGCCGTCGGTAGCGTCGGTTCGCGTTGCCGAGCCGCCTGCTCCGAAAGTACGCCTGCACGCCGGCCCGTGAATACAGACAGCCCTAGCGACGAGCTCGCGGTACGGATGAGATCGGTGCGCAAGACATTCCGCAGCGCTGGCCCGCAGATGCTTCCGGCGCTCGACAATGTCGATCTCGACATCAAGACGGGTGAACGGGTGGTGATCTGCGGTCCCAGCGGGTCCGGCAAGAGCACCTTGCTGCGGTGTGTCAACGCGCTCGAGAGCCCGGACTCGGGCGAGGTGCGCGTCTGGGGCGTTGACATCACCAAGCTGCAGGGCCGGCGCCTGTATGCCGCGCGCGCGACTACGGGCATGGTCTTCCAGCACTTCGAACTCTATCCGCACTTGAGTGCGCTCGAGAACATCACGCTCGCACCGCGCAGAATCCTGCGCCAGTCGCGGGACGAGGCCGGCGCGCGGGCCTTGGACCTGCTCGGCCAAATGGGACTGAGTGAATACGCCGACCGCTACCCGGACCAACTTAGCGGGGGCCAGCGACAGCGCGTTGCGATTGCCCGGGCACTCGCGATGGACCCACGGATCATGCTGTTTGACGAAGCCACGTCGGCCTTGGATCCCGAGATGGTGCGCGAGGTGCTCGATGTCATGCGCGAACTGGCCGCCGCTGGCATGACGATGTTGATCGTCACCCACGAGATGGGCTTTGCCCGGGAGGTGGGCGACACGGTGGTCTTCATGGACGCCGGGCGCATCGTCGAGATGGGCAAGGGCAGCGAGGTGCTGGTGAACCCACGAGAGGAAAGGACGAGACTCTTCCTGGATCGCGTGTTGGCGCATTGACGAAACATCCCCGGCGGCGCACCCTCACCCATCGGTTTTCTTACCAATTGCTAGACGAAGGAGTTGGACCATGCTGAGGCAAGTTCTGAAGGGCGCCGCCGCGGTGCTGGTGGTGACCGCCCTTGTGGGCTGCGATACCAAGAAAGCGCCTGCGCCGGCGGCCGAGGCGCCGGCGCAGGCGCAGCCCGCCCAGCCAGCGAGCGGGGACGCGACACGGTTGTCGCGCGTCAAGGAAGCCGGCATGGTCAAGATCGGCGTGCTC
>JAHDXY010000465.1 GCA_023384005.1 Burkholderiaceae bacterium | reverse complement strand
CCTCCGGCACGTGCACATGAAAGTCCTGCTCCGCCGTCACGTTGGGCCCAAGACCCAGCACCTCGCCGTTGGCGCGGATGTAGCTGAGTGCCAGCTGGGCCGACTCCTTCATCACGTCGCCGAGCTTGCCCGTAAGCTGCATGTGGCCCTTGCCGGGCATCTTGGTCGCTTCGATAAACAGGATGTCGCCGCCGACCGGCGTCCAAGCCATACCGATCGCGACACCCGGCGCACCGAGCTGCTCGGCCAAGTCCTGAAAGAACTTGCGGGGACCCAAGTAGCCTTCGACACGCGCCGCATCGACACGAATCCGGGCGGCATCCGATTCGAGGATCTCGCGAGCAGCGCCCCGCATCAGGCCCGCGACTTCGCGCTTGAGATTACGCACGCCGGCTTCACGCGTGTAGCCGTCGATGACCAACTCCAGCGCCTCATCGAGAATCTCGACCTGCTCGGCTTTGAGCCCGTGGTTCTCCATCTCCTCCGGGACAATATACTTGCGGGCAATCTGTAGCTTCTCGGCCTGCGTATACCCTGAGAGATCAATGACCTCCATACGGTCGAGCAGAGCCGGCGGGATTGTGTCCAGACGGTTGGCCGTGGCGATGAACATCACCTTGCTGAGGTTGTAGCTGACTTCCAGGTAATGGTCGCTGAAGTTGTTGTTCTGCTCGGGATCGAGCACCTCAAGGAGTGCGCTCGAAGGATCACCCCGGAAGTCCGTTCCTACCTTGTCGATTTCATCAAGGATGAATACCGGATTGACGGTGCCGGCCTTCTTCATCCCCTGTAGAACGCGCCCCGGCAGGGCGCCGATGTAGGTTCGGCGATGGCCGCGAACTTCGGCCTCGTCACGTACCCCACCCAAACTCATGCGGACGAATTTGCGACCGAGCGCCCTGGCAACCGAGCGTCCCAAACTGGTTTTGCCAACCCCGGGCGGGCCGACAAGGCAGAGAATCGGACCCTTCATGTCCTGCTTGAGCTTGAGCACGGCCAGATACTCGAGGATCCGCTTCTTGACCTTCTCGAGGTCATAGTGGTCCTCGTCGAGCACCTCCTTGGCGTGCGCCAAATCCAGGTTGTCCTCGGTGCGATCGGCCCACGGCAGATCCACGAGCCAGTCGAGGTACGTGCGGATAATCCCCCATTCCGGGCTTTGCTGAGGGGTCCGCTCCAAGCGTTTGAGCTCTTTGAACGCGGCGGCTTTCGCCTCTTCTGGTAAGTTGCGGGCTTCGATGGTCTCCTTGAGATCTTCGACCTCGGCCTCGGCGGCCTCATCTTCACCAAGCTCGCGGCGAATCGCCTTGAGCTGCTCGCGCAAGAAGTACTCGCGCTGATTCTTGTCGATCTCGCCACGAACTTCCGTCTTGATCTTCTGGCTAAGGTCCAAAACCTGCACTTCTCGCTGAAGCAGATCGATCACGCGCCGCAAGCGATCGCCAAGGTCGAGCTGCTCCAGCAGTTCCTGTTTCTCTTCGGTCGAGAGCCGCAAATTGGAGGCGATCATGTCGGCCAGAACGGAAGGATCGGAGATGCCTTCGATGAAAACATGGGCTTCATCGGGAATCGTCGGAGACAGATCAATGACCTGCTTGGCCAACCCCTTCAGGTTGAGCATTAGCGCCTCGACCTCAACTCCCGACAGCGCAGCCTCGTCGAGCACCTCCACGCGCACCCTCAGATTCGGGCGTTCCTGCACCACGTCACGGATCCGGATACGCCGCAGACCCTGCACCACCAACGACTGATTGCCGTCTGCAAGCTTGATCAGCTTCACGACGCGAGCCAGTACGCCTACTTGGTAGAGCTCGTCGGCGCCGGGGTCATCGACGTCCGCATCTCGCTGGGCGACGACGACCAGCAGCTTGTCCCCCTCAAGAGCTTGCTCTACGGCGGCGACACTACGCGGACGGCCGACGCTCAACGGAACCGTCAGAACCGGGAAAATGACCGTATTGCGCAGCGGCAAGAGCGGCAATTCCCGCAGCCGCAGATCCTCTGCGCTCAGCGCAAGGACCTCT
>JAHDXY010000464.1 GCA_023384005.1 Burkholderiaceae bacterium | reverse complement strand
ATACCCCCAGCCGATCGGGATCTCAAGAAATCGGCCGGAACGGCTTGAGACAAGGTGTGTCGCTAAGTCGTTGTCACGTATAGAGTATTCAGGACAACATGGGACATCCTGGAATCGCCCGGGACCCCCATGCACAGTTCAGGTGGCAAGCTTCATCGGGTCAGCCGGCGTCGCTCCTCACAGCGCGACGAGGTTCGCACCCGACGCGCCGACGGTGCAGTAGCGCTGCGATCCGAAACCCACCGCGTTGAGCGTCGCGGTCGTGCCGGAAGCGGCACTCACCCAGGTCTTCCCGTCGGCGCTGGTCAGGATCGCCCCGCCCGCGCCAACCGCGACGAACTGGCTCGAGTAGACGGCGCCGCGCAGATCGCCGGTGGCCGGCGCGCTCGCCGCGCCCCAGGTGACGCCGTCGCCGCTCCACAGCGTCGTCCCGTTTGCGCCGACCGCGGCGAACACCCCCGCGCCGTGCGCCACCGCGCGCAGGTCCTGCGCGCTCGCCGGTGTGCTCGCGGACCAGGCCAAGCCGTCGTTGGACCAGAGCACGGTTCCGTCAGCGCCGACCGCGACGATCCGCCCCGAGCTCGCCGCCGCCGCCGCGTAAAGGCCCTGCGTCGTTCCGGACGCCGCCGCCGACCAGCCCGAGAGGTTCGTGCTCGTCACGATCGTGCCGGCCGCGCCCACCGCGACGTAGCGCGCGCCGATCGCCGCGACGCCATACAGGTTGCTGGCGCTCGCCGCGGGACGCAGCGTCCACGTGACCGCGTCGCTGCTGCTGATCACGGTGCCCGCCGACCCGACCGCCACGAAGTTGCCGTTTGCGAAGGTGATCGCGTTCAGGTCGTTCGAGGTTGCGGAAGCGACCGCCGTCCAGGCGATCCCGTCGCTGCTGGTGAACAGCGCCCCACCGGCGCCGACCGCGGCGAACTTCGTGCCGTTGCTCGCCACCGCGTAGAGCCCCCCGGTCGCGACGTTGGTTCCCGCCGCCCAGCTCGCGCCGGCCGCGCGCGGCGTCACGGTCATCGACTGCGTCGTCGGTCCCGCGGGCGAGGTGTCGTCCGACGCCGCGACGATCAGCGCGTAGGTGGTGCCGTTGACGAGCGAGGGAACGGTGTGCGGGGAGACCGCCTCGAAGATCGCGCGGTATCCGGGCTGCGCGGCGCGGGTTTCATAGCTGATCGTCGTGCCCTCGGCGTAGAAGATCCAGTACTTCAGGCCCGGCACGCTGGTCCACGAGACGATCGCGCTGCCGTCGCCGGCACTGACCGCGAGTCCGGTGGGTGCGCTCGCCGGCGGGTCAGCTGCGCCGCAGGCCGTGAGAAGTGCGCTTGCCGCGATCGCGATCCACGCAAGAGGTCGTTTCATGGTCTCCGTTCCTGGGGGTGGCGCGGTGCGGCGCCCAACAGCGACATTCTAGCGTTCACGCGTTCGCGGCCCGAATCGGCCGGGTCCGATCGTCGGGGCAGCGCCGGGTTCAGGTCGATTCGACCATCCCGTTGTGGCGCAGCAGCGCGTCGATCTGCGGGTCGCGCCCGCGAAACGCGCGGAACGACTCGATCGCGGGCCTGCTGCCGCCCACCGCGAGGACCTCGTCGAGAAAGCGCCGGCCGGTCTCGGCGAGCTGCGCCGGCGAGCGCCCGTCGGCAGCGGCCTCTTCGAAGGCAGCGTAGGCGTCCGCCGAGAGCACCTCCGCCCACTTGTAGCTGTAGTAGCCCGCCGAGTAGCCGCCAGCGAAAATGTGCGAGAAGCAGTTCTGGAAACGGTTGAACTGCGGCGGGATCAGCACCGAGACTTCACGGCGCACGTCGTCGAGCAGCGCCTGGGCGCTCACCCGGCCCCCGGGGCCGAACTCGCAGTGCAATCGCATGTCGAACAGCGAGAACTCCACCTGGCGCAGCGTCTGCATGCCGCTCTGGAAGTTCTTCGCGGCGAGCATCCGCTCGAACAGCGGGCGCGGCAGCGATTCGCCGGTATCGACGTGCGCGCTCATCGCGCGGACGTTGTCCCACTCCCAGCAGAAGTTCTCCATGAACTGGCTG
>JAHDXY010000463.1 GCA_023384005.1 Burkholderiaceae bacterium | reverse complement strand
GCTCGGTCCTGATGACGGCGCTGAAAGATCACATCGAGCGCAATGACCTGCGCCAGGCGCAGGCGGCGGAGCTGTTCGGCGTGACGCAACCGCGCGTATCGGATCTCGTGCGCGGCAAGATCGACCTGTTTACGATCGACTCGTTGATCAACATGACAGCTGCAGCGGGAATCCGGGTGGAGTTGCGGGTACGCGAAGCAGCGTAGACGCCGATCCCCGCTGATCCTCTTCGCCCGGCACCCTGTTCGGCCTAGGTGCGAAGCCGCGCGAACTTGTAGACTGGTGCATGGTCTATACCGCGCGATCGATCTTCACGTCCCTGCTGCTGGCATCGGCGCTGATTTGCGCGGCGCCGGGCGCCATCGCGCAGGACAAGGCGCAGGACAAGCCGCGCGTGGTCTACGTCGCGCCGATCGAGGGCATCATCGACCTGGGCCTCGCGCCTTTCGTCAAGCGCGTGCTCGACGATGCGACCGCGGCCGGCGCCGGCGCGGTGGTGCTCGAGATCAACACCTTCGGCGGGCGCGTCGACGCCGCCGTGCAGATTCGCGACGCGCTGCTCGACAGCCGCGTGAAGACGATCGCTTTCGTCAACAAGCGCGCGATCTCCGCCGGCGCGCTGATCGGTCTCGCAGCCGAGCACATCGTCATGACCAGCGGCGGCACGATCGGCGCCGCGGCGCCGGTGCTCGCCGGCGCGCCCGGTGCGGGCTCGCAACCGGTGTCCGAGAAGACGGTGTCCTACGTGCGCAAGGAGTTCCGCGCCACCGCCGAGAGCCGCAAGCGCCCGGCCCTGGTCGCCGAGGCGATGGTCGACGCCGACGTCGCCATCCGCGGCCTGATCGACAAGGGCAAGCTGCTCACGCTCACCACCGACGAGGCGCTCAAGCACAAGGTCGCCGATTTCCGCGCCGAGACGATCGAGGACGCGTTGAAGCAACTCGGGCTGGCCGGCGCCGAGATCCGCCGTGCCGGGCCCAACTGGGCCGAGAACGTCGTTCGTTTCCTGACCCATCCGGTGGTCAGCTCGCTTCTGATCTCGGTCGCGATGCTGGGCATCATCATCGAACTGCGCACGCCCGGCTTCGGCATACCCGGCGCGCTGGGCGTGTCGAGCCTCGCGCTCTTTCTCTGGGGCCACTGGCTGGTGCAGCTTGCCGGCTGGGAGGAGCTGATGCTCGCGCTCGTCGGCGTCGTGCTGCTCATGCTCGAGGTGTTCGTGATCCCGGGCTTCGGCATCGCGGGCATTCTGGGCATCGTCGCGATCTTCGGAGGGCTGGTGCTGAGCATGCTCGGCCCCGGCGATACCGCTCAATTCATCGTGGAAACGGTGACGCGGGTCGTTTTCGCGCTATTGTTCGCCTTGCTCGCGAGCCTTCTCCTGCTGCGCCTGCTGCCGCGACTGCCTTTCGGCGCGCGGCTCATTCTCAAGCGCGGGCTTTCATCTGCACAGGGTTACGCGTCCGCGCCCGAGAGCGACGCTCTCTGGCTGGGCAAGACCGGGCGGACCACCACGCCACTGCATCCGTCGGGTATCGTCGAGATCGAAGGGCATCGCCTGGACGTGGTGTCCGAGGGCGATCTGATCGAACCTGGCCAGCAGGTAGAAGTAATCCGCGTCGACGGCAACAGGATCGTCGTGCGGCAGACAACTAAAACCACATAGAGGCAAGACACATGATCGGAATCGAAAGTCTTACGGGAGGCCTCGGCCTGCTCGTGCTGGCGCTGGGGGCGATCGCCATCGTCCTCTACCTCGTGCCTATTCCGCTGTGGATCGCGGCCTGGGCGTCGGGCGCCTACGTGGGCCTGTTCACGCTGATCGGGATGCGCCTGCGCCGAGTTCCGCCGGGCACCGTCGTCACCGGCCGCATCAGTTCGGTGAAGGCCGGAATCGACATCTCGATCAACGACCTGGAGGCGCACTTCCTCGCGGGAGGAAACGTCGTGCGCGTGGTCAACGCGATGATCTCCGCCGACAAGGCCAACATCCCGCTGCCCTTCAAGCGCGCCGCGGCGATCGACCTCGCCGGGCGCAAC
>JAHDXY010000075.1 GCA_023384005.1 Burkholderiaceae bacterium | reverse complement strand
TCTCGCCGCGCGCGGCGAGGCGGGCGCGCTCGCCTCGCGCATCGGCGTGCCCGACATCCTGGTGAACAACGCCGGCGCGATTCCGGGCGGCGACATCGAACGGGTGGACGAGCAGATCTGGCGCGACGCGTGGGAGCTGAAGGTGTTCGGCTACATCAATCTGTCGCGCGCGTGCTATTCGAGGATGCGCGAGCGTGGCTCGGGCGTGATCGTCAACATCACCGGGCTCGCGGCCGAGCGCCACGACTACGGTTACATCGCCGGAACGACCGGCAACGCCGGGCTCAATGCGTTCTCGCGCGCGCTCGGCAGCTACAGCGTCGAACACGGCGTGCGGGTGCTCGCCGTGTGTCCGGGTCTGGTCGAGACCGAGCGGCTGACCGGTTTGCTCAAGACCGCAGCGCGCCCGCGCAGCGGCTCGGAGGAGGGCTGGAGAGAGGCGTTCGCGACCGCGCCGATGGGACGCGCGGCCTCGCCAGCAGAGGTGGCCGACGTGGTCGCGTTCATGGTTTCCGACCGTGCCTCGTACGTGAGCGCAACGGTGATCGTCGTCGACGGCGGCCTCGGATCGAGAAACGGCAATTTCGCAAAGTAGCCGCCTGCCAGCGGCGCGGTCGAACGCAGGTCGCGGTCGCGGAGTTCGAGAAACGTGCCGCCCGCGCCGCGGGCCTCCCGCCTCGCGCCTCCCGCTGCGCGCGCTCCGCCTCGCGCGCCGCGCGCTAGGGGGTCTCTTGCAACGCGAGGATCCGCTCCTCGATCGGCGGGTGCGTGGCGAACAACGCCATCATCCCGCCGCCCTTGCCGCTGATTCCCATCGCCTCGACCGAGCGCGGCAGCTCGCCGGCCTGCACGCCGCCAAGCCGCGCAAGGGCGTCGATCATCGGTTGCTTGCGACCCATCAGCTCGGCAGCGCCGGCGTCGGCGCGGTACTCGCGCTGGCGCGAGAACCAGGCCACGATGATCGCCGCGAGCGCGCCCAGGATCAGGTCGAGAATCACGGTGCTCACGTAGTAGCCGATCCCGGGGCGGTCGTCTTCGTTTCTGAAGATGACCCTGTCGATCACGTAGCCGATCACGCGCGAGAGGAACACGACGAAGGTGTTCATCACGCCCTGGATCAGCGTGAGCGTCACCATGTCGCCGTTGGCGATGTGCGCCACTTCGTGGCCGAGAACGGCTTCGACCTCGTCGCGCTTCATCGCCTGGAGCAATCCCGTCGACACCGCCACCAGCGCGGAGTTCTTGAACGCGCCGGTCGCGAAGGCGTTGGGCGCGCCTTCGAAGATCGCCACCTCGGGCATCGAGATCCCGGCCTTCTGCGCGAGGCGCTGCACCGTTGCCACCAGCCAGAGGTGGGTCGCATCGGGCGAGTCGTTGATCACTTGCGCCTTGGTGCTCCACTTCGCGACCGGCTTGCTGATCAGCAACGAGATGAACGCGCCGCCAAAGCCAATCAGGGCTGCGAAGCCGAGCAGTGCGCCGAAATCGAGTCCCTGCGCGGTGATGTAGCGGTTCAGGCCGAGCAGGTTCGCGGTGATGCCCAGCACCACCAGAACGGCCACGTTGGTCACGAGGAAAAGGATGATGCGCTTCATCGGGTGTTCTCCTGCCCTGGATGGGCAAACGGGCGCGAATGTACACTAAAGCAGATCGACCCCAAAGCGGCGCATCGGAAGCGCGAAAGCTGCGAAGCTCGCCACGGTGATCGCGACGCTTGCGAGCAGCGTCGGCCAGAACCCCAGTCGTGGCATCGGCGCCGGGAAAGCAACGAACATCGGCAGTGTCGGCAAGAACAACGGCTCGTTCCCCAGCCGCGAACATCGACGCGATGGTGTGGATGCTCGAAGGCGCGGGCGCACGCCAGCGCGGGCTCGACTATCACTGCGGTCGCTTGTGCACGCTGGAGGGCCCGATGAGCGAACGACGTCGATTCCTGCTCTCGACCGGCCTGCTATTGTGCCCGATCGGCCTTGCGCGGGCGCAATCGGCGCAGCCGCACCCCGGTGGCCTCTCCGAGCGGCTCGCCCAGCCTGGGCGAGTCGATCGCCCTGCGATCGCCGCGACTCAGAACGTGTTCGACAGCCCGGCCCCGAAGGCGGCGAACCCGGGTCGATGGCTCGCCCGGGCGGCGTTGCCGCTGCCGACCGTTGGAGCGTCGCCGCCCCGTTGCCGCGCGGCGCGAACCACGTCGGTGTCGCGGTGCTCGATTCCCGCCTCTATGCGATCGGCGGCTTCGTCGAGCAGAACCGCCGCCCACACGGCGAGTGCTTTTCCTACGAGTTCGGCGCGGACCGCTGGGCCGCGCGCGATCCGCTCCCGAGCGCGCGCGCGGGCGGCGGGCCGGTGATGGGAGGCGGGGTCCAAAGCGCGGTGCACGAGGCGTTCGCGCTCGCCTGATGCAGGCGATCCGCCCCGAGCGGGCCGCGTTGCGCGCTTGCTCTGGACGCGGTCCTACGGTTCGGCGCGCACTCGCCCCTGGTAGCGCTCGGTGAGCAACACGAACTTGCCCAACGCCCTGCGCTCGGCGAGATGGCGCAGCGGCCTGACCGCCTGATCGAGCCGGTACGCGGCCGTGACCGGCGGGTGCAGCTTTCCCGCCTGCCACAGTGCGAAGATCTCCTCCTGCACGCTTCGCACGAGTGCGGGCTGGTCGTCGCGATAGTCGCTCCAGTGCAGCCCGGTCGCGGTGAGATTCTTGATCAGCAGGTAGTTGGTGCGCAGGCTGGCTGGGGGTCCGCCCGCGAAGCCGACGACGACGATCCGGCCCGAGCGCGCGAGGCTTCGCAGGCAGGCCTCGAACACCGGACTTCCCAGGTTGTCGATCACGACGTCCGCGCCGCGTCCGCCGCTCAGCGCGCCGACGCTGGCACGAAGGTCCTCGGCCGGGTCGATCGCGCTGAGGTCGATCACCGCGTCGGCTCCTTGGGCGCGGGCAAAATCGGCCTTCGCCGTCGTGCTGATCGCGGCGATGACGAAGGCGCTGTGCGCCTTGGCCAGCTGCACCGCCGCCGCGCCGACTCAGCCGGTCGCGCCGGTGACCAGCACCGTTTCGCCGGCGCGCAGGCGAGCGCGTTCGAACAGCGCGAAATGCGCGGTCTGGAAAGTCAGCCCGATCGCGATCGCGTCGGCGAAGTCCAGCTCCCGGGGCATCGGACAGCAATCGAGCGCGCGCACCGCGATGCGCTCGCAGTATCCGCCCGATTCAACGTAGGCGAGCACCCGATCGCCGACCACGAAGCCGCTCGCCTCGGCGCCGACCGCGCTGATCGTTCCCGCCACTTCCTTTCCCGGCGAGAACGGAAGCGGTGCGAGGTTCTGGTAGCTGCCGCGGATCACGAGCAGGTCCGGATAGTTGATGCCGGCGCAGTGCACGTCGATCAGCACTTCTCCGGTGCCCGGGCGCGGCGACTCGACTTCGGTCCAGCGCAGGCATTCGGGCTCGCCGTGGGCAGGGATGAGCAGCGCGTGCACGGTCATCGCGCGGCTCCGTCGCCTGCTGCATCGGCGTGCGCGGGGTCCTGATCGGTGTGCTCTCCAAGTCGCGGCGCTCGCTGCGCCGCTGTGGCACTGCGAAACTGCCTGGCCACCGCGGTCGGGAGCGCGGGAATCGAAGCGGCCCCCGTTTGCACCTGGCGATCGAATACGCCGCGCGACTGGAAATGCGCGTCGAGCACCGCGTCGTGCAAGCTGTTCACCACGCAGCAGCATACGTCCTGCCCGTCGAACACCGCGCGCCAGTGCGCGCCGGTGCCGCGCCCGATGATCGTCGCGACCGCGCGCGTGACCACTCCAGCGTCGGCCTGTGGCGCGCGCAACGCGGTGTCGAGCCCGATAAGTTCGCAGAACCGCGTCCAGAAGCGTTCCTCGATCGGCGCCGCAGCCAGGTACTCGCCGTCGGCGCAGGCGAAGATCTGGTAGCGAGGCGAGGCGCCGGTGACCAGCCCGCTGGCCGGGCCGGGCCAGTCGCCGGCGGCGAAGCCCTGTGCCAGCCCCCAGTAGGCGAGGGTGAACAGGTTTTCGGTCATCGAGATGTCGAGGTGACAGCCCTGGCCGCCGCGTTCGCGAGCGAGCAGCGCGAGCAGCACGTTCGCGAACGCCGGGTAGCTGCCGCCGGCGATGTCGGCAATCGGCGTGACCGGCAGCGTGGGCGCACCGTCGCTGCCGCAGGAAAGACTGAGCAGCCCGCTGATCGCCAGGTAGTTCAGGTCGTGGCCGGCGAACTGCGCGCGCGGGCCGTCCTGGCCGAATCCGGTGACGCTGCAGTAGATCAGGCGCGGATAGCGCGCATGCAGCGTTTCGTAACCCAGGCCGAGCCGATCCATCACGCCGGGGCGGAACTGCTCGATCAGGATGTCCGTCTGCGCCAGCAGCGGGTGCAGTGTCGCGAGTGCGTCGGGTTGCTTCAGGTCGATCGCGAGGCTTCTCTTGCCGCGGTTGAGGATCGCGAACAGCGCACTCTCTCCGCCGCTGGGCGGCGGATAAGCGCGCATCTCGTCACCGGCGCCGGGGCGTTCGACCTTCGTCACCTCCGCGCCGGCCTCGGCCAGCATCAGGCCGGCGAGCGGGCCGGGGAGCAGGGTGCAGAAATCGAGGACGCGCAGGCCCGCGAGCGGCGGGGCGTTCATGCCTTGAACGAGCGCCCGATGACGATGCGCTGGATGTCGTTCGTGCCCTCGTAGATCTTGCTGCCGCGCACGCAGCGGTAGATCCTCTCGACCCCGGTGTCCTCGATGTAGCCCAGTCCGCCGAAGGTCTGCAGTGCGTCCGAGCAGATGCGCTCGGCGACCTCGGTGGCGAAGAGCTTGGCCATCGACGCCTCGGTCAGGCAGGGCAGACCGGCACTGCGCAGCGCCGCTGCGTGCAGCACCAGCTGGCGTGCGGCTTCGAGGTGCGTCGCCATGTCGGCGAGACGGAACGACACGCCCTGGTGATCGATGATCGGTCGTCCGAAGGTCTTGCGCTCGTTGGCATAGGCGACGGCGAGATCGAGCGCGCTGCGCGCCATACCCACTGCTGTGGCAGCGATTCCGATCCTTCCGCCTTCCAGGTTCGACAGCGCGATCCGGTATCCCTGCCCCTCCGCGCCGAGCAGGTTCGCCGACGGGATCTCGAGACCTTCGAGAAAGACTTCGCAGGTATCCGAGGCGTTCAGTCCCATCTTCTTCTCGACGCGCCCGACCCGGTAGCCCGGGGTCGACGTGTCGACCAGGAAGGCGCTGAAGCCCCGCGTGCCGGCCTCGGGATCGGTGATCGCGATCACGACGGCGAAGTCCGCCGTCTTGCCGCTGGTGACGAACTGCTTCGTGCCATCGAGCACGTATCGATCCGAGACCTTGCGCGCGCGGGTTCGCAGGATCGAGAGGTCGGAGCCGCCCTGCGGTTCGGTCAGGCAGAACGCGCAGAGCTTCTCCCCGCGCGCGAGCGGTCGCAGATAGCGCTCTTTCTGCTCTTGCGTGCCGTACTCGAGC
The DNA here is from genome assembly GCA_023384005.1 of Burkholderiaceae bacterium. Taxonomy (GTDB): domain Bacteria; phylum Pseudomonadota; class Gammaproteobacteria; order Burkholderiales; family Burkholderiaceae_E; genus Quisquiliibacterium. The sequence goes on along the minus strand of JAHDXY010000075.1, from coordinate 10,920 downwards.
AAGGGCATGCAGCCGACCGAATTGTGCCCGCTCATCACCGTCGCAACCGCGCCGTCGCCGGCGGCGATCTCCTCGAGCGCGAGCGCGTACGAGACATAGTCGGTTCCGGTCCCGCCCCACTGCTCCGGGACGGTCATCCCCAGCAGGCCGAGCGCGCCGAGTTCGCCGATCAACTCGCGCGGGAACGCGCCCGCGCGCTCCCACTCGGCGGCGTTTGGCGCGAGGCGCCTGCGCGCGAATTCGCGTGCGGCACTCCGGATCATTCTGTGGTCTTCGGTCAGCAGCATGGCGACTCCAATGAATGACGATTCATTCACAAGGCGAACCGCAATTCTTTAGATCGCGTGCGTTGTTGTCAAGCGCGCGGATCAGGGGCGGCCTCGCAATCGGCGCGAAAGGGGTTCGCGCTTGATCTCGCTCAGTTGACTTTTTCAACTGACTGAACCATCATTCATTCAGTTTCGAACTCGCCCGTCGCGGCCCCGCCTGGCGAGGTCGCCAAGGAGTGCTGATGCTGATTCAGGTGCTGATTCAGGTGCTGAACGGTCTCGTCTACGGCGGCCTGATCTATGTGATGGCGGTCGGCCTGGTGCTGATCTTCGGCTTGCGCCGCGTGGTGAACTTCGCCCACGGCAGCCTGTTCATGATGGGCGCGTACATCGGTTTCAGCGTCGCGTCGGTGTTCGGTTTCTGGATCGGGCTGCTGACCTCGGTGGTCGTGCTCGCCATGCTCGGAGCATTGCTCGACCGGGCAGTGTTTCGCCCGCTTCAGCGCGAGGACCCGAAGGTCACGCTGTTGGTGACCTTCGGCCTGCTGCTGGTGCTCGAGGACCTGGCGCAGACCGTGTGGGGCAAGGACTTCCACAGCCTCGCGGTGCCCGAGTCGCTCTCGGGGACGGTGTCGCTGTTCGGAGAGGACTTCCCCGCCTATCGACTGATGGTGATCGCCGTGGCGGCGGCTGTCGCCTTCGGCCTTTCACAGTGGTTGCGCCGCAGTCGCATCGGCTTGTTCGTTCGCGCCTCGAGCATCGACCCGGTGACGACCGCGATGCAGGGCGTGAACACCGACCGGGTGAGCATGACGGTCGTGGCGATCGGCGCGGCGCTGGCCGGTCTGTCCGGAACGATCGCCGCGCCATTGCTCGCGATCTCGCCGGCGATGGGTGGCTTCATCCTGATCGAGTCGTTCATCGTCGTGGTGATCGGCGGCCTGGGAAGTTTCTCCGGCGCTTTCATCGCGGCGCTGGTGATCGGCCAGGTTCACAACTTCGGCGTGATCTACGTTCCCTGGGCCGCGACGATGTTCCCGTTCCTGCTGATGGTCGCGGTGCTGATCTGGCGCCCGACCGGAATCGCCGGCAGCCATGTCTAGCCCGGGGCCGCAAACGCAAACGCAGCCGCAGGTCGCCGCGGCGATCGTGCCGCCGAGCGCGCGCTCGGGGCGCGGCGCGTGGGTGCTGCTGGTCGTGGCCGCGCTCGGTTTGGCGCTGCCGCTGCTGGTCGGTTCGGCGCTCTTCATGTCGCTGCTCGCGCAGGCGATGTTCGCGGCCGTCCTCGCCACCGCGGTGGGCGCGCTGATCAGGCTCAACGGCGTCGTGAGCTTCGGGCATGCGGCGTTTTACGGAGTGGCTGGCTACACGGTCGCGCTCGCGCTCAAGCACCAGTGGATGTCGGCCGAGTGGGCGATCGTCCTCGCGCTCGCGCTGCCTACCGCGCTCGCCTTCGTGCTGGGGCTGGTGATCGTACGCATTCCCGGGGTGGCCTTCTCGATGCTCACGCTGGCGGTCGGGCAGGCCTTTCACGAGTTCGCGGTCAAGGCGCGTCACGCCACCGGCGGCGACGACGGGCTCGCGATCCGCTTGCCCCAGCACCTGTTCGGCATCGAATCGTCGCTGCTTCAGCGCCCGCACGCCGCGTTTGTCCTCGCGTGGGTCGTTCTGATGGTCGTTCTGCTCGGCCTGTACCTGTTGTCGCGCAGCAAGTCCGGACGGCTGATGGAGGCGATCCGCGAGAACGAGGAACGCGCGCGCTTCATCGGGTTCAGGACGGTCGCGTTGCGTGCCGCGGCGCTGGCGATTTCGGCGTTCATCGCCGCGCTCGCGGGTGTCCTGTTCGCGCTGTACAACGGTTTCGTTTCGCCCGAGGTGCTGCACTGGTCGCTGTCGGGCTCGGCGCTGATCATGGCGATCATCGGCGGGCCGATGCTGCTGTGGGGCCCGGCGCTCGGGGCGGTGATCTTCTTCCTGGTCAAGGACGTCGCTGGAACGCTCACCGAGCACTGGCAGGGGGTGATCGGGATCACGCTGATACTGGTCACGGTGTATCTCCCCAGCGGCCTGGGCGGCACGCTCGCGCGCTTCGTCGAGCGACGAGCCAATCGAGCAGGGCGCTGAGATGTACGCGATCCAGGGCGAAAAGCTGACGCGGCGCTACGGCGGGTTCGCCGCGTTGAAGGACGTCGACATCGCCGTTCCGCCGGGCGAGATCCGCGGCCTGATCGGACCGAATGGTGCCGGGAAATCTACGTTGATCGACGTTCTCTCCGGGCGCGCGACGAAGGCCGAGGGTCGCGTGACGCTCGAGGGGCGCGACATCAGCCGGCTGACGGTGCAGCAGCGCCACCAGGCGGGAATCGCGCGCTCGTTCCAGCGCACCAGCGTTTTTCCCGACCTCACCGTGCACGCGCAACTCGAAGTCGCGGCGATGAAGGCCAAGGAACCGAACGTCGACGAGGTGATGCGCGAACTCGGCCTGACGCACCTCGCGCATCAGCGCGCCGCGCTGGTCTCCTATGGCGACAGGCGACGGCTCGACCTCGCTCTGGCGCTGATCGGACGGCCCAGGATACTGCTGCTCGACGAACCAGGGGCCGGCCTTTCGATGAGCGAATCGATGGCGCTGGCCGAACACCTGAAGGACCTCGTGAGGCGCTGGGGAGTGACGGTCCTGCTGGTCGAGCACGACATGGAGGTGGTGTTCTCGATCTGCGACCGGATCACCGTCCTTCACCTCGGCGAAGTGCTGGCCGAAGGTACGGTGGACGAGATCCGGGGCATCCCCGAGGTCGTGACCGCCTATCTCGGGAGCGCCGCGTGACGAATCTGCTCGCTTTCGAGAACGTTTTCGCCGGCTACGGGCAGGCCGAGGTGCTGCACGGCATCGACCTGGCGATCGGCAGCGGCGAGCGCGTCGCGCTGCTGGGCCGAAACGGGGTTGGAAAGACCACGGTGGTCAACACCTTCCTGGGGATCGCCGACCTGACGCGCGGGTCGATCTCGCTCGCCGGACACGCAGTTCGCTCGCCGCAGCACTTCACCGCGGCGCGTCTGGGCGTCGCGGTGGTGCCGCAAGGCCGCTGCATCATTCCCAACCTGAGCGTGCGCGAGAACCTGCTGCTTGGCGCGGCATCGAGTCGCAAGGGGCCATGGTCGGTGCAGCGCGTGTTCGATCTGTTCCCGATCCTGCAGGAGCGCGCCGACACGCCCGGCACTGCGCTCTCGGGCGGGCAGCAGCAGATGCTCGCGATCGGCCGCGCGCTGATGGCCAATCCCTCGCTGCTCGTGCTCGACGAGCCGAGCGAGGGCCTCGCGCCTGTGATCGTCGACGAGGTCGCGCAGGTGATGCTGCGGCTCGCCGACGAAGGCACGAGCCTGTTGCTGATCGAGCAGAACTACGGATTGGTGCGCCGGGTGGCCGAGCGCTACCACGTTCTTTCGAAGGGCGTCTTCGTCGACGAAGGCGCCTTGGCCGGGCTTTCGATGGAGAGCCTGATACGTCATGTCGCGGTATAGGGCCGCGTCGGCGACTCAAGAGGAGACTGCAATGAATCGAAACAGATATCGGGCCACGGCCGTGGCTCTGGCGATCGGTACGGCGAGCATGCTGGGCGCCGCGTCGGCTTTCGCGCAGGCCAGCGAACCGGTGCGCATCGGCGTGCCGACCGCGCTGTCGGGCGTCTACGCGAGTCTGGGCGCCGAGGTCAAGCGCGCGGTCGATTTCGCGGTGGCCGAAGTCAACGCCAAGGGCGGCATCATGGGCCGCAAGGTCGAGATCAAGGTGCTCGACACCGAGGTCAAGCCGGACGTCGCGCGCAAGCAGGCCGAGCGCCTCGCGCTCGAAGGCTACAAGATCCTGACCGGGACGATCGCGTCCGGCGAGGGCCTGGCGATGGCGCCGATGCTCGAGCGCTGGGACGCGATCTACGTCTCGACGATCAACAAGAGCAACAAGCTCACCGGCGACTCGTGCGTGCCGCGACTGTTTCGCGTGAACCACTCCGACGCGCAGGACGCGGCGGTGGTTCGGCCCTGGCTCGCCACGCGCAAGGAGGGCAAGTGGGCGATCATCGCGGCCGACATCGCATGGGGTCGCGATTCCGGGAAGAGCTTCTCCGACGCGGTCAAGGCGACGCCTGGCAAACAGCTGGTGGCCGAGCACTATCCTGCGCTTGGCAGCAACGACTTCGCGCCGTTCATCCAGCAGATCAAGGCCTCGGGCGCCCAGGGATTGTGGGTGGCGCTGGCAGGGCGCGACGCGATCAACTTCGCCAACCAGGCCAAGCAGTTCGGTCTGCTCGACTCGATGTTCACCGCCGGGGTGAGTTTCGTCACCGACGGCACCGTGAAGACGCTGGGCGAGACGGCCAAGGGCATCTGGGGAATCATCAACTACAGCTCCACGCTCGACACGCCCGACAACAAGCGTTTCGTCGAAGCCTGGCGCAAGACCTACTCCGGCGACGAACCGACCAACTTCGAGGGTGAGACCTACCTGGGCATGCAGGTGATCTTCCAGGCGGTCGAGCGCGCCAAGAGCTCGAAACCGCTCGACGTGGCGCGCGTGCTGCGCGGCGGCACCTTCGACACGATCATGGGCAAACTCACGATCAGGCCGCAGGATCACCAGCTCGTGTCGCCGAACTACATCGGCTATGTCGGCGAGCAGGGCGGCAAGCTGCGACCGATCATCGCGACCGCGATCGACGCGGCTCAGGCCACCCCTGCGCCGAGCGGCGATTGCAAGATGGGCCCGCTCTAGCAAATTGCACTCCGGTCCGGCCGCCTGAAGGCGGCCGGCCTACCGGAGGCGCATCGTCGCCCCGGCGGCGATCGCCGGAAACTGAAGGGGACGAATGAGCGTCAAGGTCGTCAGCAAGGTCGAGATCCCGGCACTGGTCGAAAAGCGGCAGAAGCAGATCCTGCACGCCGCGATCGAGCTCTACGGCAGGCAGGGATACCACGTCACGACGATCCGCGAAGTGGCGCAACGCGCCAAGGTCAGCGTCGGCCTGATCTACCAGTACGTCCACGACAAGGAGGACGTGCTCTACCTCGCCCTGAACGAAGTGCTCGACTCCTACCAGAGAGAGATTCCCCCCGCGCTGCAGGGGCTCGACGATCCGATGGAGCGCTTTTGCGCGGCGGTTCGTGCCTACGGCCACGTGATCGACGCGCGGATCGACGCCACGGTTCTCGTCTACCGCGAGACGAAGTGGCTGCGTCGTGCGCGCCGCGACGTGATCAAGCAAAAGGAGGCGATGACCAACAAGCTGATCTCAGATTGCGTCGAGGACTGCGTCCGCGAGGGTCTGTTCGACGCGGTCGACGTGGAACTCCTCACCTACCAGATCGTCATGTTCTGCCACGCGTGGGCGCTCAAGGCCTGGCACTTCCGCGGGCGGATGAGCATCGATGAGTATGTCGATCGGGGGCTCAAGCTGATGCTCGATCCTTTGGTCACGCGCGAGGGCGCGCGCCACTGGAAGCGGATCTGCGCGGCGCCCGCCGAACCTCGGAGCAAGCCGCCCGCAGGCAAGTCCGCGCGTCGCGCCTGAATCGGTCCCGCCCCCAGCGCAGCGATCGCGCTGCCGCGCTACGCGGCGCCGGCTGCACCGAACGCGGACAGCGTTTCGCGCGCGATGATCAGTTGCTGGACCTCGGTCGCGCCCTCGTAGATGCGCAACGCGCGGATCTCGCGGTACAGGCGCTCGACCGGGTGCCCGCTCACGACGCCGCAACCGCCCCAGATCTGCACTGCCGCGTCGATCACCTGTTGCGCCGATTCGGTTGCGTGCATCTTCGCCATCGCGGCCTCGCGCGTGACCTTCGCGCCCTGGTCGCGCAGCCAGGCGGCGCGATAGGTGAGCAGCGCCGAGGCGTCGATCGCGGTGGCCATCGCGGCGAGCTTGGCCTGCGTGATCTGGAAGTCGGCCAGCACGCCGCCGAACATCTTTCGCGAGGTGGCGCGCGACAGCGACTCGCAGAGCGCGCGGCGCGCCAGACCCAGGGCGGCGGCGGCCACCGACGTGCGAAAAATGTCCAGCGTCTGCATCGCTACCTTGAAGCCCTGTCCCGGAGCGCCCAGCCGCTGCGTCGCCGCGACCCTGCAGTTCGTGAAGCGCAGCGTGGCGAGCGGATGTGGCGCGATGACTTCGATGCGCTCGGCGATCTCCAGGCCCGGGGTGGCGGCGTCGACGACGAATGCGCTGAGCCCGCGTGACCCGGGCGCCTCGCCGGTGCGCGCGAACACGACGTAGAAGTCGGCGATGCCGCCGTTGGAGATCCAGGTCTTCTCGCCCTCGAGTACGTAGTGATCGCCATCGGGGCGCGCCGCGCACTTCATCGCGGCGACGTCCGACCCAGAGTCGGGTTCGGACAACGCGAACGCGGCGATCGCCTCGCCGCTGGCGACTCGCCCGAGGTAGCGCTGCTTCAGTTCGGGCGTGCCGTGCAGAGTGATCGAGCCCGAGCCCAGCCCCTGCATCGCGAACGCGAAGTCGGCCAGCGCCGAGTGGCGCGAGAGCGTCTCGCGCAACAGGCACACTGCGCGCGTGTCGATCGCATCGAACTGCCCGCCCCACGCCGTTCCGCCGACGGTGTAACGCAGCCATCCGTCCTTGCCCAGCTTGCGCACCAGCGCGCGGCAGGCCGCGTCGACGTCGCTGTCGTGAGCGTCGCCGATCGATTCTCCAGCCCAGGCGTCGAGCCTTTGCGCCAGTTCGCGGTGGCTCGCTTCGAAGAACGGCCAGTCGAGGTAGCCGGTGTCGCTGTGCATCGGAATCACCTGGACAGAAAGCTGCGAACGAGCCGCTGGGTGCCGGGGTCCGCGAGCAGCAGCGCGGTGCCTTCGATCTCGACCTCGAAGCCGTCTACGCCATCGTCGAGCGCCGCGGTGATGCAGCGTTTGCACGCCGCCAGCGCCGGGCCGGGCAGGGCCCCGATCCGCTCGGAGAGTGCCCGTGCCGTTGCCTCGAGATCGGCTGCAGGCACGCACTGGTGGACCAGTCCGAGGGACACCGCGCGCGCTCCGTCGACTACCTCAGCGCCCAGGATCAGGCGCCGTGCGACCGCGTCGCCGGCGATGCGCGTCAGGCGCTGGGTGCCACCGGCGCCTGGCAGCAGGCCAAGACCGGCCTCGGGAAGTCCGACGCGCGCGTTGTCGGCGATCACGCGCAGGTCGCACGCCAGCGCGAGTTCGAATCCGCCTCCGAGCGCGCTGCCCCCGATTTCGGCGATCGAGACCTTGGGGCTTCGCTCGAGCCGCGCGTACACCGCCTGCAGCGCGCGCGTGAATTCGACCATCCGTGCGCGCCCCTCGTGGCTGTCGAAGCGCTCGCGCATCAGCGCGAGGTCCGCGCCAGCGCTGAAGACGCGCTCGGCACTGCGGATCCACAGAACGTTCACGTCGTGGCGGCGCTCGATTTCGTCGACGATTTCGTGCAGCCGCGCGATCCACGCGTCGTTGATCGCGTTGACGGGCGCCCGGCAAAGCGTTGCCGACGCGACCGGACCTTCGTACTCCAGTGTGATCATCATTGCCTCGCGCGGCCCCGCAGTGGGGTGCCGGTGCTCAGTCGCCCTGGAACACGGGCGTTCGCTTGTTGACGAACGCGTGGTAGGCGCGCTCGAAGTCCTTGGTCTGCATGCAGATCGCCTGCGCCTCGGCCTCGGTCTCGAGGGCCTGCTCGATGCTCTGGTTCCATTCCTGGTGCAGGCACTTCTTCGTCATGTAGTGGCCGAAGGCAGGTCCATTGGCGAGCGAAAGCGCCATTTCGCTGGCCTTGGCGAGCAGTTGCTCGGGGGCGACCAGCTCGTTGAAGTAACCCCAGGCCAGGGCTTCCTCGGCACGCATCACTCGACCGGTGTAGAGCAATTCAGACGCGCGACCGTGGCCGATGATGCGCGGCAGGATCGCGCAGGCGCCCATGTCGCAGCCGGCGAGCCCCACGCGCACGAACAGGAACGCGGTCTTCGTCCTCGCGGTTCCGTAGCGCAGGTCGCTCGCCATCGGCAGGATCGCGCCGGCTCCGGCGCTGATTCCGTCGACTGCCGCGATGATCGGCTGCGGGCACTGGCGCATCTCCTTGACCAGGTTGCCGGTCATCCGCGTGAAGCTGAGCAGGTCGGACATCTCCATCCCGACAAGCGGCCCGATGATGTCGTGCACGTCGCCGCCGGAACAGAAGTTGCCGCCTTCACCGGTGATCACCACGGCGCGAACGTCGTCGGCGTACTGCAGCTTGTGGAATGTGTCGCGCAACTCCGCGTAGCTCTCGAAGGTGAGCGGGTTCTTGCGTTCGGGTCGGTTAAGGGTGACGGTGGCGACCCGGTCGGCCACCTCCCATCTGAAGTGCTCGGGGCGCCACTGCGCGGCTTTGAGTTTGTACATCGCTGTTTCCTGTTGAGATTTTGGAGTGGGTTCGAGCCGCGCGCGATCAGCCCGCGAGGCAGAGCCCGCCGCTCACGCTCAGGATCTGGCCGGTGACGAAGGTGGCGCGATCGCTGCAGAAGAAAAGAATGGCATCGGCGACTTCGGAAGGTTTGGCCAGACGGCGCATCGGCGTCGCGCGGATGAACGCCTCCTGGTGCTTGGGCGGGACCGCCGCGAGCAGTGGCGTCTCGGTCGGCCCGGGGCAGACGCAGTTCACGTTGATGCTGTAGCGGGCCATTTCACGAGCGAGCGACTTCGTGAACGCGATCGCGCCGCCCTTGGCGCCGGAGTAGACAGTTTCGCCCAGGCTGCCGACGCGGCCGGCATCGCTCGCCACGATCACGATCTTTCCGCCGGCGCCGCGTTCGACCATCGCCCCGAGGAAGGCGTGCGACACCGCCACGGGCCCCATCAGGTTGAGGTCTACCACCTTGCGCCAGAACTCGGGCGTGTTCTCGAGGAAGGGCTGGATCTTTCCCCAGCCCGCGACGTTGGCGACGATGTCGACCTGTCCGGCGCTGCCGAAGCACGCATCGCGAAACGCCGATATCGAGTCCGCGTCGGTCACGTCGAGCCGGACGAACTCGGCCTGCCCGCCATTTTCTCGAATCGCGGCGGCGCTCGCTTCGCCTCCCGCCTCGTCGATGTCGCCGACGAACACGCGCGCGCCCGCCTGCGCCAGCGTTTGCGCCGTCGCGCGGCCGATTCCCGATGCTCCGCCGGTGACGACGGCGATCCTTCCGTTCAGTTGCATGCCTTGATTCCTCGATACGCCAGAGTGACGGGTTTCCGGACTGAATGATGGTTCATTCGCCGCCAGGTGTCAATCCTGTGCCGCGATCACGCTCGGGCGCGACCCCCGAGTCAGCCGGTGCCCGCCGCGTGCGGCGCGGCGAGCATCCGATCCAGGGTCTGCCCGCTCTCGTCGGCGAGCGCTGCTTGCGTGAGCGCCCGCATCCGGGCCGCAGCCGAGTCCTGCGACCGCAGCTGCGGGAGCGCCGACATCAGGCGCTCGAAGTTGCGCCAGCCGCGGGCGTGCGTGTCCCCGTAGCCCTTGACGAGCCGCTGCGCGCGCGCGACTTCGAGCGCCAGATCCGGTTGGGTGCGCGCAAGGCGCTCGATCGTGGCGAGCCATCGGTCGATGCGCTCGTGCTCGCGGCGAAAACGCAGCGAGCCGCGACGCGTCGGCCGCAGGGCGGCGATCAGGTACAGCAGCACGAATCCGTGCAGCGAACTGGTCCGAACGAACCTACCCTTTCTCACGAACGGTCCAAAGCATGCTCGCGCCCAGCCGGTTGCGAGTAGCCATCGCCCCACGCCGGCCGGAAGCACGTCGGCGATCTCCTCGATGCGCGGATGCATGAACTCGACGATGTGAACGAGCTGCCCCGCTTCGAGCCGCACTTCCTTGCCGACGCGTTCGAAGCGCGTGCGTCGCGTCTTGAGGTCGGCTACGCGCACCGCATCCTCGTACGTCATCCACAGCGCGAGATGGCGCGCGGTTTCCTCGAACAGCTCGGGCCGCGGCGCGGCTTCGGCGCCATGCCCGTGGGCGAGCGGTGCGAGCCGGTCGAGGTAGGACGCCGCGTAGCCGACATCCTGGTAATCGGCCAGGCGCAGGATCGCGGCGGCGAGCGTGGCGTGGCTGGCCTGCGGGAACTGCTCCTCGACGCGCTGCCGCAGGCCGCGAAGGCGGGCCCCGAGCGGCGTCGGAACCTCGCCCGATCGTGTCGCACCGGATTCGTCGCTTTGCGACGCCGCTGCCGCGCTCGCCCCGATGTGGCGACTTCGCGTCGCCGGCTCGCCGGGCCCGGCAGAAAACGCTCGAAGTGCCGAATCGAATCCGGCGGCGAAGGCGGCAAGACTCGCCTTCACGCCGACGCCGGCGCGCGTGATCGTCGCTTCGTACTGCTTGCGGTCGAAGGGCAACTCGCCGGTGGCTGCGAGCGCACCGCACAGAGCCGGGCTGATCGGACTGCCGCATTCGCCTGCGATCCGGGCGAAGTCGAGCGCGACCAGGCGCTTGGCGGCGGCGCGGCAGCCCTCGAGCAGCTTGTCCGAGTCGACGCGCCCGTCGCCCATCGCCGTGCGCTCGGTCATCGAGTACACCCGGTGCGTCGATGCGATCAGCGTCGTGCGATCGGAACTGACGAGGCCGCGTTGCAGCGCGCGCCCGGCCTCCATCAGCTCGGAGGCGATCACGATGTCGAC
>JAHDXY010000074.1 GCA_023384005.1 Burkholderiaceae bacterium | reverse complement strand
TCGACCTGGACGCGGTTTCGCTGCTCGACACCGCGCGGCGCCTGCGCGACGACGGCCTCTATCGCTCGGGGCGAACGCTCACCGGCCGTCCGCGGCTGTTCCTGGGCGCGGTCGACAACCCCTTCGCGCCGCCCTTCGATCTGCGCCCGTTGCGCCTCGGGCGCAAGGTGGCGGCCGGCGCGCGCTTCGTCCAGACGCAGTACTGCTTCGACGTCCCGATGCTCGAGCGCTACATGCAGGCGGTGCGCGCGCAGGGCCTGCACCATCGCTGCCACATCCTGGTCGGCGTCGGGCCGCTCGCGTCTGCGCGCTCGGCGCACTGGATGCGCAAACACGTGCCGGGCGTGCACATCCCGGACGCGCTGATCGCGCGCATCGAGGCCGCGAGCGACCAGAAGGCCGAGGGGTTGCGCGCCTGCGTGGAGCTGATCGGGAGGATCCGCGCGATCGAAGGGATCGCAGGAATCCACCTGATGGCACCGAAGAACGAGCACCTGATCGGCGAGATCGTGAGCGAGTCCGGCGTATTGGCCGGGCGCGCGCAACCTGTTCAACCAAGAGGAGAACTTCCGTGTCCATCCCCGGCCTGACCATCATCGGCGAGCGTATCAACCCGGGATTCCGCTCCACGAAGTCGTTGTTCGACAACGAGGACATCAAGGGAATCCAGGACCTCGCGCTGCGCCAGGCGAAGGCGGGCGCGAGCTACCTGAACGTGAACGCCGGCGACAAGGCGATCAGCGACCCGCGCTTCATGGTCGAGGTCGTTCGCGCGATCCAGGCGGTGGTGAGCCTGCCGCTGTCGCTCGACTGCCCCGATTTCGCGGTGCAGGCCGAGGTTCTCAAGGCCTACGACCAGGACAAGGCGGGGGGACGCAAACCGCTGATCAACTCGATCTCCGAGTCGCGCTGGGAACTGGCCGAGCTGCTCAAGATCCGGCCGTGCAAGGCGATCCTGATGTCCTCCGAGCAGCTCAGGGACGGGCGGATGGTGCCCAACCGTACCGGCGCCGAAGTTCACGAGGTCGCGCGTCGCATGGTCGAGCGGCTCAAGGCCGGGGGCTACGGCGTGAAGAACGACGACCTCTTCGTGGACGTCGCGATCGTCACGCTCGCCGCCGACACCGAGGGCCTGATCAAGATGGCGCTCGAGGGCATCCGGCTTGTGCGCGAAGACCCCGCGCTGGCCGGGATCCACATCATGGGCGGCCTGTCCAATCTTCCCCAGCACCTGCCGGACAAGGCGGCCGACGGTTCGGACCTGAAGTTCCAGCTCGAGTGCGCGTTCCTCACCGTGGCGATGCCGATCGGATTCGACACGGTGCTGGGCACGCCCTGGCGCGACTATGCGCTGCTGCCCGAGGACAACTTCGTCCTGCGGGAGTTCCGCCGCATCATCGAGTTGCGCGAGAGCGACGCGTTGATGGCGATCGTCGATCTGTACCAGCAAGAGTGAGAACCCTGGTCGCCAGCGCATGGTTCGACGGCGAGCGCTACCGCGCCACGCCGGTGAGCATCGTTGTCGAGGGCGCGCGCATCGCCGCGGTCGTGGAGGGCGGGCAAGCGATCGCCGGACCGGCGACGCGCTGCGCGTTCGCGATGCCCGGGCTGGTCGACGCGCACTGCCACCTCTTTCTGGACGGCGGCGAGCTCGATTTCAAGGTGCGCTCGCGATACCAGGAAGCGCCGCTGGAGCAGATGATCGAAGTCGGGCGCGACAACGTCGCGCGCACGCTCTCGCGAGGCATCACGCTGGTGCGCGACGCGGGCGACCGCTACGGCGTGAACCACGCGATCCGGTCCGAGTCGAAGGCGCTCGAGGTGCGCTCGGCGGGCGAGGCGTTGCGCAGGCCCGGGCGCTACGGCAGCTTCATGGCGCGCGAGGTCGCGAACGACGACGAGATCCGCGCCGCGGTGCGCGACATCGCACGATCCTGCGACGATCTCAAGATCATCGAGACCGGAATCATCGATTTCGAGTCTGGCAGCGTGAAGGGCGCGCCGCAGTTCGATCTCGAGTCCTTGCGACTGGTCGTGCGCTGCGCGCGCGAGCAGGGGATCAGGACCTTCGCGCACTGCAGCGGCGCAGAGGGCATCGCGGTGGCGGTCGAAGCGGGCATCGACTCGATCGAACACGGGTTCTTTATGACCGAAGACCTCCTGCGCCGGATGGCCGGCCAGGGCACGGCGTGGGTGCCGACGTTCTCTCCGGTGCACTTCCAGTGGCTGCGGCCCGAAGCCGCAGGCTGGGGGCCGGAAACGGTTCTCAAGCTCGCGGCAATACTCGAGTCGCACCGCGAGTATGTCGCGCGCGCGGTGCAACTCGGCGTCGACCTGGTGGCCGGATCCGATGCCGGCAGCCCCGGCGTCGAGCACGGCGCGGGGCTGATCGACGAGCTGCGCCGCCTGCTCGAATGCGGCTTGTCGATGGAGCAGACGCTGCGTGCCGCGACCAGCCTGCCGCGGCGGCTGTGGCGCGCCGAATCGGCCGACATCAGGCCGGGTGCGCTCGCCAACCTCACGCTGTTCGGCGCCGATCCGTTCCAGGATCCGGCCAATTTGCTTCGAGTGTCCGAAGCCGTGCGAGGCGCGGGCTGGTCTCGCGCCAGCGTCAGTCCGTAATATCGAGTTCAACATGCCAGCAGACCAGGGAGCCATGCATCGCGTCACCATCCAGCCCGATTCGCGCAGCGTCGAGGTGCGAGCGGGTGAGCGTCTGCTTTCCGCGGCGTGGAAGGCTGGCGCAGGCATCAAGTCGGTCTGCGGCGGGCGCGGCAAGTGCGGCAGTTGCGTCGTCGAGGTCGACGCGCTGGCCGACGCCGCGCTCAGCGCGCCGACCGACACCGAGCGCGAACTGTTGCCCGAGCATCCGCAGGGCGGGCGCTACCGCCTCGCGTGCATGTGCGAGGTGCTGGGCGACGTGTCGATCTCGGTTCCACCCGAGAGCCAGGCGGTGCGTAGCGCGCCGCGCAAGCCCCACACTGTGACACCGGTCACGGCGCGCCCGCTGGCGAGCCGCCTGACGCTGATGGTCGACGCGGCGTCGTCGCAGCCGCCGCGCTCGTTGACCACACGGATCGCGCAGGCCGCCGCGAAGGCGCTGGGTCGGCGCGAGGTCGACCTGCCGCTCGAAGTGATCTCCGATTACTCGGCGATCGAGGGCTTCGACGGCGTTCGCGAGCTCACCGCCACCGTGTTTCGCGAACGGCGCCTGATCCAGATCCTGCCGGGTCGCCACGAGCGCGTTTGCGGCGTCGCGGTGGACATCGGCACCACCTCGTTCGTCGTGTTCCTGTGCGACCTCAGTCGCGGCGAGATCCTCGCGATGCGCACCGCAGGCAACCCGCAGGCGATCTACGGCGAGGACGTCGTCTCGCGGATGACCCATATCCAGCAGGACCCGTCGGCGCTCGGCGCGATGCGCACGCTGCTGGTCGACGACATCAACCGGCTGATCGCCGAGGCCTGCGCCGAGTGCTCGGTGGCGCCGCAGGACGTCGTCGACGCGGTGCTCGTGGGCAATCCGACGATGCAGCACATCCTGCTCGGGATCAGCCCCGAGTCGCTCGGGCGCGGCCCTTACCTGCCGGTGTGGTCGCAGGGCGCCGACGTCGAGGCCGCGGCGCTCGGGCTGGCGATCGCGCCGCGTGCGCGCGCCTTCGTGTTCCCGATGGTTTCGGGTTACATCGGCGGCGATACGCTCGCCGCGCTGCTCACCCGCGGGGCCGACTTCTACCGCGGCACGCAGTTGCTGGTCGACGTCGGTACCAACGGCGAGGTGGTGCTCTCGCACGAAGGCAAACTCACCGCGACTTCCTGCGCGACCGGACCGGTGTACGAGGGTGCGCACATCCGCTGCGGCGTGCGCGCAGCGCCCGGCGCGCTCGAGCGCGTGTGGGTCGAGCCCGGAGGCGCGATTCGGTGGGCGGCGATCCCGGACGAGGGCGATCGCACCGACCGGCGTCCGATCGGCTTGTGCGGATCGGGGGTGATCTCCTGCGTCGCCGCGGGAGTGGGCGCGGGGCTGATCGGCACCGACGGCGCGCTCGCGCCGGCAGAAAAGCACGCGAAGCTGCGAGCGAGCGAGTCGGGACGCAGCGCCGAGCTGGTGCTGGTCGCGGCGCCGTTCTCGCGCACCGGCCGCGACATCGTCCTCACGCAGCAGGATATACGCGCCGTGCAGCTGGGCAAGTCGGCGCTGCGCTGCGGAATCGAGATCCTGCTCGCCGAGAGCGGGGTGACGCGGGTCGACCGCATCTACCTGGCCGGGACTTTCGGCAATCACCTCGATCCGGAGGAGATTCTTTCGATCGGACTGGTGCCACCGGTTCCGGTCGAGAACGTGCGCTCGATCGGCAACGCGGCCGGCGATGGCGCGCGAATGGCGCTGTTCAACCGCCACCATCGAAGTCGGGCCGTGTCGCTCGCGCGTCGCCTCGACGTGCTCGAGCTCTCCGGGCGGGCCGACTTCCAGGACCTGTTCGTGACGCACACCGGACTGACTTCGATGGCCGAGAATCCGTTCGCCTGAACGAGGAGTGAAGATGAGCAAGCGACCCGTAGTCGTCCTCGCCTGCGATGTTCTCAAGGTGCTGCTGGGCAAGCGCCTTCCCGCCGACATGCCGCGGACCTGGATGGACATCTCGCTGCACAACACGCCGAAGAAGCTCGCCGCCGCGTTGCAGGCCGAACTCGACAGCTACGACGAGGCGAAGACGGTCCTCGTCGGCTACGGACTGTGCGGCAACGGACTGGTCGGGGTGCGCTCGGGCATCCACACGCTGGTGATTCCGCGTACCCACGACTGCGTCGCGATCTTCCTCGGATCGCACCAGCGCTACGTCGAGCGTTTTTTCGCCAGTGCGAACACCTATTACCTGACCAAGGGCTGGCTGGACGCCAAGGACGAGCCGCTCACCGACTACCTGGACTACGTTCGCGACTACGACGAGGAGACCGCCGACTACCTGGTCGAGATGAAGTACAAGCACTATCGCAAGCTTTGCATGGTGGGTTTCTCTCAGGAGGAGCTCGATTCCTGCCGCGCCGACGCGATGAAGGTGGCCGACTTCTGTCGCGAGCGTTTCAGCATGGAATACGAGGAAACGATTGGAACCACCGACCTGATCGAGGCGCTGGTGAAGATGCCGGCGCGAATCGCCGAGGGAAACGACGAGTTCGTCATCGTGCCGCCTGGCGGCGAGATTACGATGGAGATGTTCCTGCGCAGTGGCGAACTCGCCCCCCAGCCGATGGGGCGCGGCGAAGACTAGGCAACGAAGGAGGACCCGAGATGACACCCGAACAGATCCTCAAGCATCCCGCGCGAGTACTGACCGAAGAGCAGCGCGCGTTCTACTTCCGCGAGGGTTACCTGCTGGTGGAAAAGGCGATCCCCGACGACTGGATAGCGCGGCTGCGCGCCGCCTCGAATGCTTTCGTCGAGCGCAGCCGCGCAGTGACCAAGTCCGACGCGATCTTCGACCTCGAACCCGATCATCGGCCCGACGCTCCCCGCCTTCGCCGGGTCTCCAACCCCGATCAGCACGACCCGGCGATCTGGGAGTACGCGTCGCAATCGCGGCTCGCGGACATCGTCGCCGATCTGGTGGGGCCGGACGTCAAGTTCCATCACGGCAAGCTCAACTACAAGTGGGCCGAGGGTGGCGAAGAGGTGAAGTGGCACTACGACATCGGATTCTGGCCGCACACCAACTACTCGCCGCTCACGGTCGGCACGCTGCTCTACGATTGCGGCATGGAGCAGGGCCCGCTGGGCGTGATTCCACGCAGCCACGAACGCGAACTGCCGCCGCAGTACGATGCGCAGGGGCGCTGGATCGGCTGCCTGAACGACGCCGACCTCGCGCGCGAAGATCTCTCCAGGGCGGTCTATCTGACCGGTCCGGCCGGATCGATCACGCTGCACAACTGCCGCACGCTGCACGGCTCGCCGCGCAACCAGTCCGACACCGGGCGCCCGCTGCTGTTGTTCACCTTCGCCTCCGCCGACGCGTTGCCCTACACGGTCAATCCGATCAAGCCCGAGCATGCCGAAACCATCGTGCGCGGCAAGCGCGCCACCTGGGCGCACCACGACCCGCGGCACTGTCCGATGCCGCCCGACTGGTCGGGAGGCTATTCGTCGATCTTCGCGCTGCAGCAGGAGAAGGCGCAGGACGCGACGATGTAGCCGCGAGCGCTTCGCGCGAAGGAACGCCGATGGATCGACTGGCCGAACTGAACGAGCAAGCAGCGCTGCACGGGTTGCGCGTGCGCGGCGTGTTCGCGCCGCGTGAGGACGACGCGATCGGGCCGCTCGACGGCGGGCGGCCCGCCCGGTCGGTCGCGCTGCTCGGCAACGAGGGTTCGTCGTTTTGGGGCGCCTTCGCCGCCTCTCCCGAGCACGGCGACGGCGAGCGCGACGCGCTCGATCGCTGGAGCCGGCGCGTCGGAACGCAGATGGCACAGCGCCTCGGCGCGCGAGCCTTGTTCCCGTTCGGAGGTCCGCCGCACCATCCGTTCCAGCGCTGGGCGATGCGTGCGCGCGATCTGTTCGCTTCGCCGGTGGGACTGCTCGTTCACCCTGAGTACGGACTGTGGCACGCGTTTCGCTTCGCGCTCGCGTACGCCGATCAGCTACGCGAGACGCCCGCCCCCGCCAAGCCTCGCTCGCCCTGTGCGGACTGCGCGGCGCGCCCCTGCCTGAGCGCTTGCCCGGTCGAGGCCTTCGTCGAAGGCGAGTACCGGGTGCCGCGCTGCGTGGAGCATCTCCTGGCCAACCCGCAGGGACCGTGCGTCACCACCGGCTGCATCGCACGACACGCCTGCCCGGTCGGGCAGGCGCATCGCTATCTGCCGGCGCAGGCGCAGCTGCACATGCGCGCGTTCGTCGCGAAGCTCGCCGGGCTGCGCTGACTACTGCCGGTAGTCCGATACGACTTTCCAGCGCGCATCCTGCAGCTGCGACAGGCGCGACTTGTCGTTGCCCAGGCGCTTGGTCGCGCTGAAGCTGCTGGGCGGGTTGCCGAACATGTCGGCCGGGAATGTCATGCTGTCCATCGCCTTGATGAAGGTGTCGGTGCTTAATGCCTTGCCCGCCTTGGTCGCAGCGATCGCGAACGAGTCGATGATGGTGTAGCCGTAGACCGAGAACACGGTCGGGTCTTCGTTGAACTTCGTCTTGTACTTGTTGGCCCAGAAGCGCAGCGGCTGCGAGGCCTCGTCGAGGTACGGGTGTTGCGCGGTGTGCGCTGCGTACAGCCCATCCATTGCCTTGCCGCCCAGCTTGTGGATCAGGTCGGTGTACGCGGCGCTCGAGCCTAGGAAGGTCGGGCTGAAACCCAGCCTGCGGGCTGTTCCGATGCCGCCGATCGTCTCGCGGATGATGGTGCCGAGCACGACGAAGTCGCAGCCGCTGGACTGGAGCTTGGCCATCTGCGAGGCGAAGTCGGTCGCGCCGCGCTTGTAGCTGGTCTTCTCGACCATCTCCATGCCGATCGTCTTCAACCCGGCTTCGGCACCGCGCAGCACTTCGAGCCCGAATTCGTCGTCCTGGTACATCGAGCAGACCTTCTTCGCGCTCTTTTGCTTCACGAGCCTGGGAACTTCCAGGCGCATCTGATCGAAGTAGGTGGCGGCGAACGCATACTTCAGACGGTGCAGCGGCTCGTACATCTCGCGTGCCGCGGTCACCGGAAAGAAGTTGATGACGTTCTTCTCGAACTGCACCGGCATCGCCGCCATGTTCTGCGCCGTGCCGATGTGCCCGACCATCGCGAAGATCTTGTCCTGGTTGACGAGTTTCTGCGCGGCGAGCACCGCCTTCTTCGGGTCGTAGGCGGAGTCCTCGACGAGCAGCCGGACCTTGCGCCCGTTGATGCCGCCCTGCTCGTTGATCTCGTCGACGCGCAGCATCATTCCCAGGCGCACCTGCTTGCCGAAACCGGCAATAGGCCCGGAGAGGTCCTGGATAGAGCCGAGCAGGATCTCGTTGGTCGAGACGCCTTGCTGCGCGAACGCGGAGCCGGCGGCGGCGAAGGCCGCGACGGCGATCACGATACGGGTCTTCATGCGGTGGGTCTCCTGTGCGAAATCGTTGAAAGCGCGAGCCGGTCAGCCCGCGTACATCGCGTCGATCTGTGCTGCGTACTTCTGCTGGACGAGCTTGCGCTTGAGTTTCATCGTTGGTGTGAGTTCCTCGTCTTCGGCGCTCAACTGGGCTTCGATCAGGTGGAACTTCTTGACCTGCTCGGCGCGCGCAAACTTCGCGTTCACGCGCTCGATTTCGCCCTGGATCAATGCTCTCACCTCTGGCGCCCGTGTCAAGCTCGCGTAGTTGCCGAAGGGCACCTCGTGATCCTGCGCGAACTTCTCGACGTTTTCCTGGTCGATCATGACCAGAGCCGTCAGGTAGGGCCGCGCGTCGCCGATCACCACCGCGTCGGTGACGTAAGGAGAGAACTTCAGCTCGTTCTCGATCTCGCTGGGCGTGACGTTCTTTCCGCCGGCGGTGATGATGATGTCCTTCATCCGGTCGGTGATGCGCAGCACCCCCTCGTCGTCGATCGTGCCGACGTCGCCCGTGTGCAGCCAGCCGTCGGGGTCGATCGTCTCGGCGGTCTTTTCCGGCTGGTTCAGGTAGCCGGTGAACACGTTCGGCCCGCGCACCAGGATCTCGCCGCTGTCCGGGTCGACGCGAACTTCGTTCCACGGCGCCGCGACGCCGACGCGTCCCGGGCGAATCCTGTCGGCGGGCGTGTAGGTCGATATCCCGGCGGTTTCGGTCATGCCCCAGACCTCGAGCATCGGCACGCCCAGCGCGAGGTACCACCTGACGAGGTCGGGAGAGATCGGCGCGGCGCCGGTCACGCAAAAGCGCGCGCGGTGCACGCCGATGAGCTTGCGCACGTTGTCGAGCACCAGCCAGCGCGCGAGACGAAAGCGCAGCTTGAGGCCGCCCGAAACCTGCTCGCCCGCCAGGACCCGCTCGCTCACCTTCATTCCGGTGCCGATCGCCCAGGCGTAGGCAAGCTGCTGCACACGGCCCGATTCCCTTACGGCGATCGTCACGGCCGAGTAGAACTTCTCCCACACGCGCGGCACCGCGGTGGCCACGGTGGGGGCGATCTCGCGCACGTTCTCCGGGACGGTCTCCGGGTTCTCGACGAAGTTCAGCTTCGCGCCGGTGTAGATCGCGAAGTACTCGCCGCCCATGCGCTCGGCGACGTGGCAAAGCGGCAGGAAGCACATCCGCTCGTCGTCCTCGTTCTGCGCGGTCACGACGTTGTAGCCGCGCATCGCGGTGATTAGCGTGCGGTGGCTGTGCATCGCGCCCTTGGGCTTGCCGGTCGTGCCCGAGGTGTACACGAGGATCGCGAGCTCGTCGGGCCGCGCGGCCGCCATGCGTTTGGCGATGGCGCCCGGGTCCCGGGCGAGGTGCTCGCGACCGAGCGCGTCGAGGCTGATCACGTCGGGATCGTCGAGCTTGTGCAGTCCTTCCATGTCGAACACGACGATCTTGCGCAGCAGCGGCAGCTGCTCGCGCACCTCGAGCGCCTTGTCCAGCTGCTCCTCGTCCTCGACGAAGAGGATCACCGTTCGAGAGTCTTCACACAGGTACTGCACCTGCGACTCGGCGTCGGTCGGGTAGATGCCGCTGCTCACGCCGCCGCACGACAGCGCGGCGAGGTCGGCCAGCACCCACTCGACGGTGGTATTCGCGAGAATCGACACCGTCTCGCCGCGGCCGAGCTCGATCGCGATCAGACCGTGCGCGATCTCTCGCACCGCTTCTCCCACCTGCGTCCAGCTCCAGCTGCGCCAGATACCCAGGTGCTTCTCGCGAAGCCACACTTTGTCGGCGCGCCGCTCCACGGCGTTCCAGAACACCGCGGGCAGCGTGTCGCCCAGCATCACGATCTCGTCGTTGCCCTGAAGTGCCGGAAGGTCCCAGAGGTTGGACATCGTTTTCGCCTTATCGCCAGGTCTTCTTCTTCTTCCAGCGCCTCTCGCCGCGCACGCCCTCGTCCTTCATCCCGAGGTAGAACTCCCTGACGTCGTCCTTCTCGCGCAGCGCGCTGCAGCGGTCTTCCATGACGATGCGCCCGTTCTCGAGCACGTAGCCGTAGTCAGCCACGTTGAGCGCCATGTTTGCGTTCTGCTCCACGAGAAGAATCGTCGTGCCCCGCTCGCGGTTGATGCGCACGACGATCTCGAAGATCTCCTGCGTGAGCTTGGGCGAAAGCCCCAGGCTGGGCTCGTCGAGCAGCATCATCCGCGGCGAGGCGACCAGCGCGCGCGCGATCGACAGCATCTGCTGCTGGCCCCCCGAGAGCAGGCCCGCGTCCTGGTCGCGGCGCTCGCGCAGGATCGGGAAGTACTGCATCGCGAGCTCGATGTCGCGACGCACCGCGTCGCGGTCGCCGCGCGTGTACCCGCCCATCAGCAGGTTGTCGCGCACCGACAGCAGCGCGAAGACCTCGCGCCCCTCGGGCACGTGGCTCAGCCCGCGGCGCACGATCAGCGAGGGATCGCGCGCGGTGATGTCCTCGCCGCGAAAGTGCACGCTGCCGCGGCGCGGGTCGATGATCCCCGAGATGGTCTTGAGGATCGTGGACTTCCCGGCGCCGTTGGAGCCGAGCACGGTCGCGATTTCGCCCTCGCGCACCTTCAGGCTTACGCCGCGGATCGCGCGGATCGGCCCGTAGGCGCTCTCGACGTTGGACAGGACGAGGATTTCTTCGCTCATGGCGTTCGGCGCAACGCGTCGAGGTTCGCGCTGCTTCCCAGGTAGGCCGCGATCACGCCGGCGTCGGCCTGGACTTCGGAGGGCGTTCCCGTCGCGAGCACCTCGCCCTGGTTCATCGCGAGCACGCGATCCGAGACGCGCGACACCAGCGACATGTCGTGCTCGACCATCAGCACGGTGATGCCGTACTCGCGCCGGATGTCGTCGATCCAGAATGCCATGTCCTCGGTTTCCTCGACGTTCAGGCCCGATGAGGGTTCGTCGAGCAGCAGGAGCCGCGGCTCGGCGCACAGCGCGCGCGCCAGTTCGACGACCTTGCGCACGCCGTAGGGCAACCCGGCGATCAGCGTGTCGCGGTAGTGCTGCAGGTCGAGGAAGTCGATCACGCGCTCGACCTTTGCGCGCGCCTCGATCTCGGCGCGCCGCGCTTTTGCGCTGAACAACAGTTCGTCGAGCAGGTTCGTCCGGCGGTGCGTGTGCCGCCCGATCAGCAGGTTCTGCAGGACGCTCGCGTGCTCGAAGAGCTCGATGTTCTGGAAGGTGCGCGCGATGCCGAGCGCGGCGACCTGGTGCGGCGGCTGCCTCGTGAGATCGAGGCCGTCGTACTCGATGCACCCCGCGGTGGGCCTGTAGATCCGGCTGATCAGGTTGAACACCGTGGTCTTGCCCGCGCCGTTGGGGCCGATCAGCGTGAAGACCTCGCCGCGGCGCACCTCGAAACTCACGCCATTGACCGCGAGCACTCCGCCAAAGCGCATGCCGAGGTCGCGCACGGCGAGAAGAACGCCCGCATCGGCGTTCGCGGCGTGGGCATTCACGGCGTCAGCGTTCACGGCGTCGGCGTTCATCTCGGGTCGAAGCTCATTTGAGGCGGTCCGACTTCTGGAACGCCTTTTGCCGCTTGAACATCCCCTTGCGGTAGAACGGAAACGCCTGGAAGAAGGTGCGGATCTTGAGCCAGCGTCCGTACAGCCCCATTGGCTCGAACATCACGAATCCGACGAGCACGACGCCGTAGACCATTGACTGAAGCCCCGGCGCCTGACCGATCGCGGCGGGCAGGAAGTCCTTGCCCAGCGCGATCAGCTGCGGCATCGAGATCAGGAAGATCGCGCCCAGAAACGCGCCGTGCACGAAGCCGAGCCCGCCAATGACCACCATCAGGAGAAGGTCGATCGAATGGATGATGCCGAACTGCTCGGGTGAAAGGAACTGGATCTTGTGTGCGTAGAGCGCGCCGCCCAGGCCCGCGAGCGCCGCAGACACCGCGAACGAAAGCGTCTTGTAGCGCGCGAGGTGGATGCCCATGCTCTGCGCCGAGACCTCCGAGTCGCGGATCGCGACGAAGGCTCGCCCGGTGGGCGAGCGCAGCAGGTTGAGCACCGCGAGCGTGCAAAGCACGATGACCCCCAGGCACAGGTAGTAGAAGGCTTCGTTCGAGGCGAACTGCCAGCCCGCGAGGTGCGCCGGCTTGACCGACAGCCCGGAGTTGCCCCCGGTGACCGACTCCCAGCGCGCGAGACCCTCCTCGACGATGATTCCGAACGCCAGCGTCGCGATGCCCAGGTAGATGCCCTTGACCCGCAGTGCGGGCAGGCCGACCACGACCCCGACGAGCGCCGAAAGCGTCGCGGCGGCTGCGAGCGAGACGGGAAAGGGCACGCCGGCGTTGCTCAGCACCGCCTCGGTGTACGCGCCCACGCCGAGGAAGGCGGCGTGTCCGATCGAGAACAGACCGGTGAAGCCGGCCAGCAGCATCAGCCCGAGCCCGACCACCGAATAGATCAGAACGAAGGTCAGCTGCGCGAGCCAGTACTCGGGCAGGACCGCTGGCGACAACAACAGCAACGCCAGCAGCAGGCCGTACCAGAAGCGATGCCCGCCGTGCTTGGCGAGGACGATGTCCTGCTCGTAGCGGGTCTTGAAGATGAATCGCATCGGCCGTGCCTAGACCTTCTTGCGCAGCGACTCGCCGAACAGGCCGCTGGGCTTGATCATCAGCATCAGCAGCACGACGACGTAGGGGGCGATGTCCTTGAAGCCCTCCGCGAAATAGAATCCCGCCAGCGCCTCGACCACACCGATCACCAGGCCGCCGACGATCGCGCCAGGCAGGCTGCCGAAACCGCCGACCACCGCCGCGGGGAAGGCTTTGAGCGCGATGAAACCCATGTTCGCGTGAACGAAGGTGATCGGAGCGAGCAGAAGGCCGGCGACGGCGGCGACTGCCGCGGCGAGGCCCCATACCATCGCGTTGATGCGCCGCACCGGAATGCCCATGTAGTAGGCGGCGAGCTGATTTTGCGACGCGGCCTGCATCGCGATGCCGATCCGGGTGTAGCGAAACAGCGCGAACAGCCCGGCGCAAAGCGTCGTGGTCGCCGCGATCACGGCGAGGTGCTCTACGCTCAGCACCAGCGTACCGGCGCGAATGATCATGTCCTTGTACGGCACGACGATCAGGTGCGTATCGGTGCCGATTCCCGGGATCATCGTGATCGCGCCGCGCGCGATGTACCCGATACCGATCGTGAGCATCACGATCGTGAAGACCGGCTGGCCCAGCACCGGGCGGATCACCACCCGTTCCAGCAGGCCTCCGAACAGCGCCATTGTCGCGATCGCCGCCGGCACCGCCAGCCAGAACGGCCAGCCCGCCAGTCCGACGAAGGCAAGACCGCAGAACGCCCCGAGCATCATCAGCTCGCCCTGGGCGAAGCTCACCGTTTCGGTCGCCTTGTAGATCAGCACGAAGCCGAGCGCGATCAGGCCGTAGATGCAGCCTTGAGCGATGCCGCCGACGAGGAGCTGGATCAGCTGCACGGGGCCTCCGTGATTCGGATCGACCAGGGGATCAGGAGGAACTCGTGGCAATCCCGGTTCAGGTAGGCGACGATGCCCTCGATCTCCCGTGCAGTGAACTTCAGATCGCGATGATCGGCCAAGTGCCGGGTTTCCACGCCGGAGCTTTGCGGGCATCGAGCTACGCCGCCGGCGCGCGCGACGAAATCCGCCACGCGTCGAGCGACGTAGCGGGCCACCTCATTGTTTACGGACGACGCCCCGCTCGTCAAGCGCTGCGCTGCGCGAGCCTTCCCTGCTATCTTTCCCCGGAAATCCGGGGCCGCATCGAAAGGACGAGATGACGCTGAACGTGTTGCTGATCACCGCCGACCAGTGGCGCGCCGACTGCCTGTCGGCGGTCGGCCATCCGCTGGTGAAGACGCCGGGCGCCGACGCACTCGCCGCAGAGGGCATCCTGTTCGAGCGCCACTACTGCCAGAGCGCGCCCTGCGCCCCTGCGCGAGCGTCGCTGCTCACCGGTCTGTACCAGATGAACCATCGCGTCGTTCGCAACGGCACGCCGCTGGACGCGCGCCACGACAACCTCGCGCTTGCGATGCGCAGGCTCGGGTACGAACCGGTGCTGTTCGGTTATACCGACAGCGCCGCCGATCCGCGCGAGTGCGCGCCGGCGGACCCCAGGCTCGCGACCTACGAAGGAATCCTTCCCGGATTCAACCAGCGCCTGCCGATGGATTCGACCGCGCAACCATGGTTGGCGTGGCTGCGCCGCCGTGGCGCTCCGGTTCCGGAGCCGGGGCTCGACATCTACCTCCCGAGACACGCCGCCGCCGATCCGCCTTCGGGCGCGCCGTCACGATACCGGGCCGAGGACTCCGAAGCGGCCTACCTGGTCGAAGGACTGCTCGATTACATCGACGAGCGAGGTTCATCGCCCTGGTTCGCGCACCTGAGCCTGATCCGCCCGCACCCGCCCTGGATCGCCCCCGAACCGTACAACGCGATGTACGATCCCGGCGCGGTGGCGCCGTTCGTCCGTGCGGCGTCGCGCCAGCTCGAGGGCGACAGCCATCCCTACCTCGCCTACGCGCTGTCGGCGCAGCGAAAATCGGACTTCGTGCACGGCGCGAAAGGCGCCGTGGGCGAATGGAACGACGCCGATCTGCGGCGTCTTCGCGCGACCTACTACGGGCTGGTGAGCGAGGTCGACGCTCAGATCGCGCGCGTGATCGGGCACCTGCGGCGCGACGGCCAGTACGAGCGCACGCTGATCGCGCTCACCACCGATCACGGCGAGCAGGGGGGCGACCACCACCTGCTGGGAAAGCTCGGCTACTTCGAGCAGAGCTACCACGTTCCGCTGATCCTGCGCGTGCCGGGCGCCGCCGGCAACGGACGCAGGGTCGGGGCGTTCACCGAAGCGATCGACCTGATGCCGACCATCCTGGACTTGCTGGGCGCGCCCGTGCCGCGCGCCCTCGACGGCGTGTCGCTGCGCCCTTTCGTCGAGGGCGGCGTGCCGCGAAGCTGGCGCGATGCGGCGCACTGGGAGTTCGAGTTCCGCGAGGTCTGCGGTGCTTCGGCGCAGACGTCCCTCGGCATCTCCGCGGATGAATGCTCTCTCGCGGTGCACCGTGGCGCGCGCTACAAGTACGTTCACTTCGCGGCGCTGCCGCCATTGCTCTTCGACCTGGAGCGCGATCCGGGCGAGCTGCACGACCTCAGCGACGATCCCGCCCATGCCACTGTGCGCCTGCAGTGCGCCGAACGGCTGCTCGCCTGGCGCGCGCGGCACCTCGATCGCACGCTCACCGGGATCGAGCTGACGCCGCGCGGGCCTGTCACGCTGTGATCGTGCCGTGGTTGGCGCGTGGGTGGTGAGCGGGTGGTGAGTGCGCGGCCCGCGGGCCGCGCTCGCGTCAGTGCGAGCTCTAGCCGCCCTGCGTGTGTCCGCCATCCGGCATGTGCGGCTCCAGCTCGATGCACTCGCGCTGGCCGAAACCCCTCTCGTTGTCGAGCAGGTACAGCCGGCTCGGGACGAGCGAGTACCAGCGCACCCGTGCGAATGCGGCGACGATCGCCGCGTTCGCTCGTCCGATCGCGGTAATCGCGGGAAACCGGGCGCGGTAGATCTGTCGTGCGTGCTCCTGTTGCGCGCCCTCGAGCATGCGCGCCGTGCCCTCGAGCTGGATCCCCTTGATCTCTCGCCAGTCGGTGCAGTTGTCGTGCACGGTCGCCGCCACGCGTGCGTCGCCTGCCAGGTCGCGCGCGTGGCGGCTGCGCGGCGAGGAGACGAAGATCAGCTCGAATCCGGCGCTGGCATAGAACACCGCGGCGGCCCAGGGGCCCTGGGCTGCGCAGGTCGCCAGCGTCGCGACGTGGTGGGTCCGCAGGAACTCCTGAGCGCGCTCGAGGAGCGCCGCGTCGTGGGTCGTGCCTCGCATCAGTCCGAAGCACCCCACGACAGCGCCTGCCCCCCTGCGTCGCCCGGGCCGGGATCGCCGTCGCTCGAGTGCAGTCGCTTGAGTCGGTACGCGATCTGCGGACGCGTCAATCCGAGCATCCGCGCAGCCGACGAGAGGTTGCCGCGGGCCTTGTCGATGGCCGTCTCTATCAGCATCGCCTCGAGCTGTTCGAGCGTCAGGTGGCCGTTGAACACGGCCTCGCGCAGGTCGTGCCCGGCCTGCCACTGGCACGAGCCGAGCTCGCCGCTCGCGTCGAGCCCGTACTCGTTCGCCGGCTCGACCGTGTACGCGGAAAACAGGTGATCGACTTCGATGCGCGTGCCCCCGGGAGCGAGGATCACGCCGCGCTCGACCATGTTCTGCAGCTCGCGCACGTTGCCTGGCCAGGCGTAGTGCAGCATCGCGCGCTTGGCCAGGTCGGTGAAGCCGCGCAGC
>JAHDXY010000073.1 GCA_023384005.1 Burkholderiaceae bacterium | reverse complement strand
GTCGGCGAAGCGGGCGACGACGCGCTGCTCGGCGCGGGCGGCAACGACGTGCTCGTCGGAGGCGCCGGAAACGACGCGCTCGACGGCGGCGACGGTGACGATTTCCTGTTCGGCGGAGCGGGCAGCGACACGCTCGACGGCGGCGACGGCATCGACACGGCGATCTATTCCGAGCCGATTCACCGCTACCGGCTCGAGCGCACCGGCGTGAACTGGGAAATCACCCGCAAGAGCGACAGCGGCGACAGCGACCTGATCTTCCCTTCGGTAGAACGCGTGATCTTCGAGGGCACGTCGTACGCGCTGACGAATCCCCCTCAGGCCGGTTTGCCGGGGCTCGGCGCGAGCCGCGATTTCCTGTTCGATTCGGTCTACTACATGTTCAGCAACCCGGACCTGGTGCCGACAGTGGATTTTTCGCAGGCGTCTCAGCACTACCTGAGCACCGGGGCTTTCGAAGGCCGCGACCCGAACAGCTGGTTCGATCCGGCCTACTACGCGAACAAGTGGGCCGACCTGAGAAGCGGACAGTTCGACAACGCGGTGCTGTTCATGCACTACAACCTCTATGGGGTGTGGGAAGGCAGGTCGGCCGCAGCGGCCTTCGACCGCTTCTCGGGCGACCGCTACCTGAGCGAGAACCCGGACGTGGGCGTATTCGTCGATGCCAACCTGGCGATGTTCCTGGGCAGCAGGACCAACGGCGCGATCGCGCACTTCATGATCTACGGCGCGGCCGAACAGCGCGTCGCCTACGACCTTGCGGGCCAGCAGATCGACCTGGGCTACCTGATCGACATCGCCTGAAGCCTCAGCGCAGCGCGACCAGTGCGAAGTCGGTGTTCCCGAGCGGGCTGACGTAGACCGGGGTCTGCGCGCCGGCGGTGCGCTGGCGCACGGTCTGCGCGAGGAAATAGCCCAGCCCCTGGTGGGTCACCTGCCCTTGCCCGAGGAGGTCGGCGCTTCCGGACAACCCTTCGAGCAGGACCTTGGTGAACAGGCCGTTGCGGTCCTGGTCGCGCTCGAGCGACTCCTGCTGTCTCGTGCTGGCCGCGAATACGACGACACCCGATTCCGGGGAAGACAGCGAACTGGCCATCCGCGCGAACTCGCTCGCGGCCGCCGCGCCCGTGCCGACGATTCCGCCGGCGTAGCAGGTGTCGGCGAACAGCAGCACGCGCCCGCGCAGTCGGGTGAGCGCGCCGCGGAACTCCGATTCGCCCACCGCAGTGGTCGAAGGTTGCGCGACGTCGGCGTCGTAGCCCAGGAAGTGATAACGCCCCGAGGGGTCGTTGATGCCGTGCCCGGCGAGGAACACGATCGCGGTGTCTTCGGGCTGCACGACGCTCTGCAGCCAGGCGAGCGATTCGAGAATTGCGGCACGGGTCGCCAGCGCATCGGTCAATACGCGTGACTGCACCGACGAGTAGAGCCGTCCGTGCTGAGCGGTCAGCGCCGCGGCGAAGTCGTCGGCGTCCTTCGCGGCGAATCGCAGCGTGCTGTATGCGCTCTTGCGGTACTTGCTGACGCCGATCGCGAGCACGATCAGGCGGCGCTGGGCCGGCAATGAAGCAGCGGACGAGGGCGCCGCCGCGGGCGCGGCGGCCGGCGCGACAGCCGGCGCCACCGGCCGGGTCCACTCGATGTCGACCTGGACCGGTTCGGACAGCTGCTGTCCGCTCGCCGCCATCACCGTGATGCGCTCGGCGCGTTCGGGCAGGCGCAGCACCAGCCGCCCGACGCTGCTGCCGTCCTGCATCGACGGCAGGTGCGAGCGCACGACCTCGGCCGGGCGGCCGTCGACCCGAACCACGACGCCGGTCGCCGGCTGGCCCAGCGCGCGGAGGAAGAAATCGAGCCCGACCTCCCTTCCCTGCGTGCGCACGATGCGCCCGCCCGCCATCACGACGACCGGTGGCGGCACCGGCATCGCCGCCTGCGCGTTGACCCCGGCAGGGGCTGCGGCCGCTGAGGCGGAAGCTGCGGCCGGCGGCGCCGGCGGGGGAGCGGGCGGGGGAGCGATGACGGCGGCCGGCGGCGCCGGCGGGGGAGCGGGCGAGGGCGCGATGACCGCGGCCGGCGGCGCCGGCGGGGGAGCGAGCGGGGGCGCAATGACCGCGGCCGGCGGCCCGGGCGGGGGCGCGACCGCGGCAGCAAGCTGCGCACGCTCGGGGACCGGCCGGGCGACCGCAACGCGGTCTGGAACCAACCTGACTTCAACCGGCGCCGGCGCGATCGACGCGAGCACCTGCTCCCTGACCTTGCGATCCTCGAGGCGCTCAGCGATTCGCCTGCGCTCCTGGTCGGCGAGTTGCAGCGCGCGCACCGGATCGAGCGTCTCGAGGACGCGATCGATCACGTCGGGGCGATGGCGCGCATCGCGAAACCGCCCCAGCGCGAAGAAATCCGCGCCGGGCGACTCGCGGCGGTCGCGCACGAACCCGATCAGCGACTCGGCGCCGGGCGCCGCGTCGTAGTAGCCGCCGTCGGTCCACACGATCCAGCGTCCGTCGAGCTGCAGGTAGAGCGTGAGCAGCGGTCGGCCGTCGCGCGCACGCCACCAGCGCACCGTGCCGTCGACCATCGCGGTGACCACGATCCGCCCGTCGCCGGAAGCGTGCACCGCACGCGTCTCCACGCCCGGATCGACCGCCCATTCGACGCTGCCGTCGGGCCGCAAGCGGCGCAAGCTGTGGTTCGTCCCGAGAAAGACCGCAGAACGGTCGTCGGTGATCGACGCCGCGCGCGACACGTCGATCGGATCGAGTTCGACCACCCTCCCCGCAACCGAGGGAGCGCGCCGGTTCTCCCATCCGCTGACCGGCAGTTGCCAGGTCGAATGGGTCGCACTCGGGTGCGCGCTTCGACCGGGTCGCAGCGTTCTGCCCGGCAACGAGAACTCCACCGGCTCGCGGCCGTCGCGCAGCGCGACGCCGACTGTTTTCGCGTCGGGCGAAAGCCGCAGGTTCGCTGCGCCGCGAAGATCGGCCGATTGACGCTCCACCTGCCGCTCGACGATCGGCGCGCCGCTTCCCGCGTCGGGGCGAACGATCGACCAGGTCGAATCGGCATGCGCGAGCAGGAACCCGTTGCTGCCGTGCGCCAGCGCGTCGAGGATCGAATCGCTGGCGATCACCGATTCGGAGACCTCCCCCGAGGGCCAGGCGAGATGCAGCGCGAGGAAGCGCCCCCGATCGCGCTGCGGGCTGCCGGTCGCGAGAATCCTCGATCCGTCGGCCGACCAGGCGACCGTGCGCAGGTTGCCGACGGCGATCTGCGCGAAGCGCCAGGTCCTCGCCGACTGGCCCGTCGCCGCGTCCAGAACTTCGACGATCGGCACCCGCGTCGACTGCGGGCTGTCCGAATCGTCGAGAAATCCTGCCGCGACGTATCGTCCGTCGGGTGAAACCGCGAGCGAGGTCACGATCGTGCCGCTCGTCTTCCAGCGCGAAAGCTCCGTCC
The DNA here is from genome assembly GCA_023384005.1 of Burkholderiaceae bacterium. Classification (GTDB taxonomy): domain Bacteria; phylum Pseudomonadota; class Gammaproteobacteria; order Burkholderiales; family Burkholderiaceae_E; genus Quisquiliibacterium. The sequence continues at coordinate 13,113 of JAHDXY010000073.1, read as the reverse complement.
ACCGCTCGTCGCGCGCTGCGAAGCGCCGGATCACGCCGCCGGTTTCACCGGCGAGCAGCGTACCGTCGGGCAGCTCGGCGAGCGCATAACAGGGCGCGTCGAGCGGCTGGTCGAGGCGCACGGCGCCGTCCTTTCCCAGGACCAGGAATCGCTGCGGTTCGATCGAGCAGGCCGCGACCTGCGACCCGTCGCGCGTCCAGAGGATGCGTCGTACCTTGCCCGGCGGCGTGCGCAGCGTGCGCGCGAGCGCGCCGCTGTCGGCGCGGAACACGTGCAGCAGGTTACCCGGCCCGGCGTTGCTCGGGTCGCCGCCGACGACGAACTCGTCGCCGGCTGGAGAAAACGCCGCCCCGTAGAGGCGACCGCCTTCGCTCGCCGCCGCGCTCGGCCAGATCGTCTGGAGCAGGCGGCGGTCCTCGACCCGCCACAACCGCACGCTGCGATCGTCGCCGACGCTCACCAGCGTGCGCTGGTCTGGGCTGGTGGCGATGCGCCGGATCGGCGCGGTGTGGCCGGTTCCGACGACCCGCAACGTGAGGCCCGAATCGCGCGCCGCGCCTGGCGCCGGTTGCGCTCCACCGCCCGATTGCGCGAAGGCATCGGACGGAAGAGTCGAAAAAGCGGCGACGAAGAAAGAGGCGGCGACGAGAGAAGAAGCGGCGACGAGAGCCGCCAGCCCTGCCTTCGCGAACCCGTCGGCGATACCGCGAACGCGAACGCGAACGAGCGCGCGCGTCCCGTCGCGGTGCCAGACCGCTGCGTGGGCCGCTTCGGCTGAGTCGTGTTGCGCCACCTCAGGCGCCTCCTGTCACGTGCCCGCTCTCGACGACGAGACAGCCACCGATCGGGCGGAGCCCGGAAGTCGAACTGCGCATCGGTCGATACTCGGAAACCCCGGGGCGGGTGTCAAGTGTCACTTCGCCGGAACGCGCGCGCGGACCCCCTTCGGATCGTGCGCGACACGCGCAGGGCTCGCGCGTCTAGACGGGGGCGCCCCGCCACGTCAGGCGTGCGCGTGCTGCCTGATCGCGGTGAACTCCTCGATGTGCGCGAGCAGTTCCACCTCCGAATAGGGTTTGCCCAGATAGACGTTCACGCCGAGCGAGGCGGCGTACTCGCGGTGCTTGTCCGCCGTGCGCGAGGTGATCATGACGATCGGCACGTCCGCGAAGCGCGTGTCGGCGCGAAGGTTGCGGGTCAGGTCGAAACCGTCCATGCGCGGCATCTCGATGTCGACCAGCATCACGTCGGGCACGGTTTCCTGGAGCTGGCGCAACGCGTCGACCCCATCCTTGGCGAGCAGCACCTGGTAGCCCTCGCGCACCAGCAGCCGCTGGGTGACCTTGCGCACGGTCAGCGAGTCGTCGACCACCATCACGACGGCCGGAAGCGCGGCAACGTCGACAGCCGACAACGGCTGAGCGATCACGTTGCGCTCGAGCACCTCGCCGGCGACCGCCTGCGCGAGCGCGACCGGGTTGACGATCAGGACGATCTCTCCGCTTCCGAGGACGGTCGCGCCGGTCACGCCGCGCACCCGCGCCAGCTGCGGCCCGACGTTCTTGACGACGATCTCCTGATTGCGCGTGACCTCGTCGCAGTGCAGCGCGATGCGCTGGCCGCCCGCGCGCACGATCAGCACCGGGGAATAGTGTTGGGCAACGGGACTCAGCCCCTCGAACTCGACCAGCGTGCCGAGGTAGAACAGCGGCACGCGCGCACCCTGCCAGTCGATTGCGCCCTCGTTGTAGGCGGCAGCGAGCGTCTGCGGTTTGAGCTGCAGCACCTGCTCCACGCTCGACGAAGGCACCGCGTAGCGGCGCTTCGCGGCGCTCACCAGAACGACCTGCGCAACCGCCAGCGTGAGCGGAAGGCTGATCGTGAACCGCGTGCCCTCTCCGCGCCGCGAGTCGATGTCGATCCGACCGCCGAGCGATGCGACATCGGCGCGCACGACGTCCATGCCCACTCCGCGGCCAGCGATCTCGGTGACTTCGGACGCGGTCGTGAACCCCGGAACGAAGATCAGTTCACCGAGTTCGCGTTCCGACAGTCGCGCCTGCGGCGCGATCAGCTCGGCGTCGAGCGCGCGCGCACGGATGCGCTCGAAGTCCAGGCCGCCGCCGTCGTCGGAGAACTCCAGGACGATCTCGCGGCCTTCCTGACGCACCTCGATCACCAGTTCGCCGGTCTCCGACTTCCCGCTCGCGACGCGCGCCGCGCGCGCCTCGACGCCGTGGGCCACCGCGTTCCTCAGCAGGTGTTCGATCGGACCGGACATCGTCTCGAGCACGCCGCGGTCGAGCTCGACCGCCGAGCCGCGGATGTCCAGATGCACCCTCTTGTCCAGTTCCTTGGCGGCCTGGCGAACGACGCGGTACAGGCGATCCGAGATCGAGCCGAACTGCACCATGCGCACGCGCATCAGGTTCTGCTGCAGGTCGCGCAGCACCTGGCCCTGTCTGTGCAGGTCCTGCGACGCCTCGTCGAGGCCGCGCGTAGCGGTGTTCTGGACCGTCGCGACGTCGTCGACCGACTCTGCGAGCATTCGCGTGAGTTCCTGGAAGCGCGTGTAGCGGTCGAACTCCAGCGGGTCGAAGGCGCGATCGTGCTCGCGACTCTGCGCGATCTTCGCCTGGATCTGCGACTCGGCCTGGATCTCGATCTCGCGCAACTGCGCACGCAGCCGACCGACGTTCTCGGTGAGATCCGCGAGCGACTGGCGCAGCCCGCCGAGCTGGTTGTCGACCCGCGAGCGCGCGATCGAGACCTCGCCCGCCTCGTTGACCAGCTTGTCGAGCAGGTCGGCGCGCACTCGAACCATCGTCTGGGTGCGCGCGCCCGCCGCCGGCAGCTGTACCGGGACGTCGGCGGACGAGCCGGACGCGAGCGTCGTCGGCGCGACCTGCCGCGGCGAGTCGTGCGGCGCCGCCCGCGCCGGGTCCGCCGGCGACGCAAGCCGCTGCGCCAGCACCGGATCCGAGTCCGACACGATCGCGGTGGCCGGCATCTGGCGGATCGTGTCGAACATCGACGCGACGCGATCGTGGTCGGCAACGAGTTCCTCGATCAGCGACACCGGTACGTTGGGAAGTCCCGCGAGGGTTTCGACCCGTGTCTCGATCTCGTGGACGAGCTGCCCGAGCGCCATCGCGCCGGCCATCCGCGCGCTGCCCTTGATCGTGTGGAGCTGACGCATCAGCGTCGCGGGCAGCGACGCATCGTTCGGATCGGCGAGCCACCCCGACAGGTTCGCGCCGACCAGCGGCATCGCGTCGCTCGCTTCCTCGATGAAGATCGGAAGGAGATCCGCGTCGAACTCGTCGGCCGGCAACAACGCCGCCGTTTCGGCGTCGGCCGAACGCGCCGGATGCGCCTGCGGTTCGGGCGCGATCGACGGGGCGCGCATGCTCCAGCGCGTCGCGAGAGCGGCCAGCGCGGCGTGCGCTTCGCGCTCGGCCTGAGGCATCACGCCGGCCGCGAACTGATGCAGCATCGCCTGCACGCGCTCCAGCCCGAAGACCAGCACCTCGAGCTCGGAGGGCTCGGGCGCCAGCCCGGCGGCGCGCTGCGCGGCCATGAACTCTTCGACGCACCGCGCCGGCTCGTGCACGCACGCGAGCTGCAGCAGCGATGCACTGCCGGCGAGCGAATGCGCCGCGCGCAGTCCCTGCTCGCTTGCGCCGCGCGAGGGCAACGCGCGCCATGCACGCGCGTCGGCGTCGAGCGTGCGGATCAAGTCGTCGGCCTCGCCGAGGAAGACCATGTACAAGGCGCGCGAGAGCTCGAGTTCGCCGATCACGATCGTCTCTCGATCGCGCGCGCGAGCGTGTTCCGCCGCGTGTTCCGCCGACCGTTCCGCCGACCGTTCCGCCGACCGTTCCGCCGACTGTTCCGTCAGCTGTTCCGCCGACTGTTCCGCCGACTGTTCCGCCGCGATGTCGTCCGTCGCTGCGAGTGCCTCCGCGGCGAGCTCGCAGGGCGCCGTCGCGACCGGTTCGTCGATCGCCGCTTCGACCACGATTTCGTGCGGCGCGTCGGGTGCCGCTACGCTTTCGTCGTCGGGCACTTGCGCTTGCCCGAGGTCGGACGCCGGGTCCTGCGCCTCGCCGGGCTGTTCGTCGGATCCTGCGCCGACCTGCGCGTCGGCGCGGGATTGGCTCGGCGCGTTGCGCGCCGCAGCGATCGCGTCGCCGGTCACGACACCGATCGCCCAGGCCACTGGCGCGACGCCGCGCAACGCGTTCGCCGCCTCGACGATCGGCGTCGGATCGATCCGGGCACCGGCAGTGGCATCCGACGCGAGTTGTGCAACCCAAACGGTCATGCGCTGCTGCGCGGACTCGATCAGCCCGAACAGCACCTCGTCGCCCGCGCGGTCGTCCGACAACCACAGGTTGAGTACCTGTTCCATCGCCCAGCCGGCTTCGCCGAATCGCTCGAGTCCGACCATCCGGCTCGAACCCTTGAGCGTATGGAAGCCGCGCCGGATCGTCGTCAGGTGCTGCTGGTCGCGCGGACTCGCGCGCGAGCCAGCCACGTGGTCGGCGATCGCCGCGAGCACCTCGCCGGCCTCCTCGAGGAAGACCTCGAGCAACTCGTCGTCGACCGCCGACTCGTCGCGCGGCACTTCCGCCTGCGTCCCGGGCGAAGCCAACGCGACGCCTGCCGCGCGCAGCGCCTGGCCCAGTAGCGCGACGTCGATCTCTTGTGCTTCGAGCGCGGCGATCGCGTCCTGCGCACCCTGGCGCCGCCGGACATCGTCGGCGAGGGTCGCAGCGTCGCGCAACCCGAGGGCGAGCTCGCGCATCTGCGCGCGCAACGCCGGGTCCCAGGGCGCTGCAGCGAGCGCATCGTGAATCGCCGCGGCACGCGCGGCGCGATCTTCGCCGTCGAGCTCGAAGCGCGAGCCCGTTTCGGCGGCGCCGGCCTCGGGCCGCCCTGCGGCGCCGGGCGCGGTGGAGCCGAATCCCGCCGCGCTCGTCGCGACGCCGAGATCTGCCGTGAAATCCCCGCTCAGTTCGTCGAACGCGAAACGCCCGCCGGCGCGTTCCGGATGTTCGAGCCCTTCGACGTAGAACCCTATCGCGCCGATGCTCGCCGCGACGCGGTCGCAAAGCCGGGCGTCGTCGTGCGTAGCGTCGGACGCGAGCGTGTCGACGTGCCCGGCCACCGCGTCCGCGCCGCGCGAGGCGTCGTCGTGCGCGGGCAGACGCAGCGCGCCGGCGACCTGGCGAAGCGCGTCGGCGCAGCCCGTAAGCCCGCCGCGTTCGGCCGGGTCGCGAAAGAAGGCGTCGAGCTGCTTTTCCACGGCACGCAGGTTGGTGACCGTCTCGACGACGAAAGCGGCCATCGTGAGTCGTTCCTGCGCTGCCTGGCTGAGCGAGCGCAACCAACCGGGAACCTCGTCGCCAATGCGCGCGTCGTCGGCGAGCGAGGCGCGCAACCGGTCCGCCATCGCGGTGCCGTGGCGGTCGTAGTCGGAACCGGGGCGCGCGCCGTGCTCGATCGCCTGTTCGGCGAACAGGATCGCAGTGGCCATTTCCAGAGCCGCGTGCTCGCGCAATGCGTTCTCGTGCAGGTCGGTCGCGCGCGGCACGTGCGCCATCGCCTCGCCAAGGGCCCGCAGGCCCTCGACCGGCATGCGCGCGGTAGCGTCGCGAAACGCGTCGAGCGCCGGGGAAAGATCGCCGGGATCGCCGCCCAATCTCGTCATCCGGTCGAAGGCCGCACCGGCGCGCGAAATCGCCTCCTGCGCCTCGCGCAACACTCGCGCGTCGAGGCGCCCGTAGCGCGGTGTCTGGAAATCCTCCGGCAACGCTGCGTCGAGCGCGAACGCGTCGCGCACTTCGGCCGCTGCGCCTGTCAGCGCCGTGGCGCCCGCGAGCACGTAGAGCATGTCGCGCACCAGGCGCTCCGCGACCGGCGCGCGCTCCTGCACGACCTTGCGCAACTGCAGGTTGAAGCGCGCGAGCAGCCGCTTGACCTCGACGTCGATCGGGATCTCGCCGCGCGAGATCGCTCCGAAACAGGCCTGTGTCACCCACCAGAACCTGCGGTGCGACACGGCAAGCGGCGACGCCGCCACCGTCGCGACCGCCTCGTACATCGCCTGCGGGCCGTGGACCGCGGCGGCGTCGCGCATCGTGAGCAGCAGGCCGCGCTCGAATCCGGCGCGCGCGGCGGTCAACGCGGCGTCGGTCGCGCTCGCGATCGGACCGGCGGCCGGCGGCACCTCGACCTCGAGCTCCGGGAAGAACAGGTCGGCCGGGTGGGCGCGGTCCGCGCCACGTGCCTCGCGAAGGTCGCGATAGTACGGGTACAGGAACAGCGGCTGGTTCTTCTCCCCGCGCAACAGCGTTTCCAGGTGTTCGATCAGCGCCTTCGACGCGCGCGCCACGCGCGTTGCGAGGTCAGCGCCGAACGCTACCTCGCCGCGCTCGACCTGGTCGAGCAGCGCCTCTGCTTCCTGCACGATCAGCGGCGCGCCGTCGATCGCGACCACCTGCAGCGCGCCGTTGGCCTGGTGCAGCGCCGCGCGCGCCGCGCGCACCGACGAGAGATCGTCGGCGTCGGACTGGAGTTGCCTCTCGAGCAGGCGGTCGGCCTGCGCGAGCGCCTCGCGGATCTCCCCGAGGCACCAGGAGAGCGTGACCAGATCTGGAGTCATTCTCGAGTTCCCGCAAAGTGCGCGTAGGCGCGCTCAGGCGACCTTGAACCGCGCCACCGAGCTCTTGAGCTCCTGCGCGTGCTCGGAGAGCTGACGGATCGACCCGGCTGTCTGCAGCGTGCCCTCGCTGGTCTGCTCGGTGACCAGAAGGATCCGCTGGATCGACTGCGCGACGGTGCCCGCCGAAGCGGCTTGCCGCGACGTGGTCGCGGAGAAATCCTCGATCAGTTCGGTGAGCTGGCGCGACACGCGTCCGATCTCGCCGAGCGCACGCCCGGCTTCGTCGGAAAGGCGCGTGCCCTCGACCACTCCCTGGGTGCTTCGCTCCATCGCGACGACCGCATCGTGCGTGTCGGCCTGGATCGCGCGAATCAGCGCGGCGATCTGCTTGGTGGCCTCGGCGCTGCGCTCGGCGAGGCGCTGGACCTCTTCGGCTACGACAGTGAAGCCCCTTCCGGCTTCGCCGGCCGACGCCGCCTGGATCGCCGCGTTCAACGCGAGCACGTTGGTCTGTTCGGTGATGTCGGAGATCAGTTCGACGATCTCGCCGATCTCCTGCGAAGACTCGCCCAGCCGCTTGATGCGTTTCGCGGTTTCCTGGATGTGATCGCGAATCCCGTTCATGCCCGCGATCGCGTTCTCTACCGCCGCGGCGCCTTCCTTCGAAGCCGCGAGCGATTGCCGCGCCACGTCGGCGGACTCGCTTCCGCGCGCCGACACGTCGTTGATCTGCTGCGCCATGCGCAACACCGCCTCGCCGGTCTCGCGGATCTCGCGCGACTGCTGTTCCGACGCCCCCTGCAGCGAAGACACGATGCGCTGAGCCTTGGTCGAGGCGTCGTTGACCAGTTCCGCCGTGACGTTGATTCGCGCGACCAGGTTGCGCAGCTCCTCGACCGTGTAGTTCACCGAATCCGCGATGGCACCGGTGATGTCCTCGGACACCGTCGCCTGGATCGTCAGGTCGCCGTCGGCCACCTCCTGCAACTCGTTCATCAGGCGCAGGATCGCCGACTGGTTCTGGTCGTTGGTGCGCTTGGCTTGCTGTTCGAGGCGTTCGGCTTCGCGGCGCTGTCGATCGGCCTGTTCGGCGCGCGAGCGGCTCTCGCCGAGATAGGCCTGCACCAGGCCGAGCGCGGCGAGCAGCGCGAGCAATGCGAAAGCGACGACGGCCCACAGGTTCACCGTGCGGCTGAGGTCGGCGTCGCGCACCCGCTCGCGGATCGACTCGAGCTGCACGCGAAGGCCGTCACCCTCGGCGGCAAGGGCGAGTTGCGCGCGCTTGGCGTCGCCCAGTTTCTGCATGTCGCGCGCGAGCGCCGCGGGCTGCGGCTCGAAGGCGCCGAACTGCTTGCGGATCTCGCCAAGCGCGCGGCGCGATTCGGCGTCGGTGCTCGCCTGCAATCGAAGCCGTTCAGACCCCGCGATCAGTCCGTCGGCGAGCTCGCGAAACGCAGCCGCGTCGGCTCCGAGCGCCGCGCCGGCGTCGGCCGCGAGCACGTCGCCGAAGGCGATCTGGTTGAGGTCCTTGGCGATCTTCTGGGTGAGCGCGACCAGCTCGCCTGCAGCGGCGACTTCGCGCGCAGGCGCGTTCGACTGCAGCTTGTACGCCGCCACCGTGCGCGCATTCTCGAGCATCGTGCGGTTCGATTCGTTGAACGCCTTTCGCGTCGCACCGAAGCCCAGCAACAGGCGTTCGTGTTCGAGCAGTTTCGCGATCGATGCGTCCGAGCTCTTCCAGACCTGCGCGAGCTTGCGCGCGTCGGCGACGAAGCGTTCGCCGTCTTCCGATCCTGGTGCGGCCGCGGCCGCCTGCAGCGAGCCGACCGCGGCGCCGATCGCTTCGCGCCCCTCGCGCAATTGCGCGAACGCCCGGCGTTCCCCGGCAAGCGCATCGCCGGCAGCCTTCGCGACCCGCTGGGTGTGCGCCAACGCGTCGCCGACGTGGCGGCGCGTCTGCGTGCCGTCGACCGCTTCGCGCGTCTCCAGCCAGAAGAACATGAACGCCAGCAGCACGCACGCGACAAGCACCGGCAACAACACCTGGAGCTGCTTGCGAAACGGCAACGCGCCGATCCACGGCAGGCGAATCCCGCCGGGCGCCGGGTTGAGCGACGGCGACGCCGCCGCTGACCGCGCCGGCGAAGCCTGGTGCGGCGGGCGCGGCGTCGGTGCAGTCGGCTCGCCCTGCGCCTCCATCACCGTATCGGCCATCAGCGTGTCGATCGCGCGCGTGGGCAGCACGTCGTCGGCGAAGATCGTGTCCGGGTCGGAGCGCGATGCTCCACCCTGACCGGGGGAGAGGAAATCGGCGAGCTTCATCGATCGTGGCCTATGTCCTTCGGGATCGGTCAGCGGTTCGCCGCGAGAAATCGCGGGTCACACGCGAGCCGCGCGAGGCTGAGTTCGATCCATTCGTGTCCGTTGCCGTCGCACAGGCTGCGGCCGATCCAGGCAGGTCGTTGGGTGCTCGCGGCCTCGTCCGCGGGCACCACGAACCAGTCGCGCGTGTCGTGCAACCCGAGCATTCGCGTGACCAGTATCGCCGCGCCGATTCCGCTCGCCGCCGAAAGCGCGAGCAGGCGCGACTCCTTCGTGAGCGGCGTCGCTTCGCCCGCGGCGAAGCGCTGCAGGTCGCACATGGCGTGCAGGGTCCCTCGGAGGTTGACCAGCCCGACGAGCCAGTCGTGGGTGAGCGGAACCGCGGCGATCGTCGAGGGCACCGGAGAGATCTCGCCCGCTTCGGACAGCTCGACCAGCCAGCGCTGCTCGCCGATCGCCATGCCCAGCCGCGCCGTGCGCGGCGCCGATTCCGCCTGCCTCAGTCGCTCGGTCAGCCGCTCCTGGAACTCGCGCAGGTGCGGCTTCTGCTCGCTCGCGGGCAGATCGGTCGTAAACGCGCTCATGTCACGAGACCCGCGATCTTCGAGAGCAGTTCGTCCGGCCGAATCGGTTTCGTCAGGTACTCGCGTGCGCCCTGGCGCAGGCCCCAGATGCGGTCGGTCTCGTTGGCCTTGCTGGTACAGATCACGACCGGTATCGACTGGGTCTGGGGGTCGCGCGACAGCGCGCGCGTGACCTGGTAGCCGCTTTGCCCGGGCATGACCACGTCCATCAGAACGAGGTTGGGCTGTTCGGCCCGCGTCTTGGTGACGGCCTCGTCGCCGTTCTCGGCGGTGATCACCGTGTACCCGCGCTTGGCGAGCAGGTCCGCGAGGAAGAAGCGCTCGGTCGGGGAGTCGTCGACCACGAGGATCTTGTGCGACATCGTGAATGCCCCGCGTCGCCTCAACCCGCCGCCCGGACGGCGACACCGCGGCGCGCATACTGCGCGACCGCCGCGAGCAGCGTGTCCTTGGCGAAAGGTTTGGTCAGGTACTGGTCGGACCCGACCATCCGGCCGCGTGCGCGGTCGAAAAGCCCGTCCTTGGACGACAGCATGATGACCGGGATGTCGTGGAACCTGGGGCTCTTCTTGATCAGCGCGCAGGTCTGGTAACCATCGAGCCGGGGCATCAGGATGTCGCAGAAGATCAGGTCCGGATCGTTGTCGGCCACCTTCGCCAACGCGTCGAACCCGTCCTCGGCGACGAAGACGCGGCATCCGGCCTGACCGAGAAAGATCTCGGCGCTGCGGCGGATCGTGTTGCTGTCGTCGATCACCATCACTTTCAGCCCGGCGAGTTCTTTGCCCTGGGTCATCGGATCTCCGTACTCGGGTGCCCGCACCCGCTACGCCTATATCGACACAATCGGCCGGAACATCAGATCTCGACCATCTCGAAATCTTCCTTGCGCGCACCGCATTCCGGGCAGGTCCAGTTCATCGGTACGTCGGCCCATCGCGTTCCCGGTGCGATCGCCTCTTCGGGCGCGCCCTTCTCTTCCTCGTAAATCCAGCCGCAAATCAGGCACATCCATGTCCTGTATGGCTCGCTCATGACACTCCCTGGCAGTCGCGCGTCGAGTCCCGCCGTCGTGCGGCGGTGTTTGCGGCGATCTTACCTTGCGATCACCGGCGACTTGCCGGCGCACCGACCAGTGGCGAGAGCCTTGCGACGGACGCCGCTTCGCTCGCATGCCAGAAAAGGAAAGGGCGCGGCCCGAGCCGCGCCCCGGTCTTTTGCGAGCAGCGATCAACGGCACTCTGCGGGACGATACTTCGCCGCGAGCGAGCCGCCGGTGCAGTTCCACGTGATCCGGTCGGTCGCGGGAGTATTCGCAACGAACGCGGGCGCCGGAACGAAGGTCACCGTGCCGCCGCCGGCCTTGGCCGTGGTCGTCACCGTGATCGTGCCGCTGGCGTCGTCGACCGCGACCGAAGTGATGTTCGAGGTCGCCGCGGGAGCCGTCCAGCCCGCGCCTGCGGTCGCCGACCCGCTCATCGAGTTCTCGGCCACGGTGATCTTCGCCGCCGCCGCCATGCCCAGACCCTCGGCGACGCGCGCGCGCACCGTGTAGTCCTGGTAGGCCGGAATCGCCACCGCGGCCAGAATGCCGACGATCGCGACCACGATCATCAGTTCGATCAGCGTGAAACCCTGTTGGGCGGACTTCCTGAGCATCTTGATCCGTTGTTTCATTTGCGTCTCCATCGGTTGATTGGGAGGCGCAATCGCGCCCTGAAAGGCAAACCGAGCAATCACCGTGCCTCGGTCGACACATGGCGAGAGCGGCCCGACCGACGGGGACGGCGACCGCTCGCACCAGCGCGTCGACCGCCTGCCGCTGGCACGACCGCCGCACTCCGACCCGATACCGGGCACAACTGACCGGATGCGTCACGGGCGGTGACGCGAATGCGCCGCACCAAGAAAAAAGGCGCGGCCGAAGCCGCGCCCTGTCGCTGGTCAGACCGGTTCGATCAACGGCACTCGGCGGGACGATACTTCGCCGCGAGCGAGCCGCCGGTGCAGTTCCACGTGATCCGGTCGGTCGCGGGAGTATTCGCAACGAACGCGGGCGCCGGAACGAAGGTCACCGTGCCGCCGCCGGCCTTGGCCGTGGTCGTCACCGTGATCGTGCCGCTGGCGTCGTCGACCGCGACCGAAGTGATGTTCGAGGTCGCCGCGGGAGCCGTCCAGCCCGCGCCTGCGGTCGCCGACCCGCTCATCGAGTTCTCGGCCACGGTGATCTTCGCCGCCGCCGCCATGCCCAGACCCTCGGCGACGCGCGCGCGCACCGTGTAGTCCTGGTAGGCCGGAATCGCCACCGCGGCCAGAATGCCGACGATCGCGACCACGATCATCAGTTCGATCAGCGTGAAACCCTGTTGGGCGGACTTCCTGAGCATCTTGATCCGTTGTTTCATGTGCGTCTCCGTCGGTTGATTGAGCGGGGCGCAGCCGCGCCCTCGATGACAATGGGAGCAACCCGCGTGCCTGCGCTCGCGAACGGCCCGTGTGCGCCGACCGGCGGCGGCGCGCGCCGCTGATGCGCCGGTATCGACCTTCGGCGTGCGCTGCGAGGGCACTGCGGACGATCGACGCGCACCGACGCTGACGCGATGCGTCAGGTCGATTGACGCAAATGCTCAGCTTGTGCCCGGTATTTCAAACGATCGAACACGCGCGCCGAGCGGTGTGCGTGACAAGGTTCACAACTCGAGCACCTCGCCTCGCTCGAGCACTCGGGGCGCGAAACGACCTGCCCAGGCCTCGAGCTCGCGCCCGATCACCTCGCGGTCGGAGGGCTTGAGGTGGGTGACCAGCACCTGGGGGTCGCGCTGCAGCTTGGCGAGCTCCTGTCCGAGCTGGATCGGGTAGAGGTGCTTCGCCGTAACCGCGAGATCCTCGTCCCGATTGGGGAAGGCGGTTTCGATGATCAGGTAGCGCAGGTTCTGCACCGCGTTGACCAGCGGCCAGAACTCGTCGTTTGGCGCGGTGTCGCCCGAGAAAACCAGGCTCGCGACGTCGTTGTAGAGGTGAAACCCGAGCGCCGGCACCGTGTGGTTGGCAGGAAGGCTGCGCACGAACCTGCCCTCGAGTTCGACCACGCTGCCGATCGCGAGCGGCTCGAACACCATCCACGGACGCTCGTAGTGCGGGATCTCGGTGAAGTCCGGCCAGATCACCCAGTTGAAGATGTGCGTGCGAAGCGCCGCGATCGTCTCCGGGAGCGCGTGCACGACCAGCGGCTTGCCGCGGATCCCGCCGACCGAGTCGACGAGCAGCGGCAGCGCAGCGATGTGATCTAGGTGCGAATGCGTGAGAAACACATGGTCGATCGCCGCGAGTTCCTCGACCGACAGATCCTCGACCCCTGTGCCGGCGTCGAGCAGGATGTCGCCGTCGACCAGGAACGAAGTCGTTCGTGCCCGTGCCCCGATGCCTCCGCTACAGCCTAATACGCGCACCCTCGTCAAGCCGTTCCCCGCTGGACACTTGTTCGATCTTGCTCTTGTGCAATGCAAGCGTGCGGCTTGTCGCACCCGAGGTAGGGGT
>JAHDXY010000462.1 GCA_023384005.1 Burkholderiaceae bacterium | reverse complement strand
CGGTGTTCTCGCAGGTGCTGCTCGCCGACGAGATCAACCGCGCCTCGCCCAAGACGCAGAGCGCGCTGCTCGAGGCGATGGAAGAGCGACAGGTTTCGATCGACGGCAAGGCGCAGCCGCTGCCGGAACCGTTCTTCGTGATCGCGACGCAGAACCCGCAGGACCAGATCGGAACGTTCCCGCTGCCCGAGTCGCAGCTCGATCGCTTCCTGATGTGCATCGAACTGGGCTACCCGGACCCGAAATCCGAGCGCGCGCTGCTCGAGGGGCAGGACCGGCGCGAGCTGCTCGAGAAGCTGGCGCCGATGATGTCGACCGAAGACCTGCGCGGCGCGCAACGGATCGTGCGCGAGATCCGCTGCGCGGCGCCGCTGCTCGACTACGTGCAGAACCTTCTCACCTACACCCGGCGCTCGCCGCTGCTCGCCGAAGGGCTGAGCCCGCGTGCCGGGCTGTCGCTCGTCCAGGCCGCGCGTGCCTGGGCGATGCTCGACGGGCGCAACCACGTCCTGCCAGACGACGTCCAGGCCGTGCTGGTCGCGGTCGCCGGCCACAGGCTGCGCCCCGCCAAGGGCGGCGCCGCGTCGCACCGCGGCCGCGCCGAACTGGTCGCCGAAGTCGTCAAGTCGGTTCCGATTCCCTGACGAGGGAGGCCCGCCTGGCACACGTCGCACGCGAATCGTGGATCGAGCGGGTCGCCGCGCGCATCGGCGGCGCGGGCGCGCCGTCGGTGGGCGACTTCCGGCTGACGCAGCGCAACGTCTACGTGCTTCCGAGCCGCCCCGGCCTGTTGTACGCGGCGATCCTCCTGGCGATGCTGATCGGTTCGATCAACTACGCGCTGTCGCTCGGATTCATGCTGACCTTCCTGCTCGGTGCGGTCGCGGTCGTGGCGATGCTGCACACCTTTCGCAACCTGGCAACACTGGTGTTGCGCCCAGGCAAGGCCGAAGCTGTGTTCGCCGGGCAACCCGCCGAGTTCAGCCTGCTGCTGATCAACACCGGCCGCAACGAGCGCTTCGCGCTGCGCCTGCTCGCCCCGGGCATGGCGCAGCCGGAGGTGGTCGACGTTGCGGCGTCGGCCGAGCAGCTGGTGCGCGTCGCCGTGCCGACGCGCCGGCGCGGGCTGATGCCGGTGCCGCGAATCCGGCTATGGAGCGAGTTCCCGCTGGGGTTGTGGCGCGTGTGGACCTACTGGCAGCCCGCGATGTCGGTGCTGGTGTACCCGAGCCCCGAAACGCCTGCGGTTCCCTTGCCGCCTGCGACGACGCTGGCCGGTGACGGCAAGGGCAGCGGCGGCGGCGAGGACGACGTCGCCGCGGTGCGCCCGTACCGGCCCGGAGACTCGCCGCGACGCATCGCCTGGCGCGCGGTCGCGCGCAGCGGTTCGGACGAGCTGCTCACCAAGCAGTTCGAAGGCGGCGAACGCGGCGAGCTGTGGCTCGACTGGCAACAGCTTCCCACCCACCTCGACGTCGAGGCCAGGTTTTCCCGGCTGGCGCGCTGGGTGATCGACGCCGACGCCCGCGGCGCGCGCGGGGCGCTGCGCCTGCCGGGCCAGTCGATCGAACTCGACGGCGGCGGCGCGCATCGCCAGCGCTGCCTCGAAGCGCTCGCCCTCGCGGAGGTCTGAGGTGGCGGGCTCGCGCGGGATCAGCAACAGCCTCAGGGCGCTCGCCGGGCGACTGGGCGAGCAGTGGGAGCGCGACCGTCGCGACACGCTGTTCCTGATGGGCGCGATCCTGCTCGCAGTGATCCCCCACGTCGCTCACCTGCCGTGGTGGACGTCGACCGGTTTCTTCGTGCTCTTTCTGTGGCGCTTCGGGCTCGTGATGTCGGGCCGCTGGCTGCCGCGCGACTCGGTTCGGTGGGTCGCGGCGATCGCCTGCACCGGCGGCGTCTACGCGAACTACGGCACGCTGCTCGGTCGCGACGCGGGTGTCGCGTTGCTGGTGCTGTTCCTGGGCCTGAAACTGATGGAGATGCGCGCGCGCCGCGACCTGTTCGTCGTGATCTTCCTCTGCTTCTTCCTGCTCCTCACCGCCTTCTTCTATTCGCAGACCTTCGTCACCG
>JAHDXY010000072.1 GCA_023384005.1 Burkholderiaceae bacterium | reverse complement strand
CGCAAGAGCATCATCGACCGCGACATCATGCCCGCGTTCCGCAACCGCCTGCTGGCCGAGATCGGTCCCGAGGACCTGCGCAACCTTTGCGCCAAGGTCAAGGAGCGCGGCGCGCCCGCCACCGCCGTTCACGTCCGCGACATCGTCAAGCTGGTCTTTGCGTTCGCGGCGCTGCACGGCGACAAGGCGCCCAATCCGGCCGACGACGTAGGTCCCTCGTCAATCGCCACGTTCGTGCCGAAAGATCGGGCGCTGTCGCCGTCCGAGATCCGCGTCATGCACCGCGTGCTCGATGCTACCGCGACCCTGCCTACCATCCGCCTGGCACTGCGTCTGATCCTGCTCACGCTCGTGCGCAAGAGCGAGCTCATCGAGGCCACCTGGAACGAAGTTGATTTCGAGAACGCGGTTTGGACGATCCCGAAGAGCCGCATGAAGGCTGGCAAGCCGCACAACGTTTATCTCTCCCAGCAGGCGCTCGACATCATGATCGCGTTGCGCACCTGTGCCGGCGGCTCGAGGTTTTTGCTGCCCTCGCGCTACGACGCCGATCGCTGCATGTCGAAGGCGACCCTCAACCGCGTGACCCAGGTCGTGGTGGAGAAAGCGAAGGAATCGCGGTTGCCGCTGGAACCCTTCACCGTGCACGACCTGCGGCGCACGGGTTCCACCATCCTCAACGAACTGGGCTTCAACAGCGACTGGATCGAGAAGGCCCTCGCTCACGAGGACGGGCGTTCATCGCGTGGCGTCTACAACAAGGCCGAGTACGGCGAGCAGCGCCGCCACATGCTGCAGGAGTGGGCCGACATGATCGATGCGTGGGTGGCGGGGGAGTCGCACACGCCGACTCTATTGCCGCCGACAATGAAGATGGTTACGACGGCGGCGCCGATTTGATAGCGGCGAGCCGCGACGGGCCATCGGTCAGCTACCCGCTGGATACGCCGAGACGATCGGCTGGTCGGCCACCGTCAACGTCGTCGAGCTGGCCGGGACCGGCCACCGGCGCGTGGACCCAGCGCGCGACGCCCAAGGGTGGGGCGCCTCTCCTTCTGTACCCGGCACGCGCGCGGGTCAGCACGGCCAAGGGTGAACAATTCTTTATTCGTCAGCCGGAATGAGGATCGGCCACGGCCTGCCCGACGTGAGATCAGGATGCCGCGGTTCGGAATCCGGCATGCCGTACTCATCCCTCAACTCATCAATGTGACGCAGACAACGCGCAGCGGCATCTGTGGGGCCGCCGTCCGTCGTCATTGCGAGCAACCTCTGGCGTAGTTCGATAGCTGGGATGGGCGCTACGTTGTACGTTCCTTGCGAGCCTTCCACGGGAATGTGCTCGGTCACAAGGCTATCGATCGTGCGCCAAGAGAGGAACGAGCGCTTGTGCTGGATCTCCAGCTTGATCAAGAGCACCAAGCCGTCCACGTCGGGGAATTCAGCAACGGCGTAGGCCAGCAGCTCAAGGCCTGCGGTTGTTGCCCCGTCCTTCAGGAGCTGATAGACGTGACCGCGCAGGTCTGGACTTGAGGCGATAAGGCCAGCGATCTCCCCCGCCAAATGCCGGAGGTCCCCTCCTTTGTCCGCAAATGCCCCACTTGCTGCCAAGTCCACTAGTTGTCGCGCAGCCGCGGGCGAGCGCGGGCGGAATGCTGCTTCCCGCCATTCGCGACTGGCATACAGCCGTCGATCCGCGTCTGCGAGCTGAAACAAGACCTTCTCGGCTTCCTCGCCGGGAGCGATCCCAAGAGCCCTGATCAACCCTTCTAGCGGGTTCTCCTTACTCTTGAACTCCGGAAAGCCGCGCACGACATCAAACGTCTCGCCTGGACGGCTTGTGAAGGGAAGCAGCTGCAACCAATTGCTCAGCTCATAGCCCTCCCAAAGAATCCAGCTCTCCTTCTGCGCCGCTTCGAACACCTCGGCAATGCCGCTTTTCACCAACTCTGTGTCGATGATTTCACCGGAAAGCGTGAGATTCCGAAACAAAGCGGCGCGCGAGCGGCGCGGAGCAAGCGAAATCAATCGCCGCATCATCTCGTCGCGCCGACCATGTGGCAACGCAGCGGCGATGGTTGCGAGCGTGATGGCGAGCTTCTTCTCCTCCTCCGTCGTGCCTTCGGCAATCAAGGACTCGACCGCACCAAAGATCGCGTCGGCTTCGGCCGATGTCGCCGCTGGGTCACGTACGCGCGTTGCACGCCTCTCAGCAACGCGGGAAAACTCGATACCGCTCCGAAAGAACGCTCGCTCCTCCTTCGGCTCGTTCGCGGCAATCCACTGCGTCGCCAAGACCTTTGCGGCGAGCTCACCAAAATGCTCATCCTTCATGTACTGGCGCATCAGAGCCGCAGTTTCTGGCGTGTTGATCGCCTGAAACGCGCGGAAATACTCGTGGGTAAGCGGGTGTGTGGCCTCATCTCGAGCTGGTCCAGGCCGCCAGCCGGTCGCCTTGGCCTCCTCTCTTACCGCTCGGTAGCGGCGCAGGTTCTCGTCCAGCAACCGCTTCAGCAACGGCAGCAGATGCACCGACGGCGCTTGAACCACCACTCCCGCCAAGGACGAGAGTTGCAGTCGCGTCGCATCGGCGGCGAGCATTCGACCTCCCCAGTCCTCCGCCAAGGCATTGATCTCAGCGCGGGCATGGTCGTCGAACGGCCTGCCGCGATCGCCATCGCCTCTCGGGTGGCGCGCGATAAGATCGGCCAAGTCGGCTAGTTCCTCGTTACCGGCTGCCTTAGACCGCGCGCGAATTGCTGCGATAAGGCTCGATGCGGGCGCGTGCGTAACACGCTCCGACAATTCCCGATACCGCTCTGCTGCCGCCTCGTTGTACTTGCCATCTGGGTCGCGAACGACCTTCTTCGCTTCGAGAAGGGCGTCGATCATGCGGCCGATGGCCTGTGGTCCGAGAATTGAAGCGGCGGCCTGGGCTCGCTGGTCACGCCGCGTATCTGCAATAGCAAGTGCGAGCAACTGCTCGTCCTCCAACGTTATACCCGCCGCCGCTAACAGATCGTCGGCACCGTAGAACAGCGCGTTACCTGTCCGCACACGCGCAAGAATGCCGTCAGCGACAGCACGCGGATAGCGGTTGCGTGCCTGGTAGAGAAGATGGCCTCCGCCGGGCTCATCCTTGCGGAACTCCATCTCAGCGACTATCGCCGCCACATCCGCGCTCATGTCCTCTTTCCCCGATGCATAGACAATCGCGTAGAGCCGATCGTGAGGCGACCGACCAGCCTTCCGCCGGCGCTCGCGCGCCGCGTCGATTCCCTCCTTAACGTGTTCGTCTGTCGCGTCGTCGAGCAATTCCGTCCGAACGACTAGATCAAAGGTCCTGTCGTCGGCGGAGTGTAGTATCTCGGCAGCGTGCCGATCGGCGCGCCGAAAGGCGAGTGCCTCAACCACTGTCGCCTTCACATCAGGCTCTGGAGCACTCTTCGCGATGGCCATGGCGAGGTCCATGCCATCCACGCCGCTGTTATCCGCGATCTCGTGCAGCACGTTTTTCCGAATCTCCAACGGCAGCGCTTCAATCTTTCGAGACGCATCACCACCAAGAATCGACGGCCGGAACCGCCTGCTCGCTCGGAGCGCGCGGAGATGGACCTGATCGTCCTCATGTGAGATGAGGGGCCAGACGAGATCTGCGAATTCGGGACGACCGGAGGTAATCATGAAGCGCACCGCTCGGTCGACTCTTCGTGGCTTATGCCAGCGCCGAATCCGCTCCGCGATAGTGCCGCCAACTCGCGACCAGACCGCGTCGTCGCCACGGAAGATCATCTCTGCGGCAAGCATCGGATCGACCTCGAACGCTGACAGGATGGCCGCAGCACAGGCTTCCTGCTCCTTCGCACCTCCGCGCGCTAGGCGCTCGCACGCGAAGAGAATGGGTTCTTCCCAAGCGGGCTGGTTAAGTACATCGGCCTTCAGCCTCTCACGCGATCCGGCATCACTGATGCTGACCAGCATCAGCCGCTCGACAAAATGCGACGCGTACCATTCTTGAAACTGCTGGTGCTGAAAAGAATAGCCAGCGGGATCGCCACTCCTCGTAAGCACATGGTGGCCGACGAGCGTTTCGAGCACGGTATTCGGCTGAGGCTTCTCGGTCAGCTGCCCCTGATCGACAAGCAAATCATCCGTTTTCGCTACGGACTTGCGCGCGAGGTCGACTGCAATCGTAGTGGTCAACGCGCGAGTAGCTGTCACAGCAAGGTCTTCGAGAAAGCGACCGTGCAATCCGTGCATCACATCGGCGAGAAGATCGGCATGCTGCACATCGCCCTCGTGGGCGGCCACAAAACGGCGGAGCACCTCTTCCTTCGTTGTGGGGAAAGGCACGCCCTCGGGAAGAGTAATCAACGCCTTCAAGTAGAGCGGAATTGTGACAAGCTCCCGCACACCAGCCGTGCGCCACGCCTGATCCAAAGTACGCAGACCGGCCTCGCCCCGCAGCACCTTGGCAATATCGTGCTGCTGAGTCTCGCTCAAGGGAAGCAGGTTGACGCGCGCGCCGTCGACCGGGACATCCAGGGCCTGCCTCCGCGTGGAAATCAGCAAGCTGACTTCTGGCAACTCTGCCTGTAGCTGCCTAACCTGGGCGGTCAAACGCTTGCGGGCTGGCCCATCCAGCTCGTTCCAGCCGTCAAGGAGCAGCATCACACCGGGCTTGGTGGCCGCGCTGCGGAAACGTTCCTCCGAAATATCTCGGAACGCTGGGCGTTTCAATACGGACTGCAAGAGGGGCGTGCCCTCTGTAGACCAATCCGCGAGCGGGATGACGATCGGTGACCTGCCAGTCGCAGAAAGAGCTTCCGCGATCTGGAACGCCGTCGTCGTCTTCCCCATACCCGGCGGAGCGACTAATATCAGATCGTCAAGAGTCGCTAGCATAGTCGCCAGCGCCTGCGGCGTCACCGGATCGCTAAAACCTTCAACCTCCACCGTCAGAGCGATCTCCGTCGACGGCCATCTGGCCGAGTGTCGGAAAACGTCCAGGTCCGCCCGCGTTGCAGCGCGAAGTTGATCGGCTAGTTCACCTTCAGTAGGCGTGGCCGCTGGACCGACCAGCGGTTTTTCTCGAAGAACTTGTGCACGCGCCTCGCTCTCCGCCCAGGCTTTCCATTCACGCAGTTTTACGACGGTGAACTCGGGGTCCTTGGAATCGATGGCGGTGCCGTGATCTCGGCACATCCAGATCCCATTCTCCGCTGCTCGTCGCTGCTCCGGCGTCTGGTTCGGATCGTAGCGGGGGCCGTCAGGTGCGGCAGCGCAGATGTGGGCTGCGGTTCCGACCATGATGTCGCCCCCGACGGTAAGGCGTCGACACGACGGGTACGAGCAAAGCCAGCCAGCGCGCTTGGCGATCTGGAGCTTGATTTTCTCTCGAAAGTCGTCGCGGTTCTTGTTCGCCATCTGCCACTGCCTTAGGATCCGCAGCCCAGAGGCAACTTGCAGCTGGGTAGCGGTCGACGCGCTCCGGGGGCACTGCTGCGGGTATTATCCCGCGAAAGAGTAGGGCGCCGGTCCGCCGCCGTGCGCCAAGTTCCAGAGGCGTGCAGTGATCAGTTGACGCCGCCCATACCGACAAGCCTTGCATTCCAAAATGGCTGAGCGGCTGATTTGGATCATCAGCCACCGCCTACCTTTCCTTTTTCCTGAGCTTGTAGTCGGGCACTGGCGCTTTCTTCACTTCATTGCCTGCTAGAGGCTGGCGCCGACTCTCCAACCACGCTTCGACTTCGCCCAGGTCCCACACGACGCAGCGCGCCGTGAGGAAAAAGCGCTGCGGAAATTCACCGCGTCGTTCCAGCTCGAAGATCGTCGAGTCCGCCAGCGGGATGATCTGACGTAACTCGTTGCGACGGATGGTCCGACGCATCGACTTGGGGTCAATAGGCACGGACTGCGAGAGTTCCCTGAAGGCCCGGGCATCGAATGCCCGCAACGGTTGGCGTTCCCGCACTTCCTCCCGGGCACTCCTGGACCAATTCACACCGTTGGCTTCCGGCTCCGAGCGCGCGCCACCGCCTTGATCTCTCGCACCGGTCGTTGCCTGAGTCCGACCGGCGTACTGCATTCCTCGCTTCATCCGTACCTCCATCCTTGCTCGTTAAGCCACTCGGGTTTCGGCCCCTGCGGCGCTCTGCGACGGCGTTTCGGCAGCTGTCGCCATGGTTCGCCGTCTATCGCCATCTATCGAGAGCGCCCCCATTTTCTGATACGGAATCCCGCCCAAATGTGTCGGGGACCTAGCGGCTTAGGTGCTGCGAGCCGCTGATTCGTAAAGGATTTTTGGTGAGCACCCCCTGACTAGCGCTCGTTCGTCCCTCCGTCGCGTGACGGAGGCAACGCGAAATGGCGCTCAGGCATGGCGAAGAACTTCAGCAGTGGGAGATTGCAGTAGCGAAGAAACTGGTCGGTGAATTCCGAAGGCGTTCGCGAAGCCTGGAGCGCGAGGAATTCGACGACCTCTTGCAGGAATGCCTCACGCACTGGATCGAGGTGCGCCGGAAGCTCGCGCCGGATCCGGGCGGGCCGCCGGTCGCCTACATGGCGCGGGTCGTTCGCAACAAGCTGACCGACATGCTCCGCGAGCAGCGAGCAACCAAGCGGGGCGGCGATTTCGGCACGGTATCTCTCGACGCTGCAGTGGGCGACTCGGACGACGCGCCCACCTATGCCGACCTGCTTGATGCGGCGTCATTCAGCGCAGCCGGCGAATCAGATCCCATCGATCGCAACGATGCACGCATCGACATCGCCAGGGCGATGGCGCAGCTCACGCCGCGCCAACGGCGCCTCTGCACGATGCTGGGCGAGGAAGGCCTTTCGATCAAAGCCGCTGCGGCGCGGCTCCGAATCCCGCGCGCCACGGTGTACGACGATATCAAGCGCATCCGAAAGGTCTTTGCCGATCACGGCCTTGGCGACTACCTCGCGCGCTGACCCGACACTTTTTCAAAGGATTCCGTATAGCTGATCAGGGACCCAAATCTGGCTGGATTGGATGATCAAGTTCACGGTGACGAGCACAAAAGGCGGCGTCGGCAAGACCACGCTCACGGCCAACCTGGGGGCGCTGCTGGCCGACATGGGCCTGCGCGTACTCCTGATCGATGCGGACGTGCAGCCTTCGCTCTCCAAGTACTTCCCGCTCGCGACGACCAAGCCGTCGGCCGGGCTGACCGAGGTCATCGTCCGCGGCGAGGTCACCGCGCAGTGCATCACCGCGACCATGTATCAGAACCTCGACATCGTCGTCTCCGACGATCCCGAGGGCAATCTTCCGCACTGGTTGCTGAACCGCATCGACCGGGGCTTCCGATTGCGCTTCGCGCTGCAGTCGCCGGTGGTCGCCGGTGCCTACGACTGCGTGCTCATCGACACGCAGGGCGCGGTGGGGCCGTTGCAGGACGCCGCCGTCCTGGCCGCCGACATCCTCGTCTCGCCAATCACGCCGGAAATTCTCTCCGCCCGCGAGTTCAAGGATGGGACGATGGAGCTGCTCGACCGGCTCGAACCCGGCAGCGCGCTCGGCGCGACCCTGGGGCCGATGAAGGCGGTGATCTACCGGCAGGACCGAACCGCGGACGCCCGCGTCATCGCCAGCGGCATCCGCGACGACTTCATCAAGCTCAAGGGCCGCGTTTCCGTGCTCGACACGGTCGTCCCTCATGCCAAGGCCTACAAGGAGGCCGCGACGCTCCGCGTGCCTGTGCACCGGCACGAACGGAAGCGCGACGGCGTGACGCCCAGCGCCTGCACCGTCATGCACCAGCTTGCCTGGGAGCTGATACCCAGCCTTCAGGGCGTCTATGCCGATTCGTTTCGCGCACAGGAGAGGATCGCGTGAGCGGGGAGGCGTTGCACAAAGGCATCGCCAACGGCGAGATCGCCGGACCGTCCGCGCGGCACGTGACCATCGAGGAACGCCGTCGCCTGGTCGCCGAGTCGCTACGCGTCGGCAATCCAGGCAACAACTCCAGGGAGCTTCCCACCCACGCCGATCCGCGGCATGAATGCCAGATCGAGCTCGCGGTGGATGACATACGCCCGTACGAGAACAATCCGCGCCGCGCTGCAAACGCCAGGTTCGCGGAGATCAGGGAATCCATTCGCTCGAGCGGAATGCGCAACCCTCTCACGGTCACACGCAGACCCGGCGAAGCGCACTTCATCGTCGAGGCCGGAGGCAACACGCGTCTGCTCGCGATCCAGCAGCTCTGGTCGGAGACGAAGGACGCGCGCTTCCGTAAGCTCGTCGTGCTGTTCCGGCCATGGCGCTCCGAAAGCCACGTGCTCACCTCGCATCTCATCGAGAATGAGCTGCGTGGCGAGATGACGTTCTGGGACAAGGCAGCCGGCGTCGTCGCCCTGAAAGCGCGACTCGAAGCCGAGCGGGGTGAAGCGCTCTCGCTGAGGCAGCTCGAAGACGAGATGAAGGGCTTCGGCCTCGCTGTAAACACGGCGACCCTCGCGCACTGTCTGTTCGCCATCGAGCGGTTGCGCACCCTGGGCGAGGCCGTAGACGATCTCTCGGGCCTGGACGTCAAGACCCTGCAGCCGCGGCTCAACGCGATGAAGCGCTATGCGCAGGTGCGCGCGGCGCTCGACGAGGCCGATCTCTACGCCACCGTCTTCGAGCCGGTCTTTCAGAACGCCGCGCTCGTGTATCGCCAGTCACGCGCCTTCAGCGCTTCGGAGGTCTGCGGGGCGTGCGAGGAGGCCCTGGCCCGGCGACTCGGGGAGTCGGTTACCCAGGCCCGCCTCGCGCCGGGCGCGCCGTTGCGCTCGCCGCAGGCCTCGTCGCAAATCTTGCCCGCACCGGCCGGTACGGCCACACCTGTTGAGTCGGCGGCGATGGCACCGATCGCTGTTCGCGATGCGCCCCGATCCGACCGGGCCGTTAGCACAGCCAACAAAGTGAACACGGCCTTAGACCGTCCTGCGGACCCGCCTCCGCCCACTGGTGCGAACGTCGCGCTGCGCTCGAGGATCGTCGAGCACGTCCAGTCCTTCGCTGCGCTCGCCGGTATCGCCGAATGCTTGCGCCTTCATGTCGCCGCGCCCCTTGGCTACTTCATGGAAGCGTTGCCGGTTGCAGGCGAGGAGAACTCTCGACCGCCAAGCCGGCGGCAGGCCTGGTCGGTGCTCGCGGTCATCGCAGGACAGATCGATCCCCCGATCTCGGTGGCCGCGCCGGATGGCGCAACTCAAGCCGATCCGGACCGATCTGCAGGCAGCCGGGAGAATCCCTCTGGCTTCGATGCAGCGTTTGTCCAATGGCTGATCGACGCTGCCGACGACGCGTCCGTTGCCCTCTGGAACCTCCTTGCCCTGGCAAGGGAATTCCGTGCGCCAACATCCTTGCCTCGAGGATCCACGCGCGCAATTTCAGCGGCGGGGGAGGCCTGATGTTGCCAGTGGTCGATGCCCAGGTTCGTCTCGTGCTCCTCAATCATGTCGCCGTGCGGCTCGCCGAGGCGGAGCCAACCGCCCTTCATGCCGCCGGCATCGAGAACGAACAACTGGCGCGCCTGCGGCAGCTCTCTGCGCTCGACCTCAACCGCCTCGCTGCGATGCGCGATCTGACCATCGGAGTCACGTTCGACGCCGCGGGTCTGAACGCGGGGTTGCGCGCCGTGGCGCTCGTCAACGAAGCCAACGCGCTGGAGGCGTACTTCATCCGTCATGGTGCGTCCTGGCGGATGATGAGCGCGCTCTTCAAGATCAGGCGCAAGGTCACGCTCAAGCGCCGCCGTGAGTACGGAGCCTGGAGGCCGTCCGGTCGCCTTCCGCTTCCGGTCCTCGCCACCCGTGAGCGCATCTTTCGCGCGTGGCTCACCATCGATGACCCCAGTCTCCGCGTTCGCTATTACCGCCTGCACCAGCAGCTCCCGCAGTTTTCCATCGCCGTTCTGGAAGCGATCGTGCGCGAATTCGAGGCCGAGCGATGACAGACCGCGCCGCAGCTGCCTCGGGAATCTCCGCAGACCTGCTGCTGGAGGTCTTCGACCTTCCGGTGAGTTTTCATCGCTGCCTCGTCCCGATCACGGGCGGCGTGACTGCGGCGCTGATGCTGTCGCAGGCCATCTGGACGACCCAGACGATCGAGCCGGCGGCCAACGGCTGGTTCTTGAAGTCCCAGGAGCAGTGGACCGACGAAACCGGCCTGTCGCGATGGGAGCAGGAAACGGCCCGCCGCGCCTTGCGCAGCGTGGGTTTCCTGGAAGAGCGGCGCCTCGGCATGCCGGCGAAGCTCTGGTTCAGGGTGCGTCCCGAGGCGGTGTGGCATGCGTTGCGGGCGCGCGCCGCCCCCGTTCGTCGATGACGGTACGCAGGTTCAGGCGTGAGTGAATGGAGATGCACAGCAAACGCTGGCGACGACACATGGGAGTCCGGGAACCACAACAGGGAACTCGCGATCATCTGGCCGCTGCTGGGCCGGCACATTGCGTTTCATCGTCGTCTCGTGGACCTGACGGAGAGCGTCAAGGCTGCGCTCCTGCTCTCGCAGACGATCTACTGGACTCGCCACGGCCGGGATGTTGCCCGCACTGGCGGGTGGTTCCTCAAGACGACTGAGCAGTGGGAAATGGAAACCGGGCTTTCCGCAAAGGAGCAGATCACCGCACGCGAGGTGCTGCGTGAGCTGGCGATTCTCAATGAGCAACGCATCGGCATTCCGGCGAAGCTCCACTTTCGCCTGTGCGTGGATCAGCTCGGAGGCATGCTGGCGAATCGGATCGGCAAGGCTTCCGCCCCATTGGACTGGGCCGACGGAGCCGCGGTCGCGGAACTGCTGGGTCCGTCGCTCGCCTATCACCGCACGCTTGCCGGGATCGGGGGAGGGGTCCACGCGGGCTTGCTGCTGTCCCGCGCGCTCTACCTCACCCGGCTGCAGGTGAAACGGCAGCTGGACGCATGGGTCCGCAATTCGGCGGCGCGCTGGACTCAGGATCTCGGCCTGACGCGCCGCGAACAGGAAACCGCGCGTCGAGACTTGGAGCGTGCCGGCGTATGGGAGGAGGCGCTGATCGGGATACCGCGCAGCCTCGTCGCGCGCATCAGGATGGACTGCCTTCTTGCCCTGTTGGCCGGCGACGAATCCGGCTCTGGTCAACCTGTCGCCGCTCACGACTTGCCAGGCTGCGGCATTCCCGCACACAGGCTTTCACATAACGGCGAATCAAGCTTGCGGGACACCCACATTCTTGTTCCGCCGAAAGCGCCAGACCAGATTCACCAGAACCGCCACCACAGTTTCGCCGAAAGCGCCAATCTACATATACAAAGAAGTACAAGTGATTCAGTACAACCACTAAGCGCAGCGGAAGCGCGCCGCGACGCGGGCAGGTCGCAAAGTGGTGGTGATCTGATTTTTCCAGATGCCTTGCTACCGGAGGAACGGGTCGCAGCGCTGCGCCTGATCCGTCGCTGCGAGGATCAAGCCCAGGCA
Source organism: Burkholderiaceae bacterium (assembly GCA_023384005.1). Lineage (GTDB taxonomy): Bacteria > Pseudomonadota > Gammaproteobacteria > Burkholderiales > Burkholderiaceae_E > Quisquiliibacterium. The sequence goes on along the minus strand of JAHDXY010000072.1, from coordinate 5,321 downwards.
CTGCTCGACGAACTCAGCGGCCGGATGCAGGCAAGGGCAGTGCGAACCAGCCCGATCGCTTACCTGCGCGGTCTCGTCAACCGGGCCATCGCCGGCCAATTCGTGCCCGAACTCGCACCGCGTGTCGCGGCTGCACGGCGCAGGCGCCAGGAGGAATTGGTACAGCGCCAAGAACGGGAGGCCGAGGACAAACGCCTCGCCGCCGAGCGCGCGACCCCGGAATACAAGGCCAGGGCTGCGGCACGCCGCGAGGAGATCAGGCGAATGCTCGACCTCATGCGGACCAGGCCTCAATCGGGAAAGCGACCATGAGCCTTCAACCCGACCGGCTGCCGAGCAGGGTGGAATCCCGGCTGCTAGCACTGCTAACGCACCGCAGGGCAGGCCGCCTCGTCGCAAGAGATCAGCATCGAGACGGAGTGACCCATGGAAGCACTTGAGCCGGCCCCGCTGCCCGACCGCGGCACGCTGGACGAAACCTCACTCGGCGCCACGCCCTTCCCGGTCAGTCCGGACTCGCCCTTCGCGGACGGCTACGACATTGCCTCGGAGCGCGATGAATTGGCGGACCTCGTGAGTTCCGAGAACCCGGATCAGAACGATCCGCGCTGGCCAAGACTTGTCGCTTTGCGCGAGCGCGAACGGCAGCTGCGAGAGACGGCGCATATTGCGGCACGGCACCGGGCGCCTGGCGTCCCGGCGCAGGCAAACGCTCCGAGCCGCACCGCGAAACTGGGACAGCTCGCCGACGCCACGCCCGACACGATGACGCTGCACACCAAGGACGCCTATCGCCTGTTCACCGGACGCCCACGGGACGAAAAAACCAATTTGCCGCCTATTCCCGGAGGCAAACGTTTCGCGGCTGTCCTCAAATCCATCTGGCATCTGTCGGCGAACGACAACCCGTATGCCGACTGGATCCTGATCCGGATGTACGAGCGCCTGCTGGCCATCCGCGCCAGTCTTGGCCGAGTTATCGCGGCACGGGAGGAAGCGTTCGATCTCCTCAAGCGCAAGGGGCTCGCGCTCTCCGTGATGACGTCCCGCAGCCCCAAGACCGTCGACCTCGGCTTTCGCAGTCCCTACGGCTACGCCACCGCGGACCTGATCGTCGAGTTCGACTACTACGTCCGGATGATCAAGACGCTCATTCACAAGGACCGCATGAGCGACGAGGAGGGCAGGGTGGCGATTCGCATTGTCGGCCGCGACATGCGCGCCCTCTTCCTTGAGCCGATCCGCTGGGAGCGCCATCTCCTTCGAGAAGAATTGCTGCCGCTCAGCCGCGGCGATTTCCTGCCGACGGCGGACGAAAAGGGGCGCCAGCGCGTGCGTGCCGCGGTCGCACTCTTCGGCGAAGTGCCGCGCAGGATATTCACCGGCGCAGAAGCGCCGCGGCATTCACGCCGCCGCGTGAAGCCGAGCGACGCCGAGCTGCGCCTGCTGGAGCAGGCATCGCTCACCGCCGCCGAAGTAACGCGACAGACCGACACGGAGCTGCTGTGAAAGCGCGATGTGCGGATCAATGACTCAATCAACCAAACGGAGGTGCATATGTCGAACGAGTTTCGTGGGACCGGGAATGTGGGCGATCAACCGCTCTTGAAGACCGTTATGGTGGGCACTGAAGAACGGCAGGTTGCCGAGCTTCGGGTGTTCTTCGACGAGTATCGCCAGGACGGCAGCGGCGGGCTGGAGCAGGCCGGTGGATTCTGGCTCGACGTCAATGTCTGGGGCGATCGACATGCAGCGGAGGTGGCGCAGCTTGTGAAGAAGGGCGCGCGCGTGCACGTCGTCGGGCGCCTGGCCGAGAGCAAATGGATCGCGACCAAGACGGGCGAGGAGCATCGCGCGCTGTATCTGAACGCGGATCGCCTCTATCTAAGCCTCGCACGGCTCGCGGAGGCCAGGTTCAAGGCGCGCCGTGAGGCGACCGAAGGCAGGGCGTCGGCGTGAGCGGCGACGACGCTGCAATGCGGACGGAGGGCGGGGCGATACGCTTCCCTGGCGCGGAGGAGCTCCGGATGGTGCGCGCGATTGCACTGCTCGCGTTGCTCGAGGCGGCGCGCCACGGCGAATATCGCGCGACCTTCCGCGGCTTTCGAGTCCAGGCCCTGCGGCAACGCCCGGCGCCTGACGGCGATGTCTTCGTGGAAGTGAACCTCTGCGTGAGCCTCGGAAGGGCTGTCATCGAGCGCAGTGTTCTCGCCACGGCCGCTGCAGAAACGACGGAACCAAAACCGTGAAGGACGGTCATCTGATTTGAATACGCACTGCTCGACTCCGCGCCCCACGGTCGGCGTCGGGCTGCAGCTGTCCGAGTTTTACGTTGGCTGTGTCAGCCCGCTTGATGCCCGTTACGCATCGCCCTTCGCTCGCAAGAGCGCCGAAACCGGTCAGATCTCCTGAGAGCCGGTGGCCGAAAGGCCTGGAGGTACTTGTCAGTTGCTTCATCCCAGTCGGGGATACCTATCCCCGGCTGGGGCATGGTCTCCCCATTTTTCATGTGAAAAGGAGACCATCATGTCCGAGCAATCCCAGGCAACAAGTCAGTCGTCGTTCTTCAACCTGCACGTCGAAGGCGTCGGCTATCTCAATCGCGTTCGCACGGTCAAGCCGAAGAAGGGACAGGAATTCCTGGCCTGCACCGTGTCCGCGATGCGAGGCAGCACCGACAACATCGGCTACACGCGGTTCGACTGCAGGGTGAGCGGCGCCGACGCCCAGAAGATCGTCAAGCGTCTGGAGTCCGATGTCGCGGCCGAAAAGACCGTGCTCATCGGCTTCAAGATCGCCGACATCTATCCCGAGCTGTTCACCTTCGAGAAAGGTGACAAGAAGGGACAGCCTGGCGTGAGCATCAAGGGCCGTCTGCTGCGGGTCAAGTTCGCCAAGGTCAACGGCGAAGCAGTCGACCTGCCGCAGCCGGCGCGCTCGAACGAACCCGAGAGCGTCGCGGCCTAGCAGTTCGCATCAGGCAGTAGTTCTTTCACCCCCTGGGGAGATCTCTCTCCCCGGGGGAGTGGTCTCCCCGCTTTTCCTAGAGGAGACCGTCATGAAAGAAGCGCTGTTAAACGTGGTCACGGACCTGAAGCTCATGGTCCTGATCGTCGTTCTCTCCCAGGTCCTCGCGCTCGCGAAAGCGATCGCCTGACCACTCTCGAAAACCTCTCCTTCGGGCGGGGTTTTCACCTGTGGGCCAACCCAGAGGTGAAAACCCCGCCAACCACTTGAAGGAGAGGCCCATGAAGCAAGCGCTTTGGAACGTCGTCACCAACCTGAGAATCGTGGTGCTCTGCATCGTGATCTCGCAACTCATCGCCATCGTCCGGATCCTGGCGTGAGGCGCAGTCCGCCTCGCGTGCCGCCTTCCGGCCGAGCGCAGATCGGAGAGTCCCTCGCCATCGGATTCTTACAGCGGGGGCTCTACCCAAGCCGTGCGTCAGCACGGTTTCGGTAGAGCCCTTTCGGGTGGTTCGGTCTCGGCCGGACACATCCCGCGATGCTCTTGGTCGTTTGCCCACTGCCAAAAGGCAGTGCCCTTGAAACCGGCCTCATCTCCTGAAAGCCGGTGGCCGCAAGGCCTGGAGGTACTCGTCGTGATTGAGCAGTTTTCGAAGTCTTTCAACCCTCGGGGGATGTCTCTTCCCCGAGGGAGAGGTGTTCCCCTTTCTTTCATAAAGGAGAACACCGTGAGTCGAATCATCGAAGCAATGTCGGATGTCGATCTGCTCGGCATGATCGTCGGGAGCAAGACCGCTGCGCAATTGCTGAAGGACGCGGGTGGCAGCCTCTCAAAGGTGCTGTACGAATCGATGCCCAGCTGCAACGTGCGGCCAAGGGTACGAACGAAGCTGCGCATCGCGACGGAGCTGGTGCGGCGCTCGCTTATCGAGCCGATGCGCCAACGGGATGCGTTGACATCACCGGCGAGTGTGCGTGATTACCTGCGCATGACGCTGACGGGCCGGGACTATGAAGTTTTCATGGTCCTGTTCCTGGATGCACAGCACCGGGTCCTTGAGTCCGAGGAAATGTTTCGCGGCACGCTGACGCAAACCAGCGTGTATCCGCGGGAAGTCGTCAAGAGAAGCCTCGTCAACAACGCCGCCGCGGTCATCTTTGCGCATAACCATCCGTCCGGCGTCGCGCAACCAAGTCATGCGGACGAACTGCTGACGCGGTCGCTGAAGGATGCCCTGGCACTGGTTGACGTCAAGGTCCTGGATCACTTTGTCGTTGCAGGCACCGCCGTGATGTCTTTCGCGGAACGCGGCCTGTTGTAGTCGTAGTAAGTCCCGGGATGCTTGCTGTCCCGTTCATCAGTCGTATTTCCATCCATTTCTGTTCAAAAGGAGAAAGTCATGCTTGCAGCAGAAGCACTGGTAATCATTCGGAGTTTGGCGAACGGTATCGATCCCGAAACCGGCGAGGTCTTTCCGGCCGATAGCGTCTACCAGCGCGCGCAGAGCGTGCGCGCGATGTACGCCGCAGCGGAAGCTTTGGAGCGAAACGCTCGTGTCGAGCAGCGTAAGCGCGAGCTGCCGGCGAAGACCGGCGAACCCTGGAGCGAGGACGAGGACCGCAAGCTGCTCGCCGGTTTCGACGCGGGCCGAGGGTTGCCGGAACTCGCCACCGCGCACGAGCGTACGCAGACCGGCGTGCGTGCACGGCTTGTGAAGTACGGGCGGCTCGCCGCCTGACCCGGTCGTAGGTAGTTCGACGTACTGCCTGAAGGGAACAATCCCTTCAGGCAATCGGCCCGAGATCTCTCGGGCTGTCTCATCAACCCCCAGCGGGGACGCGCATCCCCGCCAGGGGATCGTCCGTCTCCGCATTGCTATAGGAGCAATCGTTATGAAAAGCGGACGTAGTCTCGTCAACCTCGCCCAGGAGCTCGAGCGTCAGCTCGCGACCAAGCGGGACTTGCTGGTTCCCTCGTCGCTCTTGCAGTGCCACACCGACGAGGGCGGCAGTTTGAAGATGATCATCGATGCACGAGAGGCCGATGGAGTGTACGGGGTGACCGACCTCGCGCGCCGTCAGCTCGCCGAGAAACTGAGGATTCCGTTCACGTATTTCGAGCGCATGCGCACGGAACGGCCGGCGCTTCTTGACCGGAACGTCAACACGTGGCTACAGGGCGACCAGGAGCCGAGGATGATTCGTACGCTGGACGGGCAGGTGCGCGCGGTGCTCTCCGACCGCTACCGCCGCCTGGACAACTACGATCTGGCGGAGAACGTTCTGCCGATCCTGCAGCGGCTGGAAGGTGCCCGCTTCGAATCGGTCGAGCTGACCGAGACGAAGATGTACCT
>JAHDXY010000071.1 GCA_023384005.1 Burkholderiaceae bacterium | reverse complement strand
ACTACTCGCTGTCGATCATCCTCGTCTCGGGGCTGCTGATCGGCTTCGTGCTCGGGCTGCAGGGCTACTACACGCTGCGCCGCTACGGCTCGGAAGAGGCGCTCGGGCTGCTGGTCACGCTGTCGCTGGTGCGCGAACTCGGCCCCGTCGTCACCGCGCTGCTGTTCGCCGGGCGCGCCGGCACCTCGCTCACCGCGGCGGTGGGCCTGATGAAGGCCGGCGAGCAGATCGACGCGATGGAGATGATGGCGGTCGACCCGGTCGCGCGCGTTCTCGCCCCGCGGTTCATCGCGGCGCTGCTTTGCATGCCGCTGCTGGCGGCGCTGTTCTCGGCGATGGGGGTGCTCGGCGGCTACATCGTCGGAGTGGAGCTGATCGGCGTGGACAGCGGCGCGTTCTGGTCGCAGATGCAAAGCGGCGTCGACTGGATAGAAGACGTCGGCAACGGCGTGGTCAAGAGCATCGTTTTCGGATTCACCGTGTCGTTCGTCGCGTTGTTCGTAGGCTACGAGGCGGACCCTACGCCCGAGGGCGTCGCCTACGCGACGACGACCACGGTGGTCGTGGCCTCGCTCGCGGTACTGGGCCTGGACTTCGTGCTCACCGCGCTGATGTTCAGCACGACATGAGGGAGCAGCGAGACGATGCGCGCGCACTGCAAGTCACTGGAGTGAAGGAATGAAGTTCAAATCGATCGACCTGCTGGTCGGGCTGTTCGTGCTGCTCGGTTTCGCGGCGCTGGCGTTTCTCGCGGTGCGGGCGGGCAACATGAGCTCGAGCATCGCGCTCTCCGACACGTACGAGGCGAGCGCGCGCTTCGACAACATCGGCGGGCTCAAGCCGCGGGCCGCGATACGCAGCGCCGGGGTCGTTGTCGGGCGCGTCACCGCCATCCGTTTCAACGACAAGGCCTACCAGGCCGAGGTGACGCTCGCACTCGATCGGCGCTACAAGTTCCCGAAGGACAGCTCGGCGAAGATCATGACCTCCGGGCTGCTCGGCGAGCAGTACATCGGCATCGAACCGGGCGGCGACCTCGAGATGATCAAGCCCGGCGACCGGATCACGCTGACGCAGTCGGCAGTGGTGCTGGAGAACCTGATCGGCCAGTTCCTCTACGGAAGGGCCGCCGAAGGAGGGGAAAAATGAGGACTGCCCGCTTGTGCGCGCTGGCGCTCTCGGGCGCACTCGCGCTCGGCGGGTGCGCCAGCATCGACCCCTACGACGACTTCCGCTCGAAGCGCGACCCCCTCGAGGGCTTCAACCGGGCCGTGTTCGGTGTCAACGAAGTTCTGGACCAGTCCGTTTTCAAACCATTGGCGATCGGATACGAGACGGTGGTGCCGGAGCTGGCGCGCTGGATGATCGGAAACGTGTTCGCGAATGCCGCCGACCTCTGGACCGGGGTGAACCAGTTGCTGCAGGGCAAGCCGGTGCTGGCGGCCTCGGACCTGGGGCGCGTGGCGATCAACACGGTGTTCGGCTTCGGCGGCGTGGCCGACCTGGCGAACGACTTCGGGCTGCGGCGGCACCGCGAGGATTTCGGCCAGACGCTCGGCGTGTGGGGATTCGGCATGGGGCCGTACCTGGTGCTGCCGGTGTTCGGCCCTTCGAGCGTTCGCGACGGCATCGGATTGGCGCTCGACTGGACAGTCGATCCGCTGCGCGAGATCTCGTCGGCTGGCAGGCGCAACAACGCGACGCTGCTGCGCGCGGTCGACACCCGCGCCTCGCTTCTGAAAGCGGTCGACGTGATCGACGGGGTGGCGCTCGACAAGTACCTGTTCATCCGCGACACCTATTTCCAACGCCGCAGAAACATGGTCTACGACGGCGAGGCGCCGCCCGACTACGGCGACGACTAGGCAGTACCCACAGGAGAGACGATGAAACGAATCCTCAACTTGTCGCTTGCGCTGGCACTGCTGCTGCCGCTGGCGGCGGCGGCGGAAGCGCCCGACCAGCTGATCCGGCGCGTGAGCAGCGAGATGATCGACCGCATCAAGGCGGACACTGCGCTGCAGGCCGGCGATTACACGAAGATGTCCGAGCTCGTCGACAGCACGGTCATGCCGCACGTGGACTTCCAACGCATGACCGCGCTCGCGGTGGGCAGGCACTGGCGCGTCGCGACTCCCGACCAGCAAAAGCAGCTGATGACCGAGTTCCGCGCGCTCCTGCTTCGCACCTACTCCGGCGCGCTCGCCTCGGTGAAGGACCAGAGCATCCGGATGAAGCCGCTGCGCGCCGACCCGAAGGACACCGACGTCATCGTGCGCAGCGAGGTGGTCCCCCCGCGAGGCGAGCCGGTCCAGCTCGACTACCGGATGAGCAGACAGGGCGAATCGTGGAAGATCTACGACGTCAACGTGCTCGGCGTGTGGCTGATCGAAACCTACCGCAACCAGTTCGGCCAGGAAGTGAGCTCGGGCGGCATCGACGGCCTGATCCGCACGCTCACCGACAAGAACCGGGCGTTCGCCCCGGCACGCAAGTCCTGATTCGCGCAACGCGATCGGTTCCGGAGCTCCAGCGGCAATGCACAGCGCCCCCAGGACAGTCACTTTCTACACCGCGCCGCGCGAGCTCGAAGCGCTCGGACGCGCACTCGCGTCGGGCGGATGGGCGCTCGACCTGGCCGGATGCAGCGAGTTCGATTCGTCGCTGATCGCCGTGATGCTCGAGCTCGAGCGCAGGGCGAAGGCCGCCGGCGCGCGCTGCCGTTTCCATCGGCCCGCGCCCAACCTCGTCGAGCTCGCGCGCCTCTACGGCGTTCACGAGTTGCTCTTTGTCGATCGCGATTGACGTCCGCGCGTTGGCCAAGCGCTACGGATCCTTCGAGGCGCTGCGCGGCGTCACGCTGCAGGTGCAAGAGGGCGAGTTCTTCGGGCTGCTCGGACCGAACGGCGCGGGCAAGACGACGCTGATCTCGATCGTCGCGGGGCTCACGCGCATGTCGGGCGGAACGGTGTCGGTCATGGGGCACGACGTGGTCGCCGACTACCGCGGCGCGAGGCGCTCGCTCGGAGTCGTGCCGCAGGAGCTGGTGTTCGATCCGTTTTTCACGGTGCGCGAGTCGCTGCGCAACACCTCGGGCTACTACGGCATTCGAAACAACGACGACTGGATCGACGAGATCCTCGTGAACCTCGATCTGCTCTCGAAGGCCGACGCGAACATGCGCGCGCTCTCCGGAGGCATGAAGCGGCGCGTGCTGGTCGCGCAGGCGCTGGTGCACCGCCCGCCCGTGATCGTCCTCGACGAGCCCACCGCCGGGGTGGACGTCGAGTTGCGCCAGACCCTTTGGGAGTTCATCCGCCGGCTGAACCGGGCCGGGCACACGATCGTGCTCACCACGCACTACCTCGAGGAAGCGCAGGAGTTGTGCGCGCGCATCGCGATGCTCAAGAACGGCGAGCTGGTCGCCCTCGAGCGCACCGAGGTGCTGATTCGCCAGTTCGCCGGGGGGCGGCTCGTGCTGCGGCTCACCGACGGGGTGCTCCCGCCGGCGCTCGAACCGATCGCCGCTCGCGAGGAGGGTTCGTCGGAGCGGGTCACGCTGCGCGTGGAAAGCTACGAACAGGTCGAGCCGATCCTGGCGCAGCTGCGCCAGTCGGGTTGCCGGATCGAGGAGATGGAACTGCTGCACACCGATCTGGAAGACGTCTTCGTGCGCATCATGCGCGAGGCCCGGTGAGCGCGCCACCCCCGAGCAGCCACCCGATGCACGGGTTTCGCACGCTGCTCGGCAAGGAACTCACGCGCTTCCTGAAGGTCGCCGTGCAGACCGTGCTCGCGCCGATCCTCACGTCGCTGCTGTACCTGCTCATCTTCGCGCACGCGCTGCAGGACCGGGTGCAGGTGTACGAGGGGGTCGGCTACACCGCGTTCCTGGTGCCGGGGCTCGTGATGATGGCCGTGCTGCAGAACGCATTCGCCAACTCTTCTTCGTCGCTGATCCAGAGCAAGATCACCGGCAACATCGTCTTCATCCTGCTGCCGCCGCTGTCGCATCTGGAGATCTTCGCGGCCTACGTGCTCGCGTCGATGGTTCGCGGCCTCGCGGTGGGCTCGGGGGTCTTCGTCGTGACCGTCTGGTTCGTTTCGCCGAGCTTCGCCCATCCGTTGTGGATCGCGGCGTTCGCGATTCTGGGCAGCGCCATCCTCGGTACAATGGGGCTCCTGGCCGGGATCTGGGCGGAGAAGTTCGACCAGATCGCCGCGTTCCAGAATTTCATCATCATGCCGGCCACCTTCCTGTCCGGCGTTTTTTATTCGGTGCACTCGCTGCCGGATTTCTGGCTCGCGGTTTCGCACCTGAATCCTTTCTTCTACATGGTCGACGGTTTTCGCTACGGCTTTTTCGGTGTGTCGGACGTCGCGCCGACCACCAGCCTGACGGTTGCGCTCGCCGCGCTCGCGGTCGTTTCCGCGATCACGCTCGCGTTGCTGCGCTCGGGCTACAAGCTCAGGTACTGAGCCGCGGGCCGGCCGACATCACCGGAAACACCTCATGGACCCCACACCGCAAGACATCGAACGCTACATCGCAGCCGGGCTCGAGTGCCAGGTGCTCGAAGTCGGTGGCGACGGGCGCCACTTCCAGGCGCTGATCGTCTCGCAGCGCTTCGAGGGACTGCGCCCGATCCAGCGCCACCAGCTCGTGTACAAGGCGCTCGGCGAGCGGATGCGCGAGGAGATTCACGCGCTGTCGATGCGCACCCTCACGCCTGCAGAGCACGCCGCGGGCGCGGGCTGATGGAGCGACTGCGTGTCGACGGCGGCGGGCCGCTGCGCGGCAGCGTCGCCGTGTCGGGCGCGAAGAACGCGGCCTTGCCGATCCTCGCGGCAGGATTGCTCACGGCAGAAACGCTCGAGCTGTCCAACGTGCCCGCGCTGCTCGACGTCTCGACCATGCTCGCGCTGCTCGGGCGAATGGGGGTTCGCACGCGTCGCGAAGGCGCGAAGGTGGCGATCGACGCGTCGCAGGTCGATTCGCTCGAAGCGCCCTACGACCTGGTTCGCACGATGCGCGCGTCGATCCTCGTGCTCGGACCGCTCCTCGCGCGGTTCGGGCAGGCGCGCGTGTCGCTTCCGGGGGGCTGCGCGATCGGGCAGCGCCCGGTCGACCAGCACATCCGCGGCCTGCAGGCGATGGGCGCGCAGATCAGCATCGAACACGGCTACGTCGTCGCAACGGCATCGCGACTGCGCGGCGCGCGCATCGTCACCGACATGGTCACGGTGACCGGCACCGAGAACCTGATGATGGCGGCGACGCTGGCCGAGGGCGAGACGGTGATCGAGAACGCCGCCCGCGAGCCCGAGGTGGTCGACCTGGCCGACGCGCTGGTGGCGATGGGCGCACGGATCGAGGGCGCCGGCAGCGACCGTGTCGTCATCCAGGGCGTCGCACGGCTCGGCGGTGCGTCGCACCGCGTGATGCCCGATCGCATCGAGGCCGGAACCTTCCTCTGCGCGGCGGCCGCGACCACCGGCGAGGTCACGCTCAGCTGCGTGCTCCCCGACACGATGGACGCGACGCTGGACAAACTGCGCGAGGCGGGCGCGACGATCGAGGTCGGTGCCGACTGGATCCGGATCGCGATGACGCGACGCCCGAAGGCGGTGAACCTTCGCACCGCGCCCTATCCGGGTTTCGCCACCGACATGCAGGCACAGCTGATGGCGATGAACACGGTCGCCGAGGGCACGGGAGTGGTCACCGAGACGATCTTCGAAAACCGGTTCATGCACGTGCTCGAGCTGCAGCGACTGGGGGCCGACATCGCGATCGAGGGCAACACCGCAGTGGTGCGCGGCGTCGCCGGGCTCTCCGGCGCTTCGGTCATGGCCACCGATCTGCGCGCCTCGGCCGGCCTGGTGATCGCCGCGCTGGTGGCCGAGGGCTACACCGAGATCGATCGCATCTATCATCTGGATCGCGGCTACGAACGAATCCAGGAAAAGCTCGCCGGGCTAGGCGCGCGAATCCACAGAGTCACCTGAACACGCAATGAACCTCGACGGCACCGTGACGCTGGCCCTGTCCAAGGGGCGCATCCTCGACGAGACGCTACCGCTGCTCGCCGCGGCGGGCATCGAAGTCGACCCGCTGCTGGCCGAATCGCGCAAGCTCGTCCTGCCTACCAGCGACCCCGCGCTTCGCCTGCTGATCGTTCGCGCGAGCGACGTTCCCACCTACGTCCAGTACGGCGCCGCCGACCTCGGCGTGTGCGGGCTCGACGTGCTGCTCGAACACGGCGGCGAAGGCCTCGACCGGCCGATCGACCTGGACATCGGGCGCTGCCGCCTGTGCGTGGCGGCGCGCAACGGATTCGACTACGCCAGCGCGGTACGACGCGGCGCGCGGCTGCGGATCGCGACCAAGTACGTCGAGTCGGCCCGCCGCCACTTCGCCGCCAAGGGCGTGCACGTCGACCTGATCAAGCTCTACGGCTCGATGGAACTGGCTCCGCTCGTCGGGCTGGCCGACGCGATCGTCGACCTGGTCAGCACCGGGGGAACGCTCGCCGCGAACGATCTCGCCGTGGTCGAGGACATCATGCCGATCTCGGCGCGGCTGGTGGTAAACCAGGCTTCGCTCAAGACGCGCTCGACGCTGCTGCGCCCGCTGCTCGACGCGCTCGCCGCAGCGGCGAACTCGCAATGAGCGCGCCGCGGACGCGCGATCCGGACTCGCCGCCCGCGGGCCCGGTGGAGCCGCCCGACCTGCGTTTGCTCGACACCTCGCGTGCCGGATTCGAGCAGCAGTTCTCGGCGCTGCTCGCCTTCGATGTCGCGCAGGACGAGGAAATCGAGCGCGCGGTCGCGGCCATCGTCGCCGACGTGCGCGCGCGCGGCGACGCGGCGCTTCTCGAGTACACGCACCGCTTCGACCGCTTCGACGCGCGCGACGCCGCGGCGCTCGAGCTGCCGCGAGCGGAACTCAGCGCGGCGTTGTCGGCGATCGAGCCGGCGCAGCGTGCGGCGCTCGACGAGGCGGCGTCGCGCGTTCGCAGCTTTCACCAGCGCCAACTCGCCGAGTCGTGGTCGTATCGCGAGCCCGACGGCACGACCCTCGGGCAACGTGTCACTGCGATCGAGCGCGTCGGTCTTTACGTTCCGGGCGGCAAGGCCGCGTATCCGTCGTCGGTGCTGATGAACGCGATTCCGGCGAAGGTGGCCGGCGTGCAAGACCTGGTCATGGTCGTTCCGACGCCAGAGGGCGTGCGCAACCCGCTGGTACTCGCGGCGGCGGCGATCGCCGGCGTCGACCGGGTGTTCACGATCGGCGGCGCGCAGGCGGTGGCGGCGCTCGCCTACGGCACGCTTACCGTGCCGGCGGTGGACAAGATCGTCGGGCCGGGCAACGCCTATGTCGCCGAGGCCAAGCGCCGGGTGTTCGGCACGGTGGGGATCGACATGATCGCCGGCCCGAGCGAGATCCTGATCGTGTGCGACGGCGGCACCGACCCGCGCTGGATCGCGATGGACCTGTTCTCTCAGGCCGAGCACGACGAGATGGCGCAGGCGATCCTCTTGTGCCCCGACGCCGATTACATCGAGCGCGTGCGCGTCGCGATCGGCGAGCAGCTCGCCGCGATGCCGCGCCGTTCGGTGATCGCGGCTTCGCTCGCCGCGCGTGGCGCGCTGGTCAAGGTGCGCGACCTGGACGAGGCCTTCGAGATCGTGAACCGGGTCGCTCCCGAGCACCTCGAGATCTCGACCGCGGACGCGCCGCGGTGGGTCGAGCGCGTGCGCCACGCCGGGGCGATATTCGTCGGCCCGCATTCGTCCGAGGCGATCGGTGATTACTGCGCCGGGCCCAACCACGTGCTGCCGACGATGCGCACCGCGCGCTTTTCCTCGCCGCTTGGCGTGTACGATTTCCAGAAACGCAGCAGCGTGATCGAGATCAGCCGCGAGGGCGCGCAGCGTCTGGCGCCGATCGTCGAGGTGCTCGCGCGCGGCGAGGGTCTGTATGCGCACGCGCGCAGTGCGACGCTGCGCACCGAGGGGGGCGAGCCGAAGTGAGCGACTTCGCCGGCGAGCGCGCACGTGACGTCATTCGCGCCGAGATCCGGCAGATGTCCGGGTATCAGGTGCCCGACGCCGCGGGCATGATCAAGCTCGACGCGATGGAGAATCCGTACCATTTTCCCCCCGAACTGAGGGCGCGACTGGGTGAGCGTCTCGCGGCGGTGGCGATCAACCGCTACCCGGTGCCCACCTACACCGCGCTCAAAGCCGCGATTTGCGAGCGCCTCGGCGTGCCCGCGGGTTTCGACGTGATCCTGGGCAACGGTTCGGACGAACTGATCACGCTGCTCACCGTCGCCGCAGCGCGCCCCGGTGCGAGCATCGTCGCCCCGGTGCCGGCCTTCGTCATGTACGAACTCTCGGCGCGGCTTGCGTCGGTACGCTTCGTCGGCGTTGCGCTCGCGCCCGACTTCAGCCTGGATCTGCCGGCGACGCTGGCCGCGATCGAGCGCGAGCGCCCGGCGCTGGTCTATCTCGGATACCCGAACAACCCGACCGGAAACCTCTACGACGACGCCGCGATCGAGGCGGTGGTGCGCGCCGCGCCGGGCGCCGTCGTGATCGACGAGGCCTACCAGCCCTTCGCGCAGGCGTCGTGGATGTCGCGCCTGCCCGAGTTCGGGCACCTGCTGGTGATGCGCACGGTGTCCAAGCTCGGACTCGCCGGGATCCGGCTCGGCTACCTCGCCGCGGCGCCCGCCTGGCTCGAGCAGCTCGAGAAGCTGCGCCCGCCCTACAACGTCAACGTGCTCACCGAGTCGGCGGCGATGTTCGCGCTCGAGCACCTCGACGTGCTCGAGCGCCAGGCCGCGCAACTGCGCGCCGACCGCGACGCGCTCGCGGTCCGGCTCGCCGCGCTCGGCGGCGTCGAGGTCTTTGCCTCGCAGGCCAATTTCGTCCTGATCAGGGTCGCGGGAGCCGCCGCGCTGTGGCGCGCGCTGCTCGAACGCAAGGTGCTGGTCAAGGACGTCGGTAGAATGCACCCGCTGCTGGCCGACTGCCTGCGCCTGACCGTCGGCACTCCACAGGAGAACGCCGCGATGGTCGCCGCGCTCGAACAGGCGATGGCGGCGGCGCGCCGAGTTCATCCGATCCAGGTTTCCGACGCCAGGAAGGCACCATGAGCACCCGAAACGCGGAAGTGGCCCGCAATACCGCCGAGACCCGCATCCGGGTCCGCGTCGACCTGGACGGAAGCGGAAAGTGCGCGCTGTCCACCGGTGTTCCGTTCTTCGAGCACATGCTCGAGCAGGTCGCACGCCACGGGCTGATCGACCTCGACATCGACGCGAAGGGCGACCTGCACATCGACGCGCACCACACGGTCGAGGATGTCGGAATCACGCTCGGTCAGGCCTTCGCCAGGGCGATCGGCGACAAGAAGGGCGTGCGCCGCTACGGCCACGCCTACGTCGCGCTCGACGAGGCGCTCTCGCGTGTCGTGGTCGACCTCTCCGGGCGGCCGGGCCTTTCGTGGCGCGTGCAGTTTCGCCGTTCGATGGTGGGCGAGTTCGACGTCGATCTCGCGCGCGAGTTCTTCCAGGGATTCGCGAACCACGCGATGGTCACGCTGCACGTCGACAATCTGCACGGCGACAACGCGCACCACCAGTGCGAGACGGTGTTCAAGGCTTTCGCCCGCGCGCTGCGCGCAGCGATCGAGCCCGACCCGCGTCAGGGCGAGAGCATCCCCTCTACCAAGGGCTCGCTCTAGGGCAGCCCGCGGCGAGCACGGCGCGAGCGATCGGAATCCGGGCACCATGGCGCTGATCGCCGTCGTCGACTACGGCATGGGCAACCTGCGTTCGGTCGCCAAGGCGCTCGAACACGTCGCGCCCAGGGACACGGTCGAGATCACCGGCGAGGCTTCGCGGGTGGACGCTGCGGCGCGCGTCGTCTTTCCCGGGCAGGGCGCGATGCCCGACTGCATCGCCCATCTCGACGCTTCGGGGCTGCGCGATGCGGTGCTGCGCGCGGCGCGCACGCGGCCGCTGTTCGGGGTTTGCGTCGGCGAACAGATGCTGTTCGAGCGCAGCGCCGAAGGGGACACTCCTGGGCTGGGCGTGCTGCCTGGCGAGGTGCTGCGCTTCCCGGCGCAGGCGATGCGCGCCGCCGACGGCGCCCGGCTCAAGGTGCCGCACATGGGCTGGAACCGTGTGCGCCAGATGAACGAGCATCCGATCTGGAGCGGGGTGCCCGACGACGCCTACTTCTACTTCGTGCACAGCTACTACGTCGCCCCGGCCGACCCGGCGCACGTCGCCGGGCGAAGCGACTACGGGATCGCCTTTACCTGCGCGGTGGCGCGCGATAATATCTTCGCGACCCAGTTCCATCCCGAGAAGAGCGCCGCCAACGGCCTTCGCCTCTACGAGAATTTCGTTCGCTGGAATCCATGACGCACCGTTTCCCGGCGCACCGGCCCGGGACCACGCTTTGATCCGGCTTTGATCCGAATACCCGTTTCCAGCCCGCTGACTCCAACGCCATGCTGTTGATTCCCGCGATCGATCTGAAGGACGGCCGCTGCGTGCGCCTGCGCCAGGGCGACATGAACGACGAGACGGTTTTCTCGGACGATCCGGTCGAGGTCGCCCTGGGCTGGGTCGAGCGCGGCGCGCGCCGGCTGCACCTGGTCGACCTCAACGGCGCGGTCGCCGGCAAGCCGCGCAACGAGCCGGTGATCAAGGCGATCCTCGATGCGGTGGGCCCGCGCGTGCCGGTGCAGCTCGGCGGCGGAATCCGCGACCTCGACACGATCGAGCGCTACCTGGACGACGGCATCAGCTACGTGATCATCGGCACCGCGGCGGTCAAGAATCCCGGTTTCCTGCACGACGCCTGCGGCGCGTTTCCGGGGCAGATCATCGTCGGCCTCGACGCGAAGGACGGCAAGGTCGCCACCGACGGATGGAGCAAGCTCACCGGTCACGACGTGCTCGACCTGGCGAAGAAGTTCGAGGGCTACGGCGTCGAGGCGATCGTCTACACCGACATCGGGCGCGACGGCATGCTCTCGGGCGTGAACATCGAGGCCACGGTGCGCCTCGCGCGCGAGGTCAGCGTCGCGGTGATCGCGTCGGGCGGATTCACCGGAATGCAGGACGTCGAACGACTGTGCGAGGTCGAGGCCGAAGGCGTGAGCGGCGCGATCCTCGGGCGTGCGCTGTACGAGGGGACGATCGACTTCGAGGCCGCGCAGCGGCGCGCAGACGAATTGAACGGCCCCGGCTGACGCGTGCTCACCAAGCGGATCATCCCCTGCCTCGACGTCACCGCCGGCCGCGTCGTGAAGGGCGTGAACTTCGTCGAACTGCGCGATGCCGGCGATCCGGTCGAGATCGCGCGCCGCTACAACGAGCAGGGCGCCGACGAACTGGCCTTCCTCGACATCACCGCGTCGAGCGACGCGCGCGACATCATCCTGCACGTGATCGAGTCGGTCGCCGACGAGGTGTTCATTCCGCTCACGGTCGGAGGCGGCGTGCGCGCGGTGCGCGACGTGCGCAGGCTGCTCAACGCCGGCGCCGACAAGATCTCGATCAACACCGCCGCGGTCGAAGACCCGAGGCTGATCGCCGACGCGAGCGCGCGATACGGCGCGCAGTGCATCGTGATCGCGGTCGATGCGAAGCGCGCCGCGGACGATCGCTGGGAGGTGTACACGCACGGCGGGCGACGCGCGACCGGGCGCGACGCGATCGAGTGGGCCTGCGAGGTCGAGCGCCTGGGTGCGGGCGAGATCCTGCTCACGAGCATGGACCGCGACGGCACGCGGCAGGGATTCGACCTCGCACTCACGCGCCGGATCAGCGACGCGGTCGGCATACCGGTGATCGCCTCGGGCGGAGTCGGGTCGCTGCAGCACCTGGCCGAGGGCGTGACCGAGGGCCGCGCCGACGCGGTGCTCGCGGCGAGCATCTTTCACTTCGGCGAGCACACGGTTCGCGAGGCCAAGCAGTACATGGCCGAGCGCGGCATCGTCGTGCGGCTCGATTGAGCGGCGCGCGCGCCTGAGCCGTGGCCAGCCCAAGCACCAGCAACCTCTCGCCCGAATGGCTCGACGCCGTGCGCTGGGACGGCGCCGGACTGGTCGCGGCGGTCGCGCAGGAGCTCGGCTCGGAGCGCATCCTGATGGTGGCCTGGATGAACCGCGAGGCGCTGGCCGAGACCGCCGCCACCGGTCGGGCGGTGTACTGGTCGCGTTCGCGCGCGCGCCTCTGGCGCAAGGGCGAGGAGTCGGGCCATTCGCAGCGCGTGCGCGAAATCCGGCTCGACTGCGACGGCGACGTGATCCTGCTCAAGGTCGAGCAGGCCGGCGGAATCGCCTGCCATACCGGCCGGCACTCGTGCTTCTTCAGTCGTCTCGAAGACGGGTGCTGGGTCGTAGTCGACCCGGTGGTGCGAGATCCGCAATCGATCTACCGCAAGCGCGGCGATGACCACACCGTCTGACACGCTCGATCGCCTCGCGGCGCTGATCGCGTCGCGCCGCGGCGGCGATCCGGAGAAATCCTACGTCGCGCGGCTGCTCTCGAACGCGCCCGACGCGTTCCTGAAGAAGATCGGCGAGGAGGCGACCGAGCTGGTGATGGCCGCCAAGGACGGCGTGCCCGAGCGCGTCGTCGCCGAGACCGCCGACCTCTGGTTCCACTGCCTCGTCATGCTCGAGCACTTCGGGCTCGGACCGGCCGAGGTCCTGGCCGAACTCGAGCGCCGGATCGGCACCTCGGGAATCGAGGAAAAGGCGCTGCGCAAGGCCATCGATCGCGAGTCCGCCGAGCGCAAGCGCTGAGCGGCGCGCGCCCCGAATGGAGTTGGCCACCCAATGACCACGAAACCCGACTGCCTTTTCTGTCGCATCGTCGCGGGCGAACTGCCCAGCCGCAAGATCCACGAGGACGAGCACGCGTTCGCGTTTCACGACATCAACCCGGTCGCGCCGGTGCACTTCATGATCGTGCCCAAGCGCCACGTCGACAATCTCTACGACGTCGATCCGGGTCACGAACAGGCGCTCGGCCACATCCTCGCGCTCGCTGGCCGGCTGGCGCGCGAGCAGGGCCTCGACGACGGCTTTCGCGTCATCGTCAACAACGGCAGGGTGGGACGTCAGGAGGTGTATCATCTTCACGTTCACGTCCTGGGGGGGCCGGACCGGCTCGGGCCCATGCTCCGCCGCGGCTGAGCGCGCCGCCGCCCCCGTCCCGGGAACGCACGTCATCGGGAGTACGCAATGGGATCGTTCAGCATCTGGCACTGGCTCATCGTGCTGGTCATCATCCTTCTGGTGTTCGGTACCAAGAAGCTGCGCAACCTCGGCTCCGATCTCGGTGGCGCGGTCAAGGGCTTCAAGGAAGGCATCAAGGAGGGCGAGAAATCCGTCACCGACGACAAGGCTTCGGCGCAGGGCGCTTCGCAGCAGGCGCGCACGATCGACGTCGAGGCGAAGGAAAAGTCCTGACCGCTGGCTCTGGCGCACCCGGCAGGTGGCGAGCGGTCACGGGTGACCGCTCGCTGCGTTTCTAGCCCCCGCGCCGCGGAACCCCTCGCCACAGCGCACGATGTTCGACTTCGGTTTTTCCGAGATGGTGGTCATCGCCGTGATCGGGCTGATCGTGCTCGGGCCCGAGCGATTGCCGAAGGTCGCCAAGCAGGCCGGCCAGTGGCTCGGCAAGCTGCAGCGCTACGTGAGCGACGTGAAGTCGGACATCAACCGCCAGATGGAGCTCGACGAGTTGCGCAAGCTCCAGGGAGAGGTCAAGGATGCCGCGTCCAACCTCGAATCGTCGTTTCGCTCCAGCGTGAGCGAGACGCAGTCGGAACTCGACTCGATCGCCTCGTCGCTCAGGGACTCTGACGGTGCGTCCGATACTGCGACCACCGACTGGGACAAGGTCTACAAGGCGCGACGCACGCGGGAGCGCATCGCCGAGCGGCGCAACGAGCGCGCCAGATCTCTCGGGCACAAGCGGCCCAAGCCCAGGCCCAGGCGCTGAGCGCCGGACTCGAATGCGCCGCGCCGGAGCCTTCGCCCGATGAGCCAGGAAGAGAGCTTCGTCTCGCACCTGGTCGAACTGCGCGACCGGATGATCCGCGCGCTGCTGGTCGTGCTCGTGCTGTTCTTCGTGTGCTTCTATTTCTCCGGCGACATCATGAAGTTCCTGTCGCTGCCGCTGTACGACGTGCTTCCGGCCGGTTCGCGCCCGATATTCACCGACCAGGCCGGGGCGTTCTTTACGCTGACCAAGGTGGCTTTCCTCACGGCGGTGCTGCTTTCGCTGCCGTGGATCCTCTACCAGGCCTGGGCCTTCGTCGCACCCGGCCTGTACGAACACGAGAAGAAGTTCGCGCTGCCGCTGATCTTCTCCAGCGTGTTCTTCCTGGTCGTGGGCATCGCCTTCGCCTACACCTTCGTGCTCCCGGCCGCGTACAAGTTCTTCATCGCGATGTCTTCTCGCACCGGTGCCGAGACACTGCAGGACCTGCAGAAGTACTGGGATTTCACGCTCGCGATCTTCTTCGGTTTCGGCATCACCTTCGAGGTGCCGGTGGTGGAAATGCTGCTTGTCAAGGTCGGCCTGGTGACCGTCGAGCAGCTCAAGCAGGCGCGCAGGTACGTGGTCGTCGGCGCGTTCGTCGTCGCGGCCATCCTCACGCCGCCCGACGTGATTTCGCAGTTCATGCTCGCGGTGCCGTTGATCCTCCTCTACGAGCTGGGGATCTACCTGGCGCGCTTCATCAAGGCGCGAAGCCGCGCGCCGGAACCCGAAGACGAGGCGAAGTCGCAGGAGTCTGAGGCGCAGCAGGCGAAGGCGCAGCAGGCGAAGGCGCAGGAAGCGAAGGCGCAGGAAGCGAAGGCGCAGGAAGCGAAGGCGCAGGGCTCCGACGCTGCTTCCTGAGCAGCCCGGCTCAGGGCCGCGCGCTCGGCCGCGGACGTTTCGCCACGAGGATGTTCAGTTCGACGTCGCGCCCGTCGCGAACGAAGCGAAACCTGGCCGTGGCGCCGGGCGCGAGTTGCGCGACCAGGTTGAGCATCGTCGCGGTGCTCACGACCGGCTTGCCCTCGACCGCGACGAGGATGTCGCCCACCTTCACGCCGGCGCGCTCTGCCGGGCCGCCTCGCATCACGCCGGCGATGATCGCGCCGTCCTTTCGCGGCAGGCGAAACGCCTCGGCGAGTTCTGGCGTGACGTCCTGCGGCTCGACGCCGATGTAGCCGCGGGTGACGCTTCCACTCGAGACGATCTGTTCCATCACCTGGCGCGCGGTGGAGACCGGAATCGCGAATCCGATTCCCAGCGAGCCGCCGCTGCGCGAGTAGATCGCCGTGTTGATGCCCAGCAGCCTGCCGCGCGTGTCGACCAGCGCGCCGCCGGAGTTGCCCGGATTGATCGCCGCGTCGGTCTGGATGAAGTTCTCGAAGGTGTTGATGCCGAGCTGATTGCGTCCGAGCGCGCTCACGATGCCCATCGTGACGGTCTGCCCGACGCCGAAAGGATTGCCGATCGCGAGCACGACGTCTCCGATCTGCGCCTCGGTCTCGCTGCCGAGCGCGATCGCAGGCAAACCCTCGAGCGCGACGCGCAGCACCGCGAGATCGGTTTCCGGATCGCCGCCCACCAGCTTCGCGCGCGCCCGGCGGCCGTCGGCAAGCAGGACCTCGATCTCGTCGGCCGACTCGACGACGTGGTGGTTGGTGAGGATCAACCCGTCGCCCGACACGATCACGCCCGATCCGAGGCTGGAGGTTGGCTGCTGCGCCTGCTGGTCGCCGAAATACCTGCGAAACAGCGGGTCGCGCAACAGCGGGTGGTCGCGCGAGAGGCGTACCTGCTTGGCGGTGAAGATGTTCACCACGGCCGGGGTCGCCCGTCGTGCCGCGTCGGCGTATGACAGAATCGACGCGGCTTGCGGCGCTGCGGCGCGCTGTGCGGGTTCGTCGCCGCGTTCGGCGGGCGCGGGCAAAGGTGCGACCCCCTGTGGGCGCGACAGCCCCAGCAGTTCGGGCGGCAGCCACTGCGGGCGCAGCGTCGCGACGACGAACAACACGGCCAGGGCCAGCGTCACGGCCTGGGCAAACGTCAGCCAGAGGCTACGGAACATGGTGAATTCACGGAAGTCGGTTGAAGGCGTGCGGGGAACGGGCAGCGGCGAGGGGCGAGCGCAGGGGCGCGAGACTCCCGGGGTGGCCTGCGGCGAACTCGCTTCGTATCTTGACCGGTTCCTCGAAGTGCAGCGTTTCGCCGATTATTGCCCAAACGGGCTTCAGGTGGAAGGAACGAAGCGCGTTCGCCGGATCGTGAGCGGAGTGACCGCGAGCGCGGCGCTGATTCGTGCCGCGCGCGAGGCTCGCGCCGACATGGTGCTGGTGCACCACGGATACTTCTGGCGCGGCGAGGACCCGCGCCTGGTCGGCATGCGCCGCGAGCGCATCGCGCTGCTGATCGAAGCCGGCATCAACCTGTTCGCCTACCACCTTCCGCTCGACGCGCACGCGGAGCTCGGCAACAACGCATGCTTCGGCCGCCTGCTCGGCTGGAAAATCGACCGTAACTTCGGCGAGCAGGGACTGGGGTGCCTGCACGATCTCGCGCGACCGCTCAAGGCGCTCACCCTGCGCGCGCGGGTCGCGCGCGCGCTCGGACGCGATCCCCAGCTGGTTGGCGACGCGGCGCGCACGGTGCGGCGCGTCGCGTGGTGCACCGGCGCCGCGCAGGACATGCTCGACGAAGCGATCGCTTCCGGCGCCGACGCCTTGATTAGT
>JAHDXY010000070.1 GCA_023384005.1 Burkholderiaceae bacterium | reverse complement strand
CTCCTGACCGGTCTCAACGAACCATGCCTGCCATGACGAACCCTGCCTACCGTATCGTTTCATCGGGCCCCAGCCGCTCGTTTCCCGACGGCGACCCGTTCCTCGCCGCCGCGCGCGAGGCCGCAGACGTCGTCTTCCTGGTCGGACCCGGCCCGCACCAGCCCTCCCGCTATCCGCAGCATGTCGCCGTGGCCGTGGAACTGGGCACCGAGTGCCTGGCGTTCCACACCGGCGGCTGCGACGAGGCGGGCACTTCCAACGTGCTCGGCTTCGCACGCTGGCGCTTGGGCAACAGCCCACCCACCCAACTGGTCGAAGTCGTGACCGAGCCCGGCACCCGGGTTCAAGCGACGGCCGCGCTCCAGTCGGTCCTGGAGGCTGCGGGCTTCCAGGTGAGCGTCTGTGCCGACCGCGCAGGCCGCATCGTCGATCGCCTGCTCCGACCCCAGTTCAATCTGGCGCTGCAGGCGATCGACGACGGGATCGCGTCTGCGGCCGACCTCGAGCAGTGCCTCAAGCTCGGGCTGGGGTATCGCAACGGGGTTCTTCAACCGCTGCTCGACTCGGGCCTCGAGCATCACTTCGACGTGACGAGCGCGCTGTTCCAGGTCTACGGCACGCCGCCCTACGCCCCTGCGCGGCAGGCGGTGGTGGCCAAGGCACGCAAGTACTCCGGGCGATGAACACGCTCGACGATCTCGCCGGCAGAGTCGTGCTGGTGACCGGGGCTTCTTCCGGCATCGGCGAACACCTCGCCCGCCAACTGGCGGTTCGCGGTGCGCGGGTTGCCGCAGCGGCGCGCCGCACGGAATTGCTGGACAAGATGGCTGCCGAATTCGCCCTCCCGGGTGGTACGGTCACGCCGGTGGGCCTGGATCTTTGCTCGACGGCGTCGATCCAGCGCGCCATCGCCGAGGTCGAGCGACACCTCGGACCGATCGAGATCCTCGTCAACAACGCCGGTATCGTGCACCAGGCGCCGGCGACGCGCGTGACGGAAGAGGAATTCGACCGGCAGTTCGACACCAACGTCAAGGGCACCTTCTTCGTGACCCAGGCATGCGCGCGGAGGATGATCGACCTGGGCATACCAGGGCGCATCGTGACCGTTGCATCGGTGGCGGGCATAGTCACGATGCCGCAGCTCTCGGTTTATGGCATGACGAAGGCCGCGCTCGTGCAGATGACCCGGTCGCTGGCGGCCGAGTGGGCCCGGCACGATCTGGCCGTCAATGCGATCTGCCCAGGCTATGTGGCCACGGACTTGAACGCCGAGTTCATGGCCAGCGAAGCGGGCCGGAAAGTCGTGGCGCGCCTGCCCAAGCGTCGGCTGGCCACTCCAGAAGGACTGGTGGAGCCGCTGATGCTCCTGCTTTCGGGCTCTCGGTCGCGCTTCATCAACGGCGCGATCCTGACCGTCGATGACGGATACAGCGTCTCATGAGTAGCCCACGACCGCCGTGCCTCGGCCGGTTTCTCCAAGGCGATCCCCGGCACCGCACTGTGCGCGGTGCGCGCCACGGGCCCCCGGATCGCCTCGCACGCGGTTCATTGCGAGAACATCCATGACAAAGACAGGGCCGCTCGAGGGCATTCGCGTGCTCGAGATCGCCTCGATGATCTTCGGCCCGCTCGCGGGCCAGTACCTGGGCGACATGGGCGCCGACGTCATCAAGCTCGAACCGCCTGAGGGCGACCTGACGCGATCGATCGGGCCGCGCCGTTCGCCGTTGATGGGCGCCTTCTTCCTCACGAGCAATCGGAGCAAGCGCAGCATCGTGATCGATCTCAAGAGGTCCGAAGGCCAGGAGGTTCTGACGCGGCTCGTGGGCAAGACCGACGTGCTGTTGCACTCGCTGCGCACACCGGCTGCCAACCGCCTGGGCCTGGACTACGAGACTTTGTCGAAGGACAACCCCGGACTGGTGTATTGCCACGTCACCGGCTACGGCAACGACGGCCTGTACGCCGGCCGGCCGGCCTACGATGACATCATCCAGGCCGCGTCGGGACTGGCCGACCTGCAGACCGTCGTCGGTGGCCAGCCGCGCTTCATCCCGAGCATCGTCGCCGACAAGGTCAGCGGCGTGCATGCCGCCTACGCGATCGTGCTCGCGCTGATGCACCGCCAGCGAACGGGCGAAGGCCAGCGCGTCGACATCGCGATGTTCGAAACCATGGCCGCCTTCAACATGATGGAGCACCAGTGGGGTCATGCGTTCGAGCCGCCGCTGGGCGAGATGGGCTATGCGCCGGTGAGCACCGCATCACGCCGCCCCTACCGTACCAAGGACGGCTTTCTGGCGCTGTTGCCCTATTCGGATGCCAACTGGCGGCGCTTCTTCGAGCTTGCCGGAGAGCCACAAGTCATGGACGACCCGCGCTTCGCCACCTTCGCCGCGCGGCAGAAGCATTTTCGCGAAGTGTGGGACGAGATCGAACGCCAGGTCGCGCGCAAGACCAGCGCAGAATGGCTGCAGTTGTTGACTGACTCCGATGTTCCGTTCTCGTTGGTGAACCGGTTGGAGGACCTGCCGAACGACCCGCACCTCGCGAGCGTCAACTTCTGGTCGATCGCGGATCACCCCACCGAGGGCGCGTTGCGGTTGCCGGCGAACCCGGTACGCATGAGCGCTTCGCCGCCCGAGGCGAGGCTGTTGCCGCCCACGCTCGGCCAGCACAGCGTCGAGATCCTGCGCGAATGCGGCTACGACGAGGCCCGTATTTCGGCGCTCGTAGGCGCGGGCGGTGCATGCAAGGGCAATGCCTGACCCGTCGCGCGCCAGTTCCCCTCTTTCCGTATCGGAGTGCCTGCCATGATTCCACGTACCATTTTCGGCCCCGACCACGAGCTCTTTCGGGCAACGGTGAAGCGCTTCGTCGACGAGCACGTGACACCGTTCCACGCCGAATGGGAAAAGGCCGGCCAGGTGCCGCGCTCGCTGTGGATCAAGGCGGGCGAACTAGGACTGTTGTGCTGCAACGTGCCCGAGGAGTACGGCGGCCTGGGCGGCGACTTCCTGCACAGCGCGATCCTGATCGAGGAGATGGCGATCGCGGGAGCGACGGGGCCGACGTTCTACCTGCAGTCGGACATCGTCGCTCCTTATCTTGTCGACTTCGGCACCGAGGAACAGAAACGCAAGTGGTTGCCGAAGATGGCCACCGGCGAAGTCGTGGTTGCGCTCGGCATGAGCGAGCCGTCGGGCGGCAGCGACATGCAGAACATACGCACGCAGGCGATCCGCGACGGTGACGAGTACGTGATCAACGGTCAGAAGGTATTCATCACCAACGGCCACAGCGCCGACTTGCTGCTTCTGGCCTGCAAGACCGATCCGAAGCAGCGCGCCAGGGGCGTCAGCCTCGTGCTGGTCGAGACCAGTCGCGCCGGCTTCACGCGCGGGCGCAAGCTCGAAAAGATCGGCTGCAAGGCGCAGGACACTTCGGAGCTCTTCTTCGCGGACCTGCGGGTTCCGGTGACGAACCTGCTCGGCACCGAAGGCGGCGGCTTCGGCATCCTCATGACCCAGCTGGCGCAGGAGCGCCTGGTGCAGGCGATTCGCGCCGTGGCCAGTGCCGAGGCAGCGCTGCAATGGACCCGCGACTATGTCGTCGACCGCAAGATGTTCGGTCAGACCCTGGCCGACTTCCAGAACACCCGCTTCACGCTCGCGGGGCTGCACGCCGAGGTCCTGGCGCAGCGTGTCTTCGTCGACCGTTGCATCGATCTGCACCTGCGGGGCCAGCTCGATCCGGTCGACGCCGCTTCATGCAAGCTCGTGACCACCGACTTGCAGTTCAAGGTGATGGACCAATGTCTGCAGTTCTTCGGGGGCTGGGGCTACATGTGGGAGTACCCGATCGCGCGCGCCTTCGCCGATGCCCGCATGGCTCGGATCGGCGGCGGCGCGGCGGAGGTGATGAAACAGATCGTCGCAAACTCGCTGCTGCCCCGGGTCCGCACGAGCGCATGAGCACGCGTTGCGTTCGGCGTGCGACGCAATGCTCGGCCTAGGGCTCTGCGGGCATGAAGAACAGATCCGCCGCCTCTTCGCGCTGCTCGAACGAACCGATCACGGGCAGATCGATCACCGGGTCGCCGCCGCGCCATCTTCCCAGTGCGCGCACCCCCTCATCGAGATCGACCGTGACCAGCACGTACGGCAGCTCGTCGGCGAAAGCCGGGTGGAACGCATGGTGCGCGACCGTCCAGCTGTGTATGCGTCCCCGGGCAAGCGAGGGCTTCCATTCGATGGCGTCCGACCAGCAGGCGCCGCACAGCCGGCGCGGGTAGTGGCGGATCTTGCCGCACGCCGTGCAGCACTGCAGCACGAGCTGGCCTTGGGCAGCCGCTTCCCAGTAAGGGCGCGACAGCTCGTTGGGATGGGGAATCGGCTTGGCCGGAGTGCTCATCTCGATCATCCTCTGCGCATGATGGCGAGGGCGCCGTCGCCCAAGTCGCCATAACCGGTTACCAGGCCCACCTGTGCGTCTGGCACCTGGGCCCGACCGCCCTGACCGCGCAACTGGCGCACGAGTTCGACAATGTGATTCAACCCCCAGACGTGGGCCTGCGACAGCAGACCGCCGTGCGTGTTCGTGGGCAGCGCACCGCCTAGTCGCAGGCGCCCGTCCTGCACGAAAGGCCCTCCCTCGCCCTTCGCGCAAAACCCCATGTCCTCGAACTGGCGGATCACTGCATATGTGAAGCAGTCGTAGACCTCGGCGACGTCGATGTCGTCGTGCGTCACGCCGGCCATGCTGAACGCCCGCGGCGCCGCCTTCGCGATGCCCAGGCTCGTCATGTCGGGCCGCTGAGTGATCGAGCCCGGCGAATCCGGGTGCCCCTCGGCCACGCCGGAGATGAATACGCGCGGACCGCGCAGATCGGCAGCCCGTTCGGCCGCGCTCACGATGACCGCGGCGCCGCCGTCGCTCTCCAGGCTGCAGTCGAGCAGCCGGAACGGATCGGCGATCATGCGCGAGTTGCGGTGGTCCTCCAGGGTGATCGGCTTCTTCATGACCGCATTGCCGTTGAGCAGCGCGTGCTCGCGACAGGCGACGGCCACCTCGCCAAACTGCTCCACGGTCGTGCCGTACAGCTCCATGTGGCGGCGCGCCATCGGCGCGTATAGCTGGGCCGGTGCAATCGCACCGATCGGATACTCGAACTCGGTCACGTAGTGGAACTGCGGCATCTGGTGGATGCGCGCACCGGCCTTGTTGGACGCGGCAGTGACGTTGCGCCCGAAAGTGATCAATACATGATTGCACACCCCTGCGGCCACCGCTGCCGCCGCGCACTGCAGCGCCATCACCGGACTCGCGCCACCGTGCGGCACGACCGCCGAAAAGCGCAGGTCCGGGATGCCGAAGTTCTCGATGAAGTCGTCCGCGGTGCCGCTTACGATGCCGACGGGGATCACGCCGTCGATATCCGGCGGCGTCAGCCCCGCGTCGGCGATCGCCGTCAGCGACGCTTCCAGTTGCAGCTCGAAGGCGGTGCGGGTCGAACCGCGCACGTAGGCGGTTTCACCGATCCCGGTCACGCAAGACTTGTCACGCAGCGACACTGCTTCCTCCTGGTGTGTTCGAGCCTTCGATTCGCGCGCCCGCGCCGACTAGCACCGCGCCTTCAATGCCCGCTCCAGCGCGGCGTGCGGCGCTCGGCGAACGCACGCGCCCCTTCGAGCGCGTCGTTCGACCGCAGCACGGGGCCGGTAATGACTTCCTGACGCGCGAACATCTCGCTGATCGGCCAGTCGCGCTGCTCGACAATGACGCGCTTGCTCGCAGCCACCGACATCGGCGCATTGGCCAGGATCAGGCGCGCCAGGCGCTTGGCTTCGGCAAGCGCCTGCCCGGGCTCGACCAGCGAATTGATCAGCCCGTAGCGCTCGAGCCGTTCGGCCGAGACCATCTCGCCGGTGAGGGCCATTTCCATCGCAATGCGTTGCGCAACGAGGCGCGGCAGGCGCAGCAGTCCGCCCGCGGCCGCCGCCAGTCCTCGCTTGGCCTCGGGCAGGCCGAACATCGCGGTGCGGGAAGCAACCAGCAGGTCGCACACCAGCGCTGACTCGAATCCGCCGGCGAGCGCATAACCTTCGACAGCGGCGATCAGCGGCTTGCTCGGCGGTGTCATCGCGATGCCAAGAATACCGCGACCTTCGACCCGCGTGACTTCGCCTCGCGCGAACGCCTTCAGGTCCATGCCGGCGCAAAAGTTGCCGCCGGCGCCCGTGAGGATCGCAAGTCGCAGGTCGTCGCGCCGCTCCATCTCGTCGATCGCCTCGCACACGCCGTAGGAAACGGCGCGGTTCACGGCGTTCCTCGCCTGCGGGCGGTTGATCGTGATGATGACCATCCCGTCCTCGTGTTCGACCAGCACTTCGTTCGTCATGTCCACCTCATCGGGAAGCCATCCGTTTCTCGTATTCCGCCGACTCGAGAACAAACGGCGCCTGGATGGAGCCGTTGATCTTGCAGTCCAGGAAGATCGGCCCCTGCGGCTCGCGCAGCATCGGCGCGAGCTGTCGCAAGTCCTCGAGCGTACGCACCGTAGCCGCCTGAAATCCGAAGGCCTGCGCCACCGGCGCGAAGTCGATGTCGAGGAACAGCGCCTTGGCCACCGGCGCATTCCTGTTCTTCAGGTAGTGCAGTTCCGCTCCGTAGGCGCAGTCGTTCATCAGCACGATGATCAGCGCGATGTCCTCGCGCGCGGCGGTCTCGAGCTCGCCGAGCGTCATCAGCAGCGCGCCGTCGCCGATCAGCAGCGCGGTGGCCTGGCCCGGACGGCCGCGGGCGAACCCAAGCGCGGTGCCGAATCCCAGTCCGATCGAAGACGAGTCGGTCGTGATCTTGAGGTGCTCGGGTCCTTGCACCGAGAGGTACGGAACAATCTGGAAGAAGTTTCCGATGTCGTAGACCAGGTTGCGATCCGCGGGCAGCAGCCGGTCGAGCTCGAGCGCGAGTACCCTCGGGTCGAGCGTGCGCGGGGTGCTCGCCGGTTCGAATTCAGCGGCGATGTCGAAGTCCGCCAACGCGCGACGCATCAGCTCGCCGTGCAACGGTTTGTCGGCTTCGGGGCGATCGGCCAGGGCATCGAGCAGCGCTTGCGCCGCGACGCGAACGTCGGCCACGACAGCCACGTCGGCGTCGGACCAACGCCCGATGTGGCCGCGGTCCTGGTCGACCTGGATCACCGGGGCACCCTGCGGCAGCGCGGTTCCGTAGCTGGTGGTCCGCTGGTTCAAGCCGGCGCCGAACACCAGCACGCAGTCCGCCTGGTCCATCACGCGCCGACCCGCAGCGTGCGAGAACGAGCCGATGATTCCAAGGTCGCAGGGGTGACCCCGAAACATATCCTTGACCTTCAGCGTGGTCGCAAGTCCGGCACCGATCTTTTCGGCAAGTTGCACGAGCACCTCACGTGCTCCGGCGCGATGTGCGCCCAGACCGGCGACGATCAGCGGCCGCCGGCTCTTCTGTAGCAGGGCCAGGGCCGCCGCGAGCGCCGCCGGGCGCGGAGGTGGCGGCGCCATGGCGGCAGCCGGTTTCGCCGGCGCCCCAACCGCACTGCCGTCGATCTGGGTGAACTGCACGTTCATGGGCAACAACAACGCGACGGGGTCGCCGCGCTCGGTGGCGGCGACGGCACGTGCCAGCGCATGCCGAGCGGCATGCGCGTCCGTAGCGACGAAGGTTCTCATGCCAATGGCTTGCAGCAGTCTGGCCTGGTCGAGCGCCTTCGTGTCGGGGCCCAGCGCATTGGGGGCCGGATTCGTGATCGACGGGGCGCCGAAGATCAGCAACACGCGGGATCCGCTGCGCAGTGCGTACAGCGCTCCGTTCATCGCGTTCGCGGTGGCTGGACCGCGTCCGAGTATCGCGATACCGATCCGGCCAGTGGCTGCAGCGAATCCCTCCGCCATCGCGATCGCATTGTTCTCGTGCCGCGCGCCGTGAAAGCGCACCCCCATGGAGTCGAGCGCGGTCACGAAGAGCGCGGTGTCGTCGCTCATCAGGCCGAAGGTCTCCGCGACACCCAGGAGCTTGATGTCGTGCGCCAGCGCCTCGTAGGCGGGCATCGTCGCGGCAGGTTGCATTAAGGGCGCGTCCTTGATTTCGAGGCCAGCCTTGCAAGAAATTGACTGATCAATTAATATTAGCATCTGGAGTCATTGCGCGCAAGCGATCCCGTCGCGCGACGCCGAAGGCGCTCAGGCCCGAGGCGTGCTGATTCCGATGCAAGCGGGACCACCCTGGAGAAAGGATAGCGATGATCTCGAGTTCAGAAGGGAAGGGAGCGCTGCATGCGATCAGGGTGCTTGACCTGACCAACATGGTCCTCGGGCCGATGACTGCCCAGTATCTGGGAGACATGGGCGCTGATGTGATCAAGATCGAACCGCCGGAAGGCGACCTCACCCGCTATATCGGGCCAGAGCGATCGCCAGGAATGGCGGCCCTCTATCTGAGCAGCAATCGCAACAAGCGAAGCGTCGTGATCGACATCAAGCGGCCTGAGGGCCGCGCGTTGCTGGCCAAGCTGATCGCGCATTGTGACGTCGTGCTGCATTCCATTCGCAGTGCTTCGGCGCGCAAGCTGGGGCTCTCCTACGCCGACCTCGTGAAGGACAACCCCAGGATCGTTCTCTGTCACGTCAAGGGTTTTTCGGACGAAGGGGTCTACGCCGGGCAACCGGCTTATGACGACGTGGTGCAGGCCGTTTCGGGGCTGGCGATGCTGCAAACGGTCGTCGCTCGCGAGCCCCGCTACATTCCGTCCATTATGGGCGACAAGATTTCAGCAGTGCATGCCGCTTACGCGGTCGCCATCGCACTCATCCATCGGGAGAGAACGGGCCGCGGCCAGGAAGTCGACGTGCCCATGATGGAGACCATGGTTGCGTTCAATACCATCGAGCATCTCGGGGGAGCCGCTTTTGTTCCGCCCCTTGGCCCGATGGGTTACCTCCCGGTCAGCACTGCGGCGCGCCGCCCGTTCAAGACCAAGGACGGATATCTTTGCGTGCTGCCCTACACCGACGCGCACTGGGCCCGCTTCTGTACGGTGGTGGGTGACCCCGCGCTGACGCAAGACCCCCGCTATGCAACCCATGCCGCCCGCCAGAGCGACCAACAAGGCTTCTGGGACGAGGTGGGCCGGCGTGTCGCGCAGCGCACCACAGAAGAGTGGATTTCCTTGCTGAGCGCTGCCGACGTGCCGTTCGGTCGCGTCAATTCACTCGACGACCTGCTGGTGGATCCACACCTGCAGAGCGTGGGTTTCTGGCAGACGATGGACCATCCGACCGAAGGCCCGCTGCGTGTCTCCAAGGTACCGATCGAATTCTCGGATTCGCCCGGCGGCGTCCAGCGCTTGGCGCCGCGACTGGGCGAAGACACCGCCGAAGTATTGCGCGAGATCGGAATCGCCGATGCGGAAATCGAGCGTTTGCACGCCGCCGGGCTCACGTGCGCGCGACCGATGACGCGCGCTGAATGAACTGGCCTGTGGAAACAGCAATGCCACGCGAGAACCCGACTACGCGTCGCGATGCCGGACCCGGCAACCTCGGCCGGCGAACTCGGGAATCAGGCAAACGCGCCGCACGGCGCACGCGAGTCAGCAATAGCGCGTTTGCATCGACGTGGATCTCGCTGCCGGCGCGCGGCCCCGCGCCTCCAGAGCTCATTCACCCCGACGGGAGTGCCGCCGCAATGACGTGTCTTATCCCTCAGGAGACTCCGTGAAAACCCCCATTTGTGATCGCTTGGGCTGCGACGTGCCCGTCTTCGCCTTCTCCCACTGTCGCGACGTCGTCGTCGAGGTAACCAAGGCAGGCGGCTTTGGCGTGCTTGGTGCGTCGACCATCAGTCCCGAGCAACTCGAGCGCGAATTGCGCTGGATCGACGACCACGTCGACGGGCGAGCGTACGGTGTGGACGTCATCATTCCCACTACTTATGACAAGGAGGCCGAGAAGACCGCGGGCGATCCAGCCGATCTGATCCCGCAGGAAAACCGCGACTTCATCAATGGCATCCTGACTGCCGAGGGCGTGCCTGAACTGCCGCCTGACGAGCGCGAACGCGTTCACCGTGAGGTCGTCGAAGGTCGGGGCGGGATGACACCGGACGGCGCGCGACGGCTGCTCGAGACAGCATTGCGCCATCCTGGCGTGAAGATGGTGGTGAGTGCACTCGGCGCACCCCCGCTTGACGTGGTCAAGTTGCTGCGCGACCACAACCTGGTCATCGGCGCCCTCTGCGGCAAGGCTTCGCATGTTCGCCGCCATCGCGAGGCGGGAGTCGACGTGATTATCGCGCAAGGCACCGAGGCGGGCGGCCACACGGGCGACATCGCGACGATGGTGCTGGTGCCCCAGGTTGTGGCGGAAGCCGGTCCGAACATCGCAGTGCTGGCCGCCGGCGGCATTACCCGTGGCAGCCAGATCGCCGCTTCGCTGGCGATGGGCGCGCAGGGCGTGTGGTGCGGCACGGTATGGCTGGGCACGCGCGAGAGCGAACTCGACCCGTTCGAGAAGGAAACGATATTTGCAGCGCGCGCCGAGGATGCCGTGCGCCGCCGTGTGCGCACGGGCAAACCGGTACGGATGCTCAAGAGCAAGCTCTCCGAGGCATGGGATCGCCCGGGTGCGCCCCCGATTCTGCCGACCCCGTTGCAGGGCATTCTCTACAACGAAGCCCATGCGCGCGTCGTGCGCGCCAAACGCGCTGACCTTTACTCGTTCCCGGTCGGACAGTCGGTGGGCAGTGTGAATAGCGAGACCTCGGTCAGGGATGTGATGTACCAATTGCAGCTGGAGTACGTCGAGGCCATGGAACGCCTCGCGCTGCTGATGGGCGGTGACGACGCCTGAAACTTGACGGAAGTCGCTCATTATTGAATAATCAGTCAATCAATAATGGACATGACATGGATGCGGATTTCCGTTGTGGGGGTCTCGGGCGCGGGGACCACGGGTCTGGGGATCTCGATCACGATCGCCCGCGCAGGCATGGGCACGGCGTTGCACGGCGTTTCGGCCGAGGCACTCGAGCGTGCGCGTCGGCAGACCGGCGAGTTCTTCGTCGCCTCGTTGTAGCAAGGGAGGTTGAGCGCCGAGGACGCCGACCGGAATCAACATAAGCAAACCATGGTGAGGCAACATGCTGCCCCTTGACTCATTGCCCCCGGCGCCCACGGAACCAGCGCTGCAACTGCTGTCGGGCGCGCGCGTGCTGGATCTGACCACCTCGATCGCTGCGCCCTACGCGACGATGTTGCTCGCGGACCTCGGGGCCGAGGTCTTGAAGGTCGAGCGGCCCAGGACCGGCGATGACAGCCGCGCCTGGGGCCCGCCTTTCCTGGCCGGTGAGTCGCTCTGGTACTTGAGCGTCAACCGCAACAAGAAGAGCCTCACGCTCGACTACACGAAGGAATCCGGTCGGGCCGTGCTTTACTCGTTGGTCCGGTTGTGTGACGTCGTCGTCACGAACTCGGTGCGTAACGTCCAAAAGAAACTGGGCATCGACCAGGACTCGATCAAGGCCGTGCGGCCGGACATCGTGTTCGTGTCGATCACCGGTTTTGGGCTCACGGGCGATCGTGCCGACCGAACCTCGTACGACCTCATCGCAGAGGGTTACAGCGGCGTGATGGATATCACCGGCGAAGCCGATTCGCCGCCGCAGAAGGTGGGCACCCCGGCGGCCGATCTGCTGGCCGGAATGGATGCGGTCATCGGTACGTTGGCGGCGCTTCTGGACCGCGCACGCACGGGCAAGGGCCACGTGGTCGATGTCGCGATGATCGAGAGCATGACGCGTTTCCTGACGCCGCGTATCGTGACCTACCTGGGGTCGGGCGAGGTTCCACGCCGTACCGGGGCCAGGGACAGCGTCATCGCGATCTACCAGGCCTTCGAGACCGCCGATCTGCCGATCACGCTGGGCCTGGGCAATAACGGCATCTGGCAGCGCTTCTGGGAGGCGGTCGGCGAGGCTGAATTCGGTTCGGACCCGCGCTTTGCGACGAACTCCGACCGTCTCCGGCATCGTCCGGAAATCGTGGAGCGGATCACGCGGATCCTGGCCACGCGCGAGCGCAGTCATTGGCTGGCGCTGTTCGACAAGGCCAAGATCCCATCGGGCCCGATCAACCGTGTCGATGAGATCGCGGCGGACTCCGGCCTCATGGATCGCGGCTTCCTCTACCAGATGTCCGGCGAGAAATCGTCCGTTCCGCAGGTCGGCCTGGGTATCACCTTTGACGGTCAGCGTTCTGCGCCGCGCAGCGCGCCACCGGGGCTCGGTGCACACAACGACGAAATCCTTCGCGGGCTCGTGGGTCTGAGCGCGGACGAGATCCGTCTGCTGCGCGACCAGGAGATCATCTGACATGACCGTCCTCGACCGGCTCACGGCCTCCGTCGCGTTGAATGACGCCGAAGCCCAGCTCCTCGACAGCCTGCGCGGGGTCTGTCGCGACGTGATCGCCCCGAACGCCGCTCGCTATGACCAGAGTGGCGAATTCCCGTGGGACAGCGTGAACGCGCTCAACGCGCTGGGGTTGAACGCCGTGTTTGTTCCCGAAGCCTATGGCGGTGCCGGCTTGCGCTTCACAGCCTACCTCGCCTGCGTGCGCGAGATTGCCGCGGCCTGCTCGTCGACGGCCCTCATCTGGGCGACGAACTTCCATGGCATGAAACCCTTGATCGACTTCGGCACCGAGGAGCAGAAAACGCGCCTGCTGCCGCGCATCGCCGAGGGCGGCTTCGGTGCGCTCGCCATCACCGAACAGAACGCCGGTTCGGACGCCACCGGCATGAAGACCCGGTTCACGCCCGACGGGGAACACATCGTCGTCCAGGGCTCCAAGACCTTCATCACCAGCGGTGACGTGGCCGACCGCCTGCTGCTATTCGGGAAGTGGAGCGAGATCGACAGTGCAAAGGATGCGATCTCCGTGCTGGTGCTCGAGAAGGGAACGCCGGGTTTTTCGGTGCTCGGGATCGAGAAGAAGATGGGCCACAATGCCTCATCCACTGCCGCACTCGCCTTCGACGACTGCCGCGTGCCGCGGGCCAATCTGATCGGCAAGCCCGGTGACGGTCTGAAGGTCCTCTTCGCCGCGCTCAACAAGTCGCGGCCCAGCGTTGCAGCCCTGTGCATGGGGCTGGCCAGGGCGGCCTTCGCGAGGTCGGTCGCTTACGTGAATGACCGCAAGCAGTCGGGCCGCCGCATTATCGACAATCAGGGCATCCAGTTCATGCTGGCCGACATGGCGACCGAGATCACGCTGACCGAGAGCTTCATGTGGAAGGTCGCCGCGATGATTGAGGCGGGCGTCACCGACATCGGCGTCGAGTCCTCCATGCTCAAGATGAAGGCCGCCGACACGGTCATGAAGGTCACCGAAGACGCGGTCCAACTGCACGGCGGATACGGCTACTGCCGCGAATACGAGGTCGAGCGCATGATGCGCGACGCAAAGATCCACCAGATCTGGGAGGGTACCAACCAGATCCACCGCCAGCTTATTGGCCGCTCGTTCATTCAGAAAGAGGGTCGCTGATGTTCGATCTTGAACACAAGGGCAGCCGGCTGGTACTGACCCTGAATCGCCCGCCAGTCAACGCCATCAATGACGAATGGCTGAATCGCCTGCATGCCATCCTGGACGATCTGGACCGGCGTGACGACATCTCCGTCTTGCACATCCGCTCGGCGCAGAAGATCTTTTGCGCAGGAATGGACGTGGCGCATATTCACGCCCTGACGCAGCGCGCCGACGGCGCGGAGGCGATGGTGGCAGACGTGACCAAGTTCCAGCAAGCCTTCGCCCGAATCGAGGCTCTTGCGCAGGTGGTCATCGCCGAAATCGGCGGCGCTGCACTCGGAGGCGGTCTGGAACTGGCACTGGCGTGCGACCTTCGCGTGGCGTCAGACCGCGCCAAGATCGGCCTTCCCGAAGCCAAGCTCGGGCTCATCCCGGGCGCGGGTGGCACCCAGCGCCTCACCTGGCTATGCGGCCGCGGAGTCGCCGCGCAGTTGATCCTGACCGGCGACGTGATCAGCGGTGCCGAAGCACAACGGCTGGGGGTCGTGCAGTGGTCTGTCGAGCACGAAACGTTGCAGACCGAATGTGAGGCGATCGCCGAACGCATTGCGCGCCTGTCCTCCCAATCGGTCCGTGAAGCCAAGCGCCTGATCGGCGCTGCCCTGGATCATTCGCGCGACGGTTTCGCCGAAGAGCGCGACGCCGACCGTCGACTGTTCGCCTCCGCCGACACCCAACGCCGCCTCGAGAAGTTCATCACCGGCCAACGCTAGCGAGCCACACATCATGGAATACACCGACATCCGCTACGAGGTCAGCGACAACATCGCGACCATCACCATCGACCGCGAGAAGCGCCTCAACGCCTTCCGTGGGCGCACCATCGAGGAACTGCTGCACGCGTTCCGGGCCGCGTGGGTAAACGACGACGTGCTGGTCGTCATCTTCACCGGCGCCGGCACCAAGGCCTTCTGCGTCGGCGGCGACCAGAAGGAGTTCGCCGATACGGGCAGCTACGGCACCAGTGCGAACGGCCGCTGGGAGATCGAGGACCTGCACGTCGCGATGCGATCGATTCCCAAGCCCGTCATCGCGGCCGTCAATGGGTTTGCGATCGGTGGCGGCAACGTGCTCGCCGCCGTGTGCGACTTCGCCATCGCCGCGGATCATGCCAAGTTCGGCCAGGTCGGTCCGCGCGTGGGGTCGTTCGACGCCGGCTGGGGCACGCACCTGGCGCGGCTGATCGGTGAACGACGGGCCAAGGAGATGTGGTTCTTCTGCCGCCAGTACAGCGCAGTGGAAGTCGAGCGCTGGGGCTTGGTCAATACGGTCGTGCCCGGTGCCGAGCTTCAGACCGCGGCCCGGGCGCAAGCCGCGGAACTGGTGGCACTCAGCCCAACAGCGCTAAAATTCCTCAAGTGCGCTTTCAACCTCGAAAACGGTGGTTTGACTGCCCAAGCGCAGTTTGCAGACGCGAGCCTGCAGCTGTATCTGAAATCTGACGAATGCATGGAAGGAAGACTGGCCTTTGCCGAAAAACGCCCCCCAGATTTCGCCGGACACCGATGACGCAGTAGTGGAAAGCAGTGATCTGCCCGCAGGTCCCCGTCGCCGTGCTCCGAGCGAGAACCGGCGGAAACGGGCCGTAAAGCGTCGCGGGCAGATCCTGGCGGCCGCGCTTCAATGCTTTACGCAGAAGGGGTACCACGAGACGTCGATTATCGACATCGGGGAGGTTGCGGGAATCAGTCCGGGCCTCATCTACAAATACTGCAACGACAAGCGCGATGTCCTGTTCCAGGTGATCCTGGCCATCACCGAGAGCTACAACCAGCGGATTCCACAAGCGATCATTGGGGTCAAGGATCCGTTGGTCAAGCTTCTGTGCGGCGGGATGGCCTACTACCAGGTCATCGATGAGAATATCAGCGCGGCCTTGCTGGCCTATCGCGAGACCAAACTCCTGGACAAGGACCAGATCCGGATCCTCAAGGACAAGGAACTGCAGACGAACCAGTTGCTGCTCGACTGTATCCTCGCCTGTGAAGCCGCCGGCTATTGCGTGGACGATCTCAACGCGGAGCTCGCCACCTACTGGATCATCACTACTGCCCACATGTGGGGGCTCAAGAATTGGCGCCTGCGCGACGTGGTGCCTTTCGACGAGTACATGCGCCGAACGCTCAAGATGATCCTCGCCGGGATCCTGAACCCGACCGGCCGGGCGAGGCTGCCCCGCGCGATTAAACAGGCACTTGCGCGTTCCAGGTCTTTCGGGACGACGTCAGTCGAGTCCGTCGACATCGGCCACGCAGCGCCTGCCGCACGCACGCCTCGACGGCCGTCCGCGCGAGCAAAGAACGCTTGAGCACCCGGTGCGCGGCGTGCTGCCGCGCGTGACCCGACGAACCGGAGCACCCGAACACCCGAGCAACCGAGTCAGCGCACCGGTCGAACGCACGCCCCGCACTACATGCCCAGGTACGCCGAGCGCACGCGCGGGTCGTCGAGCAGTTCGTGACCGGTGCCCGAGAGCACGATCTGGCCGTTCTCGAGCACGTAGGCGCGGTCGGCCATCTTCAGGCTGGTCGCGACGTTCTGTTCGACCAGCACGATCGTCAGGCCGCGAGCGTGCAGCGAGCGGATGATCGCGAACACGTCGCGAACCACCGCCGGTGCGAGCCCGAGCGAGGGCTCGTCGAACATGATCAGCGTCGGCTGCGCCATCAGGCAGCGCCCGATCGCGAGCATCTGCTGCTCGCCGCCCGACAGCGTCCCGGCCGCCTGGCGCACGCGCGAGCGCAGCTTCGGGAACAGCTCGAACACCTCGTCCAGCGTCTGGCGTGCCGCGGCGCGCGCGCGCGGCAGCATCGCGCCGAGTTCGAGGTTCTCCATCACCGACAGCGTCGGGAAGATCTGGCGACCCTCGGCGACCTGCCCGATCCCGGCGTCGCAGATCAGGTGGCTGGGCAGCCCCGCGATCTGCCTGCCGTCGAACACGATGCTGCCGGCGCGCGGCGCGAGCACCCCGGCGATCGCGCGGATCAGCGACGTCTTGCCCGCGCCGTTGGCGCCGACGATCGCGACCACCTCGTTGCGCCGCACGTCGAGCGCGATGCCCTCGAGCGCGACGGCGTCGCCGTAGTACACCGACAGCCCCGAGATCTCGAGCAGCACCGGGTGCTGTCGGTCGGGCGATTGCGGCGTGGCGCTCATTCGAGGTCGTCGCCGAAGTAGCTCTTCATGACCAGCGGGTCGCGAACGACGTCCTGTGGGCTGCCGCTGGCGATGATCTCGCCGTGGTGCAGCACGTAGACGCGCTGCGCGAGCGCCATCAC